>JBBKXJ010000376.1:0-6198 GCA_037969395.1 Pseudomonadales bacterium
GAAATGGGACGTTTCATGCTGGGCTCGACCGTTATTCTATTGTTTGAGGCAGGCACAATAGAATGGTTGCCGGAGCTAGCGGCCGGTAGCGCAGTGAGAATGGGTGAGGCGTTGGCGCGCCGGTTGTAAACAGGAGGCACACTCACGCCAAAAAATCTGCATATGACTACCAGTGCGGCCATAATTTAGTACATTGTGTATACAATTCAAGCCCGCGCGGCGGGGAAGCTCAACACCTCTTCTATAGAATCAGCACCAACTAACAACATCAGCAACCGGTCCAGGCCCAGCGCAACACCTGCGCAATCAGGTAAACCCTGCTGCATGGCGGCCACAAAACGCCTGTCGATTTCCATTGCGGGTAAACCGTAGGCAGCGCGCCTTGCATTGTCGGCCTGACAGCGACGCAGGTATTCATCAGCGTCGGTTAGCTCGTAGTAGCCATTCGCCAGTTCGACGCCGTCAAAAAAACACTCGAACCGGCGTGCTATGGTTGTGCCGTCAGCATTATTGCCAAGGCGCGCCAACACCGCCTGGCTGGCGGGATAATCGTATACAAAAGTGAGGCCCAACAGACCGGGTTGCAGTAGATAACTAAACAACAACTCCAGGCATTGGTCTTTGTCGACGCAGGCGGAGGCGGTTTCTATATGCAGATCAACAAGCGCCTGTAACTCGGCATAATCAGCGGTATAGGGGTTTGTGCCCAGCCGCGCCAGAAACAGATCGCCATAGGAGTGCCGCTGGGCCGCTTTACAATCGAGCAACTCTGCCAGCAGCTGCTCTACTTCGCTCATCAGCTCGTGCTCGTCAAAATCTGCTCGATACCACTCAAGCAGGGTAAATTCCGGATTGTGGTAGCGGCCAGCTTCGCCATCGCGAAAGGCTTTGCAAATCTGATAAATGCAGCCAATGCCGCTAGCCAGCAGCCGCTTCATGGCAAATTCGGGTGAGGTTTGCAGCCAGCCCTGGCCGGCAACTGCGACGCTGGCGATGTGAGGATCGGTGACGCCGTGGCGGCTCAGGCCCGGGGTTTCGACTTCCAATACGCCGCGCGCCTGAAAAAACGCGCGAACGCTGCGATACAGTTCGGCACGCCTGTGCATTGCGGCAAGACTGGCCGTGGGCAGCCAGTTGTCAAGCATCGGATATTAATAGACCAGCGATTAGGATTTGACGCGGTTTTGATATTCGCCGGTGCGTGTATCGACGCGCACGACTTCACCAATATTCAAGAACAAGGGTACTTTTACCACGGCGCCGGTTGTCAGCGTCGCAGGCTTAGTGCCGCCCTGCGCCGTGTCGCCTTTTAAACCCGGATCAGTATCGCTAATTTCGAGTTCGACGAAGTTAGGCGCGGTCACTAGTAGAGGCGCGTCATCCCACAACGTCACAATGTACGAATCCTGTTCTTTCAACCAGTTCACGGCGTCGCCTACGGCGGCTTCATCCGCCTGATACTGCTCGAAACTCACCGGGTCCATAAAGTGCCAGTAGCTGCCGTCGCTGTACAGGTACTCCATATCCTTTTCAACCACGTCGGCACCTTCGAGGCTGTCACCAGACTTAAACGTGCGCTCCCACACCCGACCGGTTTTCAAGTTGCGTAGCTTGACGCGACTGAACGCCTGGCCTTTGCCCGGTTTGACTAATTCATTCTCGACGATGGAGCATGGATCGCCGTCTAACATGACTTTAAGGCCGGATTTGAAATCGTTAGAAGAGTGGTTCGCCATTGTTTTCCTCTTTAGTGGCAGGGCTTCAAAAGCCGCAATCATACAGCGTTACGGGAGCGTATGGCAGGCGCGAGCCAACTGGCAGGCGACCATGAATTGCACATTGTTACTAAATTAAGCCGATAAACGGCGGCGAAAATACGAACCTCTCCTATACTTTTCTAACAGGAAGTGCAAATTATTACGAGAAGTTACCGAATGAACCAAAATATTGCCCTCTCTCTTGGTCTTCCCGAGCAGGATCTCTATCGCTTGAGTAGCTGTGTCGCTACCAAAGAAGGTGTTGCCGGCTGGCTGGCCTCGCTGCCACACGCCAACATGGGGGAAACCAGTCGCAATTTATTCAGAATCATCAGTGAGCTGGTGCGTCTGCGCCTGCCTAGCCGACAACGCTTTGAAATACTTGAAATCTTGTACCCCAGCGTTCGCAAAACCTGCGTTGGGCTGGCTAAGCACTATCTTAATCAGGCAATCATTCTGCCCAAAAAAGCGCAGCAGGTCGTGGACCTTGCACATACTTTACAAAATGAACTGGCGACTGGCTATCTGCTGGTAGCGCTTAATCGTGACGACAAAAAAAGTCTATTCAAAAAACGCGCAGATGCAGTGACCGACATTGCTCTATATCGGGCGTCCTGCCTGCAAACGGAAATTTTGTTGCGCAGCTATCAACTCTACGCCACTGTTCCCGAGCGCACCTGGCTAAAACTGCATACGCAGTATCGGCTGGCTTGCGAATTTGGCGTGGCTAATGATGAGATCACGGACAGTTTTGCACAGCGCGGTGCCGCCAGTTCTATTCATGACTGCTATGTTCACGCGCTGTTGCTGGGCTGCATTAAAGCCAATCAGCTACGCCAGGAAGATCTGACAATCGTGCATAAACTGCTGCCCGAATGGAGCAACCTGGCGCGCCTGAATCAGGCAAATTGTGAGGGCAAGCGACCGCTGTTCGTGGTTGACCCGTCACAGGATCGTTCGCCGTTGTTCACAAAACTGGTAGCAACTGAAGCCGATCTCGGCGCCTATACAGGTATCGACAGCAGCCTGCTGGTGGAACATTTACGCGAGCTGATGCTGCAGTCGCGTCAGCAACGAGTTGTTATAGACAAGTCTACCGTGTCAGGCGATCTGCTGAAGCACCTGACACTAGCCTGGGGGCAGTGCAGTAAACGCAGCTTTATGCGCATGGAGACCGACAATGAACTGCAGATATGCGTCGGCTTGAGCAGCGCCCACTACTTCGCCGCTAACCAGCTTTCCTTTGAAGACATGATTGAATTGGCAAAAGACGCTTTGCAGACAAATCCAAAACTAAAGTCGGCGCGCTCAAAACCGGTCAAGCCTAAAAGTGGAGACCCGTGGGCGGTCGCAGTAGACGTGGACCCATTGCAGAAAAAAGCTAATATCGCTATGGAGACAATCGACTACCAGCTGCGCAGCTTCAACATACAGTCGCGCACAGCGTTAGGCGATCAATTCCAGAACTTTAATGTACGCGTGCTTAACGCCAGCCCGGGCGGCTACAGCCTGACCTGGCCGGAAACAACGACGGCCAGAATAAAGGCCGGCGACCTGGTCGCCATACGCGAGCAAGATGCATCACACTGGAGTATCGGCGCCGTTCGCTGGTTGCACCGCCCAAACAAGGCTGACGTGCAATTTGGCGTGGAGTTACTCAGCCCTGCATTTATGCCAACAATTGCGCGCGTCGTTGCCAGTGATCGCGAACCAGGCGAGTTTACTCGCGTGCTACTGTTACCGGAAATAAGCGTTACCGCGCAGCTAAAAACACTGCTAGTGCCACACATGCGCTTTGTCGCCGGTCAAAAAGTGCAAATTATGCAAGATGGCACGATTGTGACCGTCAAGTTGCAAAAACAGCTAACCCATACCGGCGCCTATGCGCAGTTCACTTACCACTTATTTGATGCCGCTAACGATGCGAATATGAGTCATGCTGCTGACAACCAGAGCAAGTTTGATTCGCTATGGGCTAATTTATAGGTTTGTGAAAAACCGGACACCGCCTTGTAATTTAAAGACATGAATGATTTATCGCCAAAAATGGACTCCAGCATATTACGCATACTACTGTCGAGCGATGCACGCGATGCGTCAGAACGAGTGAATGGCCTGTTCCGCACCGCCGGTATAGCCACTCAAACTCATCGTATCACCTCAACCGAAGATTTAGCGGAGTGCTTGCGCGAGCAGCGCTGGGACCTGGCACTGTTTGAGGATTACAATCTGGAGCTGGATATCGATGCGGTCATGGATTGCTACCGCCAACAGCAAACTGACACACCGGTTGTGATACTGACTGAAAAACTCACTACCGAAGGCATTGTGGACGGCTTGAAAAAAGGCGCGCAAGACGTGGTGCTGGTATCGCTGGACGAACATTTATTGCACGTCGCTCGCCGCGAGGCGACACACGTGAGTATGCGCCGCAAACAAATCACGTTGGAACAAAACCTGGCAGAGGTCAGCGGCCGCTTTGAGCTATTGATGGCACAAGCCGACGACGCCGTCGCCTATATGATCGATGGCATGCACATCGACGTCAACGAGGCTTACGCCGAAATGTTTGGCTACGAAGATGTAGACGAGCTGCTTGGAATACCGGTGATCGACCTTATCGGCACCGATGATCAGGACAAGTTTAAAATGTTCCTGCGCCACTATGACGCCGCCGACGTGCAAGAACTTGCATTTACTGGTATCGCCGCCGACGGCAGCGAGTTTGCCGCGCAAATGCGCTTCGCGCCGGCGAGCTTTGACGGCGAGGAATGCACGCAGGCGATTCTGCGTAAAACGGCAACGACACCGACGGCCTCACTTAGTGCTGTCGATGCCAATATTGACCCCGTGACACGTTTATATAATCGTTACCATTTTATTGACGCGCTCGACGCCTACCTGGCCAACGAAAATACTGACAACGCCACCAGCCTGCTCTACATCGGCCTGAATGATTACGCCGCACTGAAGAGTCGCATGGGCTTGTCGGGAAGCAACATTGTGCGCTACGCGCTGGCCGAATTGCTTAAAGAACAGTTTGGCGACGACGATAACCTCTTGTTAGCGCACTATGGCGAAGACAGTTTTACCATTTTGATGCACGACCGAAACGCCGATGCCGCTGTGGCAGCGGCCAGCGATTTATGCCTGCTGGTAGAGAAGCAGCTGATCGAAGTAGAGCATGAAACGGTGCAGTGTGGCTGCAGCATTGGTGTGGTGCACTTGAACTCGGCCGCGTTTGCCAATTCCAGCAGCATAATGGACGTGGCATTCTTCGCGCTGGAAGAGGCCCGGCAACTATATCGCGCTGACGCTCCCGAGGCCGCTGTAAAACTGTATCACCCGATGACAGATGGCAATGTGGAAGCCCGCTTCAATGTCGAGGAAATTATCGACAAACAACAATTGCGCATGATGTTCCAACCGATTATCAATATGCGCGGCAAAACCTCTGAGTACTATGAAGCCACTCTGCGTCTGTTCGATGCCGAAGGTGAGGAAGCACCGATAGACGCACTAATACAATCGATCAATCAACAGTTAGGCGACACCACGCTGGACAAATGGCTGGTAGTAGAGGCCACCAAGAAACTGAAAGAGCAGCGCGATGCAGGCAAAGACACGCGCCTGCTGGTCAACCTGAGCCAGAACAGTTTGCTTGATGAAGAGTTCTGCAGCTGGCTGGGCGTAGCGCTTAAAGCCGCGCAACTGGAAGGGGATACCCTGGTGTTTCAATATCAGGAGACTACCCTCACCCACTACTTAAAACAGGCGGTGCGCTTTAACAAAGAGCTGCTGACATTGAACTGCCAGATGGCCATATCACACTTCGGTCGCTCGCTGGAGTCGTTTAAGACACTGGAGCGTTTGCAGGTAGAATTCGTCGCCGTCGACGGCTCCTACACCGTTGAACTGCAGAAAAGCCCGAACAACTCCGAAGACTTGCGTAGCCTGTTGCTACGCCTCAACGAAAGCCCGGCGCACTCAATTGTGCCGTACGTTGAAAACGCCGCCACTCTGGCCAGCCTGTGGCAGATGAATGTGCATTATATCCAGGGCCGCTATTTGCAGTCGCCGGCCGACGCGATGGACTATGAGTTTGCAGATATGGCGTAATGGCTTAATCGTGTGGCAGAGTGTAATGCTTCTACAATAGAGCATACGTGCGGAAGCGCTACACCAGTGTGGTGTAACGAATAAAGCGTACATATAGAAGCTCACAATTTGTGCACTGCAAGGCGCGGTTCGCAGGGAATGTAGGTCACCTTTCCAAGAACTGCTACGCCGCAGTGCGCAAATTGTGTGCTTCCCTCCGGGCGAGCCGCCAAGGGGCCATCCGCTGCGTTGCATTCCCTCGACATATGCCCAATATGCCTTCGGAAATGCGCCTTACGGCTGACCCCTTGGCGACTCGCTATATGAACGCTTTATTCGTTAC
>JBBKXJ010000377.1:0-7389 GCA_037969395.1 Pseudomonadales bacterium
CCCCTGTGGTTCTTTCTGGAAAAGTCTTGCTTGCGGCGGCGCTCGTGGTTCTGGAAGCTGATTAGCTGAGGCAAGTGCCGCGGATTTTGCATCCAGGTGATCCAGAATTTTCTTGATGAACAATAGTTCCTCGATGCACGCGATGATCTTGACTGCTCCGCCACAACGATTGCAGATCGTGCCAACAGTAGGCGCTTTAGGCGATATTGATATCGCCTTAAACGCCTACTGTTGGTAAACACGCGCTTAAGCCCTTGCGCCCAGGTCATTTCCTTATGCTCACCCACTGGTGTCTCTGCGTTCTTCTTGCCCTTCAAGTCTTGCTGCTTGCTATTACCGTCCTTGCCACGTTTCGCAGGTGTCACATTGATTCGGTGCATGCTGTTTGGGGCCAAAACACCATGACAAATTTGTCTGGAACAAATTTGGACAGCTTTAGCTGGCCCGCAAAGCGGGCGAGTATCAGGGATGATACGAGCAAAACGCGTCAGATTCACTCGGGGTTTGGGCACGAGTGCGGCTAACTTCGCAATAAAGTCCAATGGTTCGAACATGACGTGCGTTGTCCCATCTCGATACGGTGTCTTCAACTGGTATCTGACCATACCCTGGGAGGTGATCACGAGCCGTTTCTCCGATACCGCCGGTAAAGGGCGTTCTGGCATTGGCCAAAAACCGCCTATAGGCATCATAAAGAGGGGTGTTGCTCATGGTTATCGAGTCATTTCCTGGGTGGGCGGAGGCCGGCTCCGGTGCATTTATTCTGCAGCAGTTTATCCATCAGCTGATGGGATGACAAAGCGATAGAAACAATTGCCAGCAACTCTACTTCATCCCGCACAGATAACGATTTATCCATCAGCTGATGGTAGGACAAAAGCGATAAGACAATTGCCCGCAACTTTACTTCATCCCGTACAGAAATACAGAAAAAATTTTTCCGTCAGCTGATGTTAGGACAAAGGCGATAAGGCCATTGCCAGCAAATCCACTTCATCCCGCACTCATATCGATTCATATTTGCTTTGATTCATGGGGGACGTTTCAGCTGAAAGGTTTTTTTGCGGCTATGGGTAACTCTGTACACGCTTTCGCGAGGATTGAGGGCCTCTCAAATCACTGGACCGGCTACAAAGGAAGGCTCAGAATCGCGGAGAGTTTTCTACCCATCAGCCGGAGCACCCATGAAACCTTACCTTGATCTACAGCATCACCACAAAACCAGCCTCAGACAGAAAACATGGTGTGGATTACTCATGGCTGTGGCGGTCCTTACTTGTGCCAGTCTCGGCGGTTTCGGCCTCGCCCACGCACAATCGAACGAGCTCGGCAGCTACCAGGGCACCATCAAAGTCACGGGTACGGAAATCGATCCCCAGGTCAGCTATAAGGCCAGCATCAAGATCAACCTGCCGGTGACCGACCGCGACGACGATTCAATCGACGCTGAGTTTTATTCCGGCGAAGCTCCCGCCGCAACCGTTTCGATCACGCAATGGGACGAAGCACACACGGAATCGTCGCCAGGAGCTGACGGAAAGTTCGTCAGTTACCAGTGCCAACTGGCGGCTCCAAAGGATATTTCCATGACGCCTAACGGCGTTTTAAACGTGGATCTCGAACAAAAAGTACATATGTTTTCGGTGACCCTGATCGGTAACGACGAGATTGATCTCAACTGCGTGCATTCACGCACTGGGCCGTACAAGAGAAAAAAGGGGGTCATTCTTTATGCTGGAACTGGTACGCCGGGCATGCAATTTGAGCATCCGATCGCATTCACGGACGCCGCGCATTTGACCGCGAACTACACGCTGGTGACGGATTCTGCCCAAACCAACGCAGGCCCTATCGTGCAGGAGTGGGATTTGCGCCTGGCGCAGTGACCCTGCGCCGACACGGACTGCAGCTTGCCATTGAACTGAAGTTAACGAATTTTGAGGCAGGAGCCTGGTTTCCCGGAGTCTCGCAAGCTCGATCCGGGAATGACGGATAAATAAGTGGGGCGTCGTTCCAGACTTTACGCAGTAAACGTCTGGAATCCAGTGGGTGAAAATTGACACGCTCTGGATTCCAGAAATCCCGCTGCGCGAGATTCTGGAATGACGGGAAAAGGAAACGATTCTGGAATGATGGGTTTAAGTATCAACCGTCGTTCCAGACTTTACGCAGTAAACGTCTGGAATCCAGAAAAGCGCTGGATCAATCCACCCAGGCGACCGTCGGCACCACACTGGGTTCGGGCTGGGCGCGCAGGTAGCTGATCAGCTGCCAGACGACGGTCTCGTTGAGCAGGCCACCGTAGGCCAGCCGTGGGCTACAGCGATAAGTGCGACATTTTGCGGCTTTCTGGGTTTAACCCGTTGTGTATACAGTTTTTGGTAGGCACAGGCGCCCCAACCAACATTCGTCGATTGCATTCGCCTGATGAGTGTGCGGATCTCTGCATCAATGGGCGGTCGGCCTGCCCGACGACGCCGACTCTTAAACGTCCCGTATCGTCGAAAACACCATCGATGCCAGCGTACAACGGTGTCGGGGTGCAACACATGCAACATAGCCCGCCACCGGTCAACAGTTTTCGAGAACAGGATCCAGAACAAGCGGTCGACCGGCGGCACCTGCGGACGCTTCGCTGATTGTTGTAACATCACAAGCTGCCGTCGGAGAGCCAGATTTTGCAGGATCAATTGATCGCGC
Organism: Pseudomonadales bacterium; assembly: GCA_037969395.1. Taxonomy (GTDB): domain Bacteria; phylum Pseudomonadota; class Gammaproteobacteria; order Pseudomonadales; family JAUIET01; genus JBBKXJ01. Next base: position 2,701 of record JBBKXJ010000377.1, read on the forward strand.
GACATTAATGAAGAGCGAACGGTGCTGAGTATGGCTACCAAGAGACTAAGCATGCTGCTCATGCTTCAACGGTTGCTGAAAAAAGTCAAGGATTTCAAGACGATCTAATTTATAGAAGGGACACGTGCGGCGTGAGCGGATCGGGTAATATCGGGTAGGCTAGCCGACCCTGTTCTTGTACCATGGTCATGTATCTCTTCCTCAGACAAAAAGAAGATGTACTGACACAAAAGAACGCTAATAAGCAAGTGTGATCATTCGGTACACAACGCTGTCAGGCAGGAAGTTATCCACAGGGATGTCCTAAAATTACATGAATCTTGTTAAAACCCGAATACAGAAAAACTGGTACGCGACAACGACATCGAACACTTGGTTGACGATATTGTATCAGTGGAGGATTTCGAGATCTGGAAACCGCAGACAGCTCTCTACCACCAGGCTGCACTGAAATATTCATGCGCTCCGGCGCATGCCTGGGATATCCACGGCGCAATCCGTGCCGGATTTCATAGCATCTGGATTCAACGCCAGGACTCGATCTATCACCCCCTGATGGGTAGCCCCGACCACCAGGTTGCCAACCTGGTCGATGCTGCAGTGGATCTGGCGCTTCAGCGGCTCCAGTGAGTCTCAACAACCGAGTATTGCGAGCAGGAGGGTTCCTGACCTGGCCCAGGGTGCTTTGTCGATACACCACTCTTCGTTCGGACGTTAACTACCCGGCCCGCACTCCAGACATTCATCGACACCGGCGTCGGTTCTCTTCAGCTTGTTATGCAAATCCTTCAGAGCAGAACGTACTCCTTCCTCAATCACAGGATGGTAGAACGGCATAGCCAGCATCGCGGAGACGGTCATATGCTGCTGCGCGGCCCAGGCCAGCAGGTGGCCGATATGTTCAGCGGCAGGGCCGAACATCTCGGCGCCCATAAACAGGCAGCTGTCACGTTCAGCATAGACTTTCAACAGTCCCCGGTTCTTGCCGACAACCTTGCTCCGGCCCTGATCCTCAAACGAGCTTATGCCCGCAACATAGTTTTTACTTTCGGCTGCGGACATTCGACCAACCGGGACGCCAACCGTGGCAATCTGCGGACTGCTGAAGACGACGGAAAAAGGTACTTGCCTTTCGACGGACATCACCTGCGGATAGCGGCCCGCATTATCTCCGGCAATCCTGCCCTCATCAGCCGCTTCGTGGAGGAAGGGAACCTGGCGATTGGCGTCCCCCACCAGGAAAACCGGGCTGTTCCCGCATTGCAGTGTCGATGAGTCGGTCACCGGAATTCCGCTGTCATCCAGAGTCAGTCCACTGTCGTGAAGATGCAAGCCATCGAGATTGGGTGAACGGCCGGTCGCCACCAGAATATAGTCGAACGTTTCTGTCACCCGGCCGTTGTCCCGATGTGTAAAGCTGACCGAGACACCGCACTCAACCGGAGAAAGATGTGTCACCTCGGATCGGGTATCAAGATAGAACTCCTCGTTGAAACACTGTTCTGCATAGGCGCGTATTTCCCTGTCGGCGATCCCGGCGAGGGAGCCACTTCGGCCGAACATGCGCACGCGCACGCCCAGGCGACTCAATGCCTGCCCCAGTTCCAGCCCCACCACCCCGGAACCAAAGACCGCGACGGAGGCGGGCAGCGATGGCAATTCAAACAGGCTATCATTCACCAGCAGCCGTTCACCCAACCCCTGAAACAGTTCGGGAATATTGGGACTCGACCCGGTCGCAATAACAATACGATCCGCATCCACTTTCATGTTGTCGCCAACCGCCAGCCTCCCCGGAGCGAGAAAACGGGCACATCCCATCAGCTTGTGGGCAGCGGGGATAACCTCCATGGAAGTCAGCACCGACCCGACGAACCCGTCCCTCTCCCTGCGCACACGCTCCAGCACCTGTTCACCATTGACTACAATCTCGCCAACCTGAATACCGAACATCCGGCTCCGGGCTGCGTCATGGGCACTTTCCGCCGCCGCAATCAGCAGCTTGCTGGGCATGCAGCCCACCCGGGCGCAGGTGGTGCCGTAGGTGTCACCTTCGATCAATACCAGGCTGTCGGTATGCTTTCGCGCACTGTTATAGGCGGTGAGGCCCGCCGTGCCGGCGCCGATAATAGCGATATCCACTTTTCGTCTATCCATACCATCGCTCCCTAACAAAATATTTTGGAATCATCCCTTTTCGCCATTGCAGTATGCCCGTGTAATGGGATCGCTGGAATTGACGAAAATTCCCTTTAAGCTTCCGGGCTCCAACACGCAACCACAGCCTTCATCCACCCAGCAGATTCTCAAAGCGCTCGGTCACATGTTACATAGATCCATCGGCAAACTTCGCCTGGCCCAGATCACTAAAATAAGGTGTGCCAAACAGATAGAGATGCATGGACTGCGCGGCGAGCTCTGGAGTAAAGCGCACGGTGACTTTACCACCCAGGTATGGGGTGAGCGCTGCCAGCATGCGCATGGCAAGTTCGAGATCCTCTTCAGCACAGACCAGCAGCGCGCCGCTATCAAGCATAGCGAGGGCAGCAGGCGGAATAACCGCTTGATTCACTCGGCCAAGATTATAGTGCGCCAATGCCTTACCTAAACGCTGGGCCAACTTTTCCCGTTCAGCTGATCCCGGCTCCGCCCAGACATCCAGCAGCGTTCGTAATTGTTTGAAACTAGCGGCGTACTCACTGAGCGACTGCAATACTTGCCGTCGTGCGTCGTCCGAACTGGGCGCCCACTCCGTTTGCCAGTTCACCTCGGGAGTGGTCGAAACAACCGGTAATTCAAGCTGCATACCCTGCGGCGAGCTTGCAAGAACCTTAGGTTGGGGTAGTTTGCCACGGTCGTAATCACCAAAAAACACTATGAGCCCAATCACTATCAAAGCCAGTGGTAGTATCAACCATGCCTGTCGTTTCATTTTGTTGTGTTCTACGTAAGCGTCATTAACCACGGTGTGCCCTCTGTCTTCATTTACTTTAGATGTTTATCGGTTTGCATCGTCAGACGGCCTGCAAGGTTCTGACAAGTGACTTCCTGGGTGCCAAGAAATCAGCCCGCCGGGCTTATGCCACTGCCCTACTCCATTATGTGAACGCGCTTTTCCTGAGATTTCTATAGTGTTCAGCCCTGACTAGATTATAACCGAGATTGTAGACTACCGAAGCTGCTTGCCACTGATCTTCACAAAGACCTCATCGATGTAGACGCTATCTCCGTAGCTCCGATGAATGCTCAGATTGAAGCGATGGGAGAGCCAGGCAGAATATGAAATGATATCTGGCTGAAATCTATAGCGGCTTGATTTGCGAATTCGCCAGGGACAGGGGCACGGAGTTAGAGCAGCCGATTGTACACGAGCGCTACCAGCCATCCGGTAACGCCGGCCAGCAGCGACCACGCGACAAGTCCCGCCACTGCACCTGCCAGAGATAGGTGCCAGTTTATGGCCGACAGATCGCCGTGAATCATGTGTCCACTGATACCCATCATCGCGCCCGGCATAAGCCAGACAAACAGACTGCAAACCAACCAGAAAATTGCGAAAGTGATTGCCCAGGCCAAGCCAAATTTGGCAGCATTTAGTTTCATCTTTAGGCCTCCTTATGTCGTTGCTTCAACTGTCCTTCCAGTATCAATGTAATGACCCATCAGTTGGATCAGAACCAACGCGTTCAGTAGTGTTACTCAATCGCGGGCTGCCGTCTGTTCGCTTCCGCACAGTAGGATCGCTGATCGCTCGAAGGGCCGGTTTTTGGCCGCGCAAACAGGTGCTATGAATGACCGCTATCAAGAAAAGCACAAGTTCGCCGAGCATGCGTGGCATTGCTATAGGCTGATACGCCGCAACCGCAGGGCATTGGTAATCACCGATACCGAGCTTAAGCTCATCGCCGCAGCGGCTAAAATCGGCGACAAAAGCAAGCCAGTGAATGGGTAAAGTACACCCGCCGCGATGGGCACACCGGCCGCATTGTAAGCAAATGCGAAAAAGAGATTCTGGCGAATATTGCGCATGGTGGCCCGGGACAGCCGCCGAGCCTCGAGAATGCCGGTCAGGTCACCGCGCAGCAGGGTCACACCGGCACTTTCAATCGCTACATCGGTGCCAGTGCCCATGGCGATTCCCACGTCTGCAAGAGCCAGCGCGGGCGCGTCATTAACCCCGTCACCGGCCATGACAACAACCCGGCCCTCGTCACGCAGTCGCTGCACTACCTTGCCCTTGTCCTCCGGAAGAACTTCTGCCTCTACCTCATCAATATTCAAAAGACGGGCCACCGCCTCGGCGGAAGTGCGGTTATCCCCCGTCAGCATGACGACCCGAATACCCTCTTCCCGCAGTTCCCTTATAGCGGCGGCGGATTTCTCCTTGATCGGGTCGGCAATGGCAATAAGCCCTGCAATACGGCCTTCCACCGCTGCAAAAATGACGGTGGCGCCATCTTGGCGCAGCGCCTCAGCTTCGTCAGTGTGAGAGGACAGGTCCACCTGCTCGCCATCCATTAGCAGGCGATTACCCAGCGCTACCCGGCGCCCCTCTACCTGGCCGACCACGCCCTTGCCGTTGGGCGATTCAAAATCGGCCGCCTCCGGGAGATCCAGTTCCAGTTCCCGCGCCTTGTCCACGATGGCGTTGGCAAGGGGGTGCTCACTGCTCCGCTCCAGTGCGGCCGC
>JBBKXJ010000378.1:0-4803 GCA_037969395.1 Pseudomonadales bacterium
GGATGCAAAATCCGCGGCACTTGCCTCAGCTAATCAGCTTCCAGAACCACGAGCGCCGCCGCAAGCAAGACTTTTCTAGAACGAACCACAGCGGAATGTGACGATAAATGCTGCTCAAGAGAGAGGTTGGCAGGGCGCCCTGTGGGCTGAGGCGGCATCTCTAGCGAGGGATTTCAGATTTACGGGTGATTTATGCTCAATGTGCGAGCGTTTAACGTATTTATAGTAACCGGCAGCCGCCTCAACCGCGATAAGCGATTGCCAGCGGCCCATTGTTTATAATAGATTGGGTGCAAAAGGGGCGTTAATTCCTCTTATACTCGCCCGATTGCCAGAGGGCGGCTGTGATCTAACACAACAGCCTCTCGCCGGCCCACAACAATATGGCAACGGTCGAAACACATGTTGGAGATAGTGCTCAACAACTACGAGGAACAGCTGCACATTGCGATGCAGGTGCTGATTGCCGGCGTTTTCGGCGGAATGGTTGGTCTGGAGCGAGAATACGCCGATAAACCGGCTGGTCTACGAACGCATGCTTTTGTTGCCTGCACGGCGGCGCTGCTGGTGGGTATGGCAGATATTCTGATCGCGCATTTCGCGGTTGAAACGGCGCCGCAGACGCTCAGAACGGACCCTATTCGTATCGTTGAGGCGATTGTCACCGGCGTCGCATTCCTGGGCGCCGGCACCATTTTTCGCCACCAACATGAAGACGCCGTGGAGGGCTTGACGACCGCGGCGTCGTTGCTGCTGGTCGCGGGCATCGGTATTGCCGTAGCCTTGTCACAATGGATACTCGCGCTGGTCATTACGGTCCTTACCTTGCTGCTTCTGCGTGTGGCTCGCCTACTGAAACCGAATAGCTGAGGGCGCTTAATCCGTAAGACACAATTACCGCAACGCTTGGTTACGCCTTAACCGCTTTTGTTTGCCGCGGCGCGAGCCGGTCACCTCGAGGGGAGAAAATAATGACACTGATTGGCTTCGACAACTGGCCTATCGCCGCCATCGTGGCGCTGTTTATCGGCGCGGCGCTGGTGATCACTGCAGCCGGTATTCGCCTGACCCGGCTGGCGGACCGCCTTGCCGACGAGACCGGGCTGGGGGAGGCTTTGTTTGGCGCGGTGCTGCTGGGCGGCACGACCTCCTTGCCGGGGATTGTTACTTCGGTGACCGCAGCGGCCGAGGGCTATGCGGAACTGCGGTTAGCAACGCCATCGGGGGGATTGCGGCGCAAACGATGTTTCTGTCATTGGCAGATATCGCCTACAAACGCGCCAATCTCGAACATGCTGCTGCATCGGCAGAGAATCTCACGCAAGGGGCGTTGTTGAGCACCTTGCTGGCACTCCCGTTGCTGGCGATGGCGGGACCAGATTTCACCATTGCTGCCACGCATCCCGCATCGTGGCTGCTGCTGGTTGGTTATGCGTTCGGTCTGCGGCTGGTGTCAAAAGCGAAATCTGAGCACTTATGGGAGCCGCGCGACACCGACGAAACCCGTGTCGATGAGCCCGAGGAAGCAAGCGCCAAAGGTAAAGGCTTGCTGGCATTATGGGCGGGTTTTGTGATGCTCGGCCTAACGGTTGCGCTATGCGGCTACCTGGTGGCGCAAACGGGCATAGGTCTGGTCGAGCGGGTGGGTATTTCCGAGAGCGTGGTCGGTACGCTGATAACGGCTATCGCTACTTCGTTGCCCGAGCTGGTAACCAATGTCGCCGCCGTGCGTCAGGGTTCGCTGACACTGGCCGTCGGCGGCATTATCGGTGGTAATTGTTTCGACGTTTTATTTCTTGCGTTCGCGGATTTCGCCTATCGCGATGGTTCGATTTATCATGCCATCACCAATAAGCAGACTTTTGTTATCGCGCTGACCATATTGCTCACCGGTATTCTATTGCTCGGTCTGCTGCGCCGCGAAAAAAGTGGCGTTGGCAACATCGGCTTTGAAAGCTTTTTAGTGCTGGTACTGTATTTTGGCGGCATGGCGTTAATTGCGCTGGGTTGAACAGAACGAAGGGCGCCAAAGCAATAAACTTGTTCGCTCTACAGGGCTTTGCGAACGGCCGCACGATTTTCTAATAGCGACGCGGTGCGCCTCGCCCTGGCAATCTCACTGCAGGAGTGCGAAACGAAAAATGTTGAACCACGTTTTTAAGCTTTGGGAGCAACTGCGCGGCAGCTATTGGCTTATTCCCAGCCTGATGGAAGGATAGGAAAATAATGTGGAGTGCTGGTGGGAAGTTAAATGTGGTGTTGTCTGATGAATAAATGGGAAGGAAATCTTCAATGGGAAAGAAATACAAGAAGAACGGCAAGATAAACCGGAAATATTATGATAGCGAACTGGCCAAACTCCAGGGCGAACTGGTAAAACTCCAATACTGGATTAAAGAACAGGGTTTACGGGTTGTCGTCATTTTCGAGGGACGTGATGCGGCAGGAAAGGGAGGAGCGATCAGGCGGATCATGCGCCGCCTAAGTCCCCGCATGGTGCGCGTCGTTGCTCTGCCCAAGCCCAGCGATCTGGAGCAGCGACAATGGTATTTTCAGCGCTACATCGAACAGCTACCGGCGGAGGGCGAGATGGTGCTTTTCGACCGCAGCTGGTACAACCGCGCCGGCGTGGAGTGGGTCATGGGCTTCTGCACCGAGGATGAATACCGCCACTTCTTACATGAGTGTCCCGTCTTTGAGCGCATGTTGGTACGGGAAGGGATCATCTTAATTAAATACTGGTTCGATATTAGCGCCGAGGAGCAAGAGGAGCGTTTTCAAGACCGCAACAAGGATCCGCGTAAGCTGTGGAAGCTCAGCCCCATGGATATGAAATCTCGTGCGCGCTGGAATGAGTATTCTAAGGCCCGGGACGCCATGTTTGTTTATACAGACATTGACGAAGTCCCCTGGAACGTGGTACAGGCCAACGTCAAGAAGCACGCGCGTTTGAACTGCATCGCCCATCTGCTGACCATGATTCCTTACCACGATCTGACCCCCGATCTGACCGAATTCCCGCCACGAGAGGAACCGGATTACCAACGGCCGTCCACCAAAGAATACAACAACATCCCCCTTGTCTACGGCTCAGGGTTTGAAAATAACTGAGCTGACCAATAAACGCAACATGCGGCATATAACCAAGCATTAGATATGGAGAGGATTATGGACAAAAAATATGACGAAAGCGCGATCATTACGCCAGCGTATTACCAGCAAGAGCTGCGCCGGTTGCAGACAGAGATGACCAAATTACAGTATTGGGTCAAGGATCAAGATTTGAGAATCATCATCCTTTTTGAAGGGTGTGACGCGGCCGGCAAGACAGAAGTGATCCGGCGCATTATGCAGCGACTGAACTCGCGCATGGCGCGGGTCGTGGCTTTGGGCAAACCCAGCGACCGCGAGAGCAAGCAGTGGTATTTTCAACGTTATGCCCGGCAGCTGCCAGCTAAAGGAGAAATGGTCTTTTTCAATCGCAGCTGGTACAACCGCGCCGGAGTCGAATGGGTCATGGGTTTCTGCACCGAGCAGGAGTTCCGGCATTTCTTGAACGAATGCCCAGAGTTCGAGCGTATGCTGGTGCGAGAAGGATTTACCTTGCTCAAATACTGGCTTTCCGTGAGCGCCGAAGAGCAGGAGCGTCGCTTTCAAAGCTGGATGGACGACCCCCGCACGCGTTGGAAGTTCACACCGGTCGACAAGGAGGCTCGGCAGCGCTGGGTGCAGTATTCCAAAGCCAAAGATGCGATGATGGCCCATACGAATATCGACGAGGCACCATGGTACGTGCTGGACGCCGAAGTGCAGGAGCACGCGCAGTTGAACTGTATGGCCCACATGCTGAGCCTGATTCCCTACAAGGACTTGACGCCCGAACGGGAGGAACTTCCGTCACGCAAAGAAGAGGGAATCGGGTACGTACGTCCTCCCATGAGTGAACAGAACCTGGTGCCAGAAGTATACGGCGGAAATGTTGAGACCAGGGCAAACGGAGGCTAAGCTACCAACGGTAGCTCACTGGTCGATGTCGATGCCATTAATATACAAGCACATCTCGACGTATCAATCGGCATGAGGTTTTGTCCAATGGCTATACAAAACTAGCCATTTTTGGGTATTAGCAATTGGTCAGGCAAAGTGGTGACGGCCAAAGAGTCTAGGATCGCCAAGAATTATCTCCAGGAACTTGAATTGAAACGGCTGGAATTGTTGGTTGAGCAGTTCCTTGTCTACGCTGAACTACAAGCTGTGGAAAAACGGCAGATGTACATGAGTCAATGGGTCGAAAAGCTGGATGCGTTTTTGCGCTTTAACGAAAAAGAGGTTCTCCAGCATAAAGGCAGCGTATCACGGCAGGATATGGAGGCCAGTCAGGGAAGAGCTAGAGAAATATAAAGAGCAAGCTCTCGTTCTGGATAGTGGCGATGAATAATTCCTTGCTGCATTTGCCGGATTCTTCCAGTCAAAGGAACTATGGGCGCAAAACTCGGTTGGATTTTCGCAAAGCTCGCCTATTCGAGCATTTTTTGCTTTTGTCTGAGTCCCAACTGTATCTCGGTGACTGTATCCATTACGCACGAAACCGCTTGAATCCCCCTAATCCCCCTTGAACAGACTAAATATTGATCGTTTTTCGAGGGTAAACCGTGTGATTGTGGTACAGTTAGGATTATATGATCCTTGATGTATCACAGGTGCCCCATGCTAACTCAACCGGATGCCCAGAAAACCTTGCGAACCCTCTTCAAGAAAAAGCGCGTGGCCAGATTGGTGGAGATCTACACCGCACTGCAGACC
>JBBKXJ010000379.1:0-21239 GCA_037969395.1 Pseudomonadales bacterium
GTTGACGTTTTTCCATACACAGCGCAAAGCTCCTACGCGTCAGCATTGAAGCCCTGCACCTACCAGGGCGCTAACACCGAACAATGCAATTTACAGCGCCTGCCGTTTTTAGGTCAGGAAAACGCTGCGCCGAATATTGAGGCTGTGATGCAGCGTGTGCTCGTGTCGCACCAATGGATGGGGGATAACTTTCTCTGCGTGCTAGAAACCTTGCCTGATGACTTGTTGCTGATGTTGCGCTCGGTTACAGCGATTGTGATTGCCAGCGACATTCGCCCCTCATTTTTTCGTCCCGGTACCGGTGCAATCTATCTCGATGCCAATTACGTTTGGCTGACCACAGCGCAGCAGGCCGAAGTCAATCAGGAAGAGGATTATCGCAGTGGCTTTGGTGACGCACTGCAGGTAGCCCTGCCGTGGCGATTTGTACAAAACGATCGCTCAGTGCGCCTACGACCCGCTGCCACCAGTACCGGAGTGCGCAGCGTGGATAGTTTACGAATTCCGCTGGCGTATCTGCTCTATCACGAGCTGGCGCATGCGGTTGATTTCATGCACCCTTCCCGCTTCGATACGCTGCAAAATTCTCGCAGCCCTTACTACTACGCTGGTTTTACAAGTGAACTGAAGTCAAGCGAACTTGCCAGTCGCTATCCCTTACAGTCAAAACTGATGGACGACCTGGCCGCAGTGTCGTTCGCCGGGGAGCCGGCCACTGCCTCTCAACGTGCGTTGCAGCCACCTGCGGTTAGCGAAGAATTCACGCCAGATGGCGCGATCACTTACTACGCTTACAGCACCATCAGGGAAGACCTTGCAACTTTATTCGACACACTAATGTTGAGCTATCATTTTGACATTGAGGAAGAAATCGCGGTGACCAATAACCCACAAAGTGGCGCAGCCGCCGGCGCTTACATCATACAATCAGGTCAACGCGGACGAATTAGCGATGCAGCAGTGTTAGAGCGCGCCGCGTGGGTTGCGAATGCAATTTACCCGGTCGATGCGGCAGTTGTTGAGGCACATTTGCGTGAATTACCAATACCGCGCTCGCTGCAGCAAGGCTCATTCTTTGGCAGCAACGAGTTTGCAGGCTCTTCGGCTGGCGGCGTGGAAAAATTTTACCTTGATGAAAAATCGGCAGGCTTGCTACAGCAATCCATTTACACGCTGCCAGTCTGCGGTAGCGGCTTATAATGGCTTATCGCACCCCTGCGCCTGCTAACATTGTGCCGCAAATATTGTCTCGCTTGGCAATTGCCATCGGTTTGGTGATCGCTTCGGTTACTGCCGCCGCTGAACCTGATAAGAAAGAGAAGCCGCGCTGGGAATTTGGCGTTGGAGCCGGCGGGCAGTACTTGCCCGACTATAGAGGCTCAGACCGCTATCGTGCCCTGGCAGCGCCCTTCCCTATGTTCCGCTATCGTGGCGACTTTTTGAAGGTTGACGATGAAAATGTGCGCGGCGAGTTTTTTAACAGTGACCGGATACAGTTAAACGTCAGCGCCGACACGTCACTCGTTATTGGTGCTGACGACAATAAACTGCGTGAGGGTATGCCCGATCTGCTGCCGGCATTTGAGATTGGGCCGTCGCTTATCGTGACTCTTTCAGATAAAGATTCCAGCGGCGATTGGACACTGCACCTGCCATTACGAATCATTGGCGCGACTGATCTGACCACGGCCGAATCGGTCGGCCTGGTATTTAATCCTTATATCGGCTACGAGCGAAAAAAATGGCTGGGCGGCTGGAATTGGTTGACGCGCTTTGGCTTGTTATTTGGTGACAGCGATTACCACAGCTACTATTACGCCGTTAAGAACCGCTACGCGAACGAACAGCGCCCGGCATTCGCTGTGGGCAGTGGCTACAGTGGAGCGATATTCAAATTGTCACTACGCAAGCGGGTTGGTCAGCTTTGGATGGGCGGCACCGTACGCTATGACTATCTGGCCAACGCGGAATTTGCCGCCAGCCCGCTGCTAGAGCGCGAAAGCTCTTTCGGTTTAACACTTGGTGTCGGCTGGTTTTTCAAGTAGCCAGTGTAGTGGATTACGTCGCTGCGGGGCTCATCCACCTAACGGTTTAAACAGTTACTCTACAGCCCTATACCGGCATAGTTTGCTATCTGATCCCTGTTCAGCATACGTCGACCATCCACCACCAGCGGCTGCCTTGCCAGACGCGCTACGATCTCCGGTACCACATTAAATTCCTGCCAGCGGGTGACCAGTAATATAACGTCAGCATTGCCTATCGCAGTTTCTAAATCCGACACGTATTCAATATCGCTGTCACCGAATATTTTTTTGGCTTCTTCCTCGGCAACGGGATCGTAAGCCGACACGCGCGCGGCTTGGTCGAGCAGAGAATTCACAATTGGAATAGCCGGTGATTCGCGCATATCATCGCTACCGGGTTTGAATGACAGACCAAGAACAAGCACTTTGACGCCGGTCAAATCGGCAAAATGATCGGCGAGAATTTCCAGCATTTTGTACGGTTGCCTGGCGTTAATTTTCACTACTGATTCCAATAGTGCCATTGACGCATCTTGCGCGTGGCCGTAAGCGACCAGGGCTTTTACATCCTTAGGGAAACAGCTGCCGCCGAAACCACAACCTGCTTCTATATAAGTGGTAATGGCCGGTGTGATTCGCGTTCCATCTTCCAGTATTGGGCTTAAGCGCTTGTCGAGATGCACGCCCGCCATCACATCTTTAACATCGACACCACCGGTTGCCGCGCACAGGTTGCCAATTTCATTGGAGAATGAGATGAGGGTTGCCAGCAAAGAATTGGCCGTATATTTGATCATTTCTGCGGTGCGACAACTCGTTTCCAATTTGTCGACCTTTTTGAAAACGCTGTACAGCTTCTGCAATGACTCGGTGCCACGCGGGTCGGAGGCCCCCAACACGATGCGGTCAGGGTTCATAAAATCCTTGATCGCCTCGCCTTCTTTAAGAAACTCCGGGTTCATACCCACGCTGAAATCCTTGCCTGCGACTTTGCCGGACTCTTTTTCCAGTATTGGCAGAACAACGTCGTCGGTGGTGCCGGGCACTACAGTACTCTTCACTACCACCATATGATGGCTGGTTTTCTCGGCCAGCGCCGCGCCTATTTCAGCCGCGACGGCTTTTATATAACTAAGATCAATCACCTCACCATCGAAGGGCGTACCGACCGCAATCAGGGTGAGATCACTATTCAGTACAGCATTATGCAAATCGTTGCTGGCCTTTAGGCGCTTACCGATATTTTTGGCCAGCAGGTCTTCCAGCCCGTCTTCATAGATAGGTGGTTCGCCGTTGTTGATTTTATCGACCTTGGCCTGGTCTATATCAACACAAACAACCTCATGCCCAAGTTCGGCCAGACATACACCCGATACCAGGCCGACATAGCCTGTTCCCGCTACTGAAACTTTCATTATTCGTCTGCCCCCTCGTTGTTGTCTTTATACCAAAGCAGTGCTTTTTCCAGACCTTCGTCGACCGTTACCTTCGGGTCGTATCCCAACTCTTGCCGAGCTTTGTCAATATTCGGGCAGCGTCTGTTCGGGTTGTCAATCAGATAGTCTTTGTCGGCACTTTCCTGGAAAACAGCTTTTCCTTTGTAGTCGAATAATTTGGCCGCTTGCTCAACCACTTTCTCCGCCAGCACTTTCATGCTGATCTCCGGTGCTTCGGTACCAATATTGTAAGACTCCCCCGCACGCCCTTTGACGAGCACTTTGTAGTAGCCGACAATCGCATCGGTAATGTAGCAGAAGGTGCGCGTCGGTGCGCCGTCTGACAGCATGACGATGTCGCGGTGGTTGAGTACGTCGCGGACGAAATCGGGCAGCACACGGCGGTCGCTTATTTTTAATCCCGGGCCGTAGTTATTAAACGGCCGCGCTATTTTTATTGGTACGCCACGCTGCTGGGCGAAGTTCACACACAGCGTTTCGCCATAGCGTTTCGATTCGTCATAGCAGGCGCGCGGGCCGGTGCAGGAAACGTTACCGCGATAAGTTTCCGGGGTGGGAATATACTCTGGCGTAGGGTCGCCGTAGATTTCACTGGTTGAGTAGAATAAAAACCCTTCCACCGGTGCAACTGTTTTGCTTTGCGCTTCGCTGTATTCAAGCAAGCTGCGCAGGCCGTTAACGTTGGCGTCCATGGTTTCAATGGGGTACTGCCGGTAGAACGTAGGCGATGCAATCGACGCAGCGTGAATAATATATTGAAAGTCGCCCATGTCATCCGGCAGCGGGTCGGTAATGTCGTGCCTAACCAGCGTGAGGGCCGGATTACTTTCCAGTGCAGAAAGCCATTCGGGCACGCCGCGAATATAGTTGTCAAACACCGTAAGAGATATCGCTTTGCCGTCGCTGATCGAATTCCAGTGCAGCACCGCTTGCACAAGGTAATGACCGAGAAAGCCCGCGCCACCGACAATTAGCAAATTTTTGCCTGCGAGTTGCGAGAATTCGTGTTCGAGATGCTCACATATATAGTTGAGATCGCTGTCGATCACCTGCTTCGCACTATCCATAAAATATCCTTTACGCGTTTACTTTGAAAAATGTTCGTTCTGTTGCTGACGAAGTTGCACGGCTTCATTGTCTGGTAGTTCAATATCGTCAAGGGTAATCACGCTGTCTTTGGCGACGTTTCTTATAAGCGTGGCCCCTTCGGCAATGCCCATCGGCAACAGGCTTTGCTCACTAACCACATCGGCGTTTTCGCACAGACCATAGGTCATATAGTCGCCAAGCCCGTCTATCGTTTGCCCACTTTTAAGGTCTATTTTTGCTGTAGCTACGACGTCAACAACCGGCCCGGCCAACGGTGAAATCACCTGGTCGCCAAACAGCGCTACCCGTGCTGCCGACAGCGATACTTCGAAAATAGTGAGATGATAAGGCACGTAAAAACTGTACAAGGGGCCTTCGCCCAGCTTGCCGTAATTTAGATAGTGCGCCTGCTGGGCATCGCCATCGTTAGACGCATAGATGAACACGCCCGGGCTGGGCTTGGGACCAACCACGTAGTCGACAATACCACCCAGCGCTCTCAGTTCGTCAATATCGTAGCGATCCTTCATATCGTCGATGTGACCGTCGTATTCGTAGCCGAGCATGCCTCTGGTCGCGACCTTCATGCCGGTGGCGTTGGCGACGATGGCCTGCTCAAATGAAATCTTGGTGCCGTCGGCGAAGCTCGTTACCATGGCCGGCGTCTGACCCCACTGTTTGGCAAAACCCTCTTGCGTGGTGGGATTACGGTAACGGTCCTGCAGGCCCTTGATATTGCCACACAACAGCGGTGTTAGCCCTATGCTTTTCACGAAGCGGTACAGGTTCATCTGTACCGCAGGCTGGTCACCGTCACAGCCGGTAAAGATAACGCCGGCGCGATCCGCGTAGTGTTTGAGAATGGGGCCGACTGTGCCGTCCAGCTCCGCATTCATAGTCACCAGGTGTTTGCCGCAGTCGATGGCTTTAAGAGTAATTTGCGCGCCGAATTCAACGTGACCGGTAGACTCAATCAATACATCAATACAGTCGGACTCGCACAGCAAATCAGCGTCGCCGGTCACGACATAATCGCCAGCGTTAATTGCCGCATCTAACTGAGTTAGATTCTCTGCTTCCTTAACGCTTTCCGCGCCGGCTAGCCGGTACGCTTCTCGCGCATGTTCGACCGTGCGGTTCGAAACGGCCACCAGGCGCATGCCCTGCACGTAATTTACAAACTGATTGATAATGCCGCGCCCCATAAAGCCTGCGCCAATCAGCCCAACGCGTACCGGGCGTCCCTGTTTTTCTCGCTCTCGCAGAGCGTTGTCTACTAAAATCATTGCTAGTGTTTTTCCTGATATTGGAGCTGACCCATGCTCGCTGCTACGACGCCGCGAAATAAATGTCAGCAGGACTTGTTTCGATAAAAAAGATAAGAAAATCAAAGACGTTCACGGGCGAAATCTACTCCCGGTTGGTCTTGAAGTCAATGCCGATAGTCATTGTAACAATCTGGCGAGGTATTGTTTTGCAGGTCTGTCAAAGATACCCGAGTAGTTGTATTTCCTTGCGCGCTGCAGTCATGCAGTTTCTGGACCGACCGGCATGTTGTCGGCACGAGTTGGCCGACTGTTAAGGCTGCTGCGGGCTACAGTATTACGGCCTGCTGCCTTGCCACGATAAAGGGCGTCGTCTGCTTCCTCCATACATTCCTCTATGGTCATCCACAACTGGTACTCACTTACGCCGAAAGTCATGGTGACGCCTAATTGCATACCACTATAAGCGTAACACTTGTGCTCGATCAGCAATCGGCACTTTTCCGCCAGCTCTGCCGCGCCTTGTGCATCAGTTTCGCGCAGAATAAACACAAATTCCTCGCCGCCCCAGCGAGCACACATATCCGTCGCACGTACATTTTGATTTAAGACTAGTGCAACTGCAGTCAGGACGAAATCGCCACAGGCATGGCCATATTCGTCGTTAAACATTTTGAAATGGTCTATGTCGGCAACAATAAGGGCAAATGGCTTACCACTGCGACGCGCCCAGGCAATCTCATTTTCAGCATGCTCCAAAAACGCGCGCCGGTTGGCTACCTGTGTTAGCGGGTCGATATGCGCCACGCGCTCCAGCTGGCCGTTGGCATTCTGTAGCTGTTCGGTGCGTTGCTCAACGGTGTGCTCGAGATTCTTCTGCAAATCATCGAGCTCAATGGTGCGTGTTTGCAGAGTTTTAACCAGTCGCGTAATACGGTCACCCAGCGCCACTGGCATCGACAACATAAATACAGCAAAGCCTAAAGGCAACAGAGCGGGCAGACCCAGCAAGTATATATCGCTGATCAGGTTGAATAACCCCATCACGATACAAACCATGAAAGCCAGCAAAGACTTACGCGCGTCCGTGTTTCCCAGCCAGGCTTGCCTCATTACCAACCCCATCAAACCGAATGCTGCCGGCAGCACGTATATTTGCCATCCCGTCAGGAGAATGAAGTTAATAGTAAGACCCGGCACGAGCACTACCAGCGCGGCCAGGGCGACAAACGAATACTGATACCAACGTACGGCCGGCCACAGCTGTATCGCCATTAGTCGCGCAGCAAACTCCATGGCAATTGGCGTCAGCAGGAAAATTGCGCCAAACTCAATTTTTTGCATTATCGCCGGGTCAAGTGGCAGGGAAAAGTGCCACTGACTAATCATAAAACTGTACAACGAAACGTTTATGGCAAGTATGCCAAACCATAACATCTCCGTTAGTTCCCGGTGGCGCGTGTAGAGATAGCAGTGATAGCAGCCTAGTACGAGGTATACAGCGCTAACAATCAAAACGAACAGTTGCGAGTAAAAAAACTGAGTGGTCAACTGCTCGGTTTCGCCAAGCAGAAACGGTCCGTCATACGGCCCCGACTCCCACGCTCGCCCTGCTTGCTCGGAGCGCCAAACACGCAGCGCCAGTAAGAGCCTGCCCTGCTCATCAATCGCCGACCGCGGAATGCGGTAGGTGCCTAACTGATCGAAGCTATTCGCCGCATTTGGCGGCAACCTTCCTCTTCCGCCCAGTAACTGCCCACCGGCGTAGAGTTCGTAGGCGTTTATCACCTTTCCCACCGTCACGGCAAGGTTGTACAGATTATGCGCGGTCGTCGGGTCGTTGGCACACTCAGCGGCGCACAGCGTAAGGGAAATGCGATACCAGGCGAAACCGGTATAGCCTTCAAAACCCTGGCGACCCCAGTCTAGCGGTACCTGTAACCCTGGCCAGCCGCCATCGTCAAATTGTGGTTGTGCCCAGCGGAGGTCGTCGCCAGTTTGAAACCTCCATTTGCCTGCTATATTGGTCGGTTTTTCCAATGCAAAAAAGTCGATGCTCTGCGCAAAACAGGGGCCTGTCAGCAACAGCAGCAAAAACAATCCACACGCCTGAGAAAAACCGTATGCATTACGCAAGTGGATGTTTTTAATACGGACTGAATGCGACAGTGACGACGTCTTTAACAAGCCGATAACTTTTTTCAGCATAGAGTTTGATAATAGCTATCGATATTGCTGAGGCTTGAGTTTACGTCATATAGCGCGCGATTAGGATTATCACTTCAGGATTTTTTTATTAAGCATTGACTATGTCACAGTTACAAGTAACTACGCGCTTTCCGAATTGACAATGACGCTGCCCGAACGGCTTTGCTGGTTGCTGGATTTACTGCGCGCCACGCTATTTCGCCCCGCCGCTTTGCCGTGGTAGAGCGCATCATCTGCTTCTTCCATGCATTCCTCGATTGTCATCCACGCCTGGTACTCACTGACGCCAAAGGTCATGGTGACGCCTAACTCCATGCCATTGTATCCGTAACGTTTCTGCTCGATGAGCACGCGACATTTTTCTGCCAGGTCTACTGCGCCCAGCGCGCTGGTTTCGCGCAGAATAAACACAAATTCTTCGCCACCCCAACGTGCGAACATATCCGTCGCGCGCACATTTTTGCTTAGCGTAGCGGCCACCTCACTCAACACAAAGTCGCCGCAGGCGTGGCCAAATTCGTCATTAAACATTTTGAAGTGGTCTATATCGGCAACTATTATGGCAAACGGCCGGCCACTGCGCTGTACCCAGGCGATCTCATTTTCGGCGTGTTCAAGAAATGCGCGGCGGTTGGCAACCTGAGTTAACAGGTCAACATGCGCCATGCGCGCCAACTGTTGATTCGCCTCCCGTAATTCTTCGGTGCGTTGTTCGACGCTTTGCTCGAGGTTCTTGTGCAGGTCGGCCAGCTCGCTGGTGCGTGTTTGCAAGGTTTTCACCAGCCGCGTTATGCGGTCGCCCAGAGGCAAAGGCATGCACAATACGAACACCGCAAAACCTAAAGGCACCAAGGCCGGCCAACCTTCCAGTCGCAGGTCAGTGAAGATATCAAATATCGCTGTGACCGTTAAAACCAGACTGCCTGCCAATATTTTGCGTGCATCCGTATTTTCTAGCCAGGCTTGTCTGGCAACGCAGGCCATAGAACCCAAAATGGCCGGCAACACCCACACTTGCCACAGAACGAGGAGCTTAAAGCTCATGGCACCGCCCGGCGAGGCGCTAACAATCACTGCAAGCAAAACGAATGAGTATTGATACCAACGTATACCTGGCCATAGTCTTACCGCCGTGAGTCGCGCTACAAATTCCATAATAATAGGACCTATTAGAAAAAGAGCGGCGAACTCGATCTTCTTTAAGGTGGCGAAGTCCAGCGGTAGCGCGAATCGCCACTGGCTGCTCATTACGCTGTAAACTGCAACGGCAATGGCAAAGAAGCCAAACCACAGCATCTCGGCGAACGCCCGATGACACGTATAGAGGTAACAGTGATAACAACCCAACACCAGGTAAACAGCGCTTAGCACCAGCACCAGTAACTGTGAGGTAAAAAACTGGCTGGTTAACTGCTCGACTGAACCAAGCATAAACGGCCCATCGAATGCACCACCCTCCCAGGCTCGCCCGGCCAGCTCAGAACACCAAACTCGTAATGCCAATACAAGCACACCCTCCTCGTTGATTGCCGTTCGAGGTATGCGAAACGTGCCGAACTCGTCGTAACGAATCTCTGCATTGGGTGGCAGCGCTCCCATCTTGCCCAGCAACTCTCCACCGGCGTACAGTTCATACGCGCTCTGCACTTTTCCCAGCGTAACGGCAAGTCGGTGCAGAATGTCTTTATCCAGAGTCTGTGCGTTACAGTTCACCGCACACAGTTTGATTGTCAGGCGATACCACGCGAAACCGGTGTACCCTTTAAAGCCTTGCGACCCCCAATCCTTAGGCACCTGCAAATCTTGCCAATTAGCATCGACAAATTGCGGTTCAGCCCAGCGAAGATCATCGCCAGTATGAAACTTCCATATCCCTGCAATATTGACCGGCTCCTCTAGCGCTGCCAGGTCTACGTTATGCCCGAAGCAGGGAATACTGATCAGAAGTAACAAAAAATACGAGCGTAACGGCGCGTAGCAACTGAAGCGGCTAAGTCGGCAGAACTTCAAACAGCCGGGCAACGATGGCTGCGAGGCTATCATTATGCTTATAGATTTTATCTGCATAACTGTTGACAGGTTGGAGGTATTACTCACGATTGAACGCAACCCGTAGAGTGTAGTTTATGGTCTACGAGTTCGCCAATATTTACGTCAAAAATATGACGACTCGTATCGCGCCAGATTGCCAGCCTGGATCAGCTAGCGATATGGATCGAGACAATGGAGACTTGAGATCTCACCATTTATACGCGCCCCGGTTTTGTCGTTGCGACCAGCAAAGGCTTTGTCGGGGGAACATATTCCGGATAATGACCTCAAACAACGACTAACCGGGAGAAAGTCGATGCGGATAATAAGATGGCGAGCGTTATGCTTACTTTGCTTAATATGTACCTCCACCGGCGCGACAGATTTGTCTCTGGTGAGCAAAGTGAAACAAACGGGATTACTCGAGCTGTATACTTCCGAAGGCTGCAGCAGCTGCCCTGCAGCCGACAAATGGCTGACGACGTTGAAGGATAAACCACAATTGTGGCGCGATATCATACCCGTTGCCTTCCACGTCGATTACTGGGACGACATTGGCTGGAAAGATCGCTTTGCGGCGCGCGAGCACACGCGCCGTCAGCACCGCTACGCTCGGGAGGATACAGTCAAGGCAGTGTACACCCCGGGGTTTTTGTACAACGGCCGCGAGTGGCGGCAATGGTTCGAAAGCAGGGAGCTGGATTTTCCAGCGGCGAAGAATAGCGGTGCACTGCGCGCTAATATAAGTGGCGACAACATTGAGGTCAGTTTTGAGCCGACTGAAAAAGTTGTGGGCCCCGTTGTGATCAACGTAGCGTTACTGGGTTTTGATCTCGTAACGCCGGTTAAGGCCGGCGAGAATCGGGGTCGCAAATTGCGGCACGATTTTGTCGTCCTCGGGCTTGAACAGGCCGAACTCTCCAATCACGAAAGTATCTGGTCCGGCATAGTCGATCTACCCACTTCCAAAATCGACGTATCACGGCAGGGTGTAGCCATCTGGATCAGTGCGGCCAATCTACAGCGACCATTACAAGCCGTGGGCGGCTGGCTATAAGTTCTTAGGAGTCTGCAGCACAAAATTCACCTTTAACAGGCGACTGACGATGCTTCCCTCCCCTTTATATTCTTCCATGTAAACTGAGTTACAAACACTCTCGCAAACCAGCCCGTGAATGGACAAAACAACTCGCGCGCCTCTTATCAAACATGAGTTCAGCCCCGCTTCCGAGCAGCATGGTGTGGCAGTGCTCATTTAGCGGTTATGGGGCACAATTTCTGCTCCAAAGACTCTCCACAAGATAGTAATTGAGGTTAGCTCGCTCACCCCCTCAGAAGGGCATTCTCTTCGAATCACCTCCTAAATCGTCAATTCTCATCAATTTACCATCATTTACCCCCCTTTTAGCCCCCTTCCTCCGCCCCAAGGTATTGACAAGCGCTATAGATGGAGACAAGATTCCCCGGGTTACAAACCACAACAATTATTTTTAGAGGAGAAGTAATCGTGAAAACCATCAACGATTTACTCAAACAGGCCTATCAGTACGCGGATAACACCGCAGTAAAACTTAACATTCACGTGCCGTTGAAGAAGCTGCGCGCCAACGCGAAGTTACTTTCGTCGTTAGGTGTGTCTCAAGTAACAGTAGAGGGAGCGAAGAAAAAGGCGAAGCCTGCTGCCAAAAAAGCAAAGGCGAAAGCAAAGCCAAAAGCGAAGGCCGCCAAGAAAGTAGCAGCGAAGACTGGCACCGCTGCCAAGGCAAAAACGAAGGCGGCAGCCAAACCGGCCGCTAAAGGTAAAGCTGCTGCTAAAAAAGCATCGACCGGAAGAGGCGGCGCTAACATGGTTACCCAAGAGGGAGTATTAGCCGCAATTCGCGACGATAATCATACTCCCCAGGATATAGCCAACGCGATGAATGCAAATTCGGTGCAAGTTGGAAAAGCACTTAGCCGTTACACTCAAAAGGGCATTATTCGCCGAACTAAACCTGGGCACTACGCACTTTAATACCGCAGGACCCCGATCACCTGGGGGCTTGCCCCCAGGATTTAGTTAACAGCACGTACGTCAAGCCGAGGGAATTTCTCCCTTCTGCCACACTAGATTCAACAGTTTAAGCAAGTTGTTGAAACCATCCTCGCAGCTATTCACTCAACAGCAGCCTATTGAATTGCGCTGTTTTGTGAGCTATTTCTCATTTCTGACCTTTTTAGTCAAATCGAGTGGACAGCAGGCCTACGCTCAGAACAATCACGTTAGGTTGCGTCGAAGTCTTCCATATTGGCAGCACTGGAAAGCTCGCAGGTTTTGCCACCGTCGACTACCAGGCTGGTGCCAGTAATATACGATGCCTCGTCGGAGGCCAGAAACAAAATGGCGTTCGCTACTGCCGCGCCGATACCGGTGCCGCCGCCGGTGATAAGGGCCACCTTGTTATCTAATCTATTATTCATGCGTTTTCTCCATAATATAAGTCCAGCCTCACAGCATGTGCATGCCGCCGTTGGCGGCTAGCGTTTGCCCGGTAAAAAATGAGACATCTTAGCTGGCGAGAAACAGCGCCGTGCGCGCCACTACCTCGGGTTCGGCGATGCGCCCGAGCGGGATAGCGGCAATCATGGCCTGCGCCCACTCATCGCTAATATCATTGACGATAACGCTGGCACCCTCTGCCGCAAACACCTGAGCGGTTGCTCGCCACACCCGCCATTCTCGCCACGAATAAAGCGTGTAATTTGCGTTTGAACAACTTACCACTGGCATTCTGCGGCAGCGGTTTGAGCGTCAGTTCAATGTATTTTGGTACGTGGAAGTTCGCCAATCGAGACTGCAGATGGCTGCGCAACTCTGTCACCGTAAGGGCGCACGACGGCTGCGTCGTAGGCGATCATGGCCAGCTCCTCACCCATGTCGGCATCCGGCACGCCAAACACGACGTTTTCCTGCGCTGCCTCGTGCGCGTACACCGGGTTGTGCAAAGAGATGCAGATAGAACGTCAGCGACCCGTTTGCAGGTGAACATGTGTTGTTAGAATAGAGAGCTAATGTGGAAATTTGCTTACTATTCATGCAAGATAGTACCAATAATTTATCAAAGGACTGTTATGAGCGTACCTGACTCTTCTGCGCAGCCAGCACCAGATCATGAGACTGATACTGCCGGCTATCGACTATGCAGCGCACGCGAACGTTTGCAACTTTCGTTAAGAGATGTTGCCAGCGCTTTAAACCTTATGGTCAGCCATGTGCGCGGTATGGAGACAAACCGCTGCGCGAATTTAACCAACGACAAAGTTTTTCTGAGCCACATGCGTGGCTACGCCGAACTGGTCGGACTGGACGCCGACGAGCTGGTAGAGAAGTATCGCTCACAGTCTGCCGCAGCAGAGGCGGTAATTTCAGCACAACCCATTAGCCGTTTTAAACGTTTACATCAATGCGGCAGTAAATGGTACGCCGTTGGCGCACTGGCTGTTGTGTGTGCGGCGCTGGGGTTCTGGTCGCTACAGCAAGCCTCGCTCCCCGCTATAACATTCGGTTTCGCACAGTCAAACAAGTTAACCGCAGCGGAGAATGCTGAAGCTGCACCGGTGCCTGCCAACACTGATCGCATTGAGGTAGCGGCGGCAGCGCAACCGGGCAAACCGGTAGCTGGCGCGGACGACAGCCTAACAGACGCTGCAAGCGCGACGCCTGCCGCAACTGCTGAGGGGGTCGCTGTAAGTGAAGAGGTGCAAGCTGGTCGGCAGCAAGGCGCGTCGCGTAGCGCGCAAACGTCCGCTCGCGAAGACCGGGCTACTCAATCTCCGCGAAAGAACATAGCGAGCAAAGCCACAAACAACGTGCAGTACAAGAACGCGCTGCGTGCTGTTGGCGCTAAACCGCTGAGAAGAACTCTGGTCGAACTGAAAAGCCGTGAAATAGCGCAACCGCAGGATAAAGGTTAGCCGCAGCAAGTTTGCGCGGGCTGAGGGTTGAGGGTCGTTTAACGCAGCATCGATTGCTGGATCCGGCCAGTGCTGCGCACCCAGGGCTTGAGATCCTTAATACTATCAGGCAGGGATTTACCGGCGGCCTCGGCTGCCTGCACAGTATCATAAAGTCCGTAAGTGACCGCGTACCAGGTCCGGTCGTTTTTACGCACAGCAAAATAGGCAGCTTGTTGTTCCAGCCTATGCTTTCGAATAAACGCTCGACTGCTGAATTCTTTGGTCAAACTAAGAATTTGTAAGGTATAGCGATCAGGGTCCAGAGTGGCGAACCAACTAGCAGTCCGAACTCCATCTGCTGCGGCAGTGGACGCGGAGCGAAGCGTGCCGGTCTTGCTTTGCGGGGTTTGTTTAAGTCCGCCTGCAGCCTGTTGCTGGCTGCTGCGGCGAGGCGCGATTTTGGCTCCGAAGTCAGAGTCGACAGCCGTATTTCGCGTGCTGTTTATGACATTATCGTCAGCGCTGTCTGCATTGCTTTCAAGCTCACGCAAGCGCTGTCTTGCTTTTACATAACCGGCATCGGCCGCCTGCTGATACCTGGTTAGCGCCCGCTCGCTATCTTGCGGTACGCCCTGGCCATACTCATACAGTACCGCCAGATTGTACAAGGCTTCCACCATGCCCTGATCGGCCGCCTTGCGCAGCCACTCGGCAGCACGTTTGTCATCGCGCTCCACACCGCGGCCCGTGCCATACATGGTGCCTAAATTGTATTGTGCTTCGGCTAGCCCTTGCTCGGCAGCCTTGCGATGCCATTTAGCCGCTGTCGCGGGATTGTATTTAACGCCAGCAGTGCCAGTGGCATACATAATGGCGAGGTTATACTGCGCCTCGGCAAGCCCTTTTTTGGCGGCATTGCGAAACCAGTAGACTGCTTCTTTGTGATCGCGAGTGACCGATTGACCCGACGCATAGGCCGCGCCTAATAAAAAGCTGGCGCGCGCATCACCGCGCGCCGCCTGACTCATCAGTTTTTTAACATCCAGCGGCGTGGCAGAGCTGCTGGCCGCAACGGCTGTTTCGCTCATTGCCATCAGCGGTAATGCCAGTGCGGTTAGCAACGCGCACACCAGATACGACGACACTAATGTAGAAGTTGACACGATGCTGAAGAATCAGGCAAGGCTTAGGCAGCCAATCCTAACCCGCCGTTGCCGGAAACCACTGATCGTATAACGCTGTCAACTCGCCAGGCTGGATAATACGACCACACGATGCGGGCGGTGCGTAGGTAACACTGCGCTGCACACAAATGATTTGCCTACCATCATAAGCATCTGTTGTGTTCAAACTCTTTATAAAGCTGTCGTAATCAGCATTAAATTGCTCCAATGAGTTTTGCGCACTCTCGTCGGAACGACCGAGATCAACGATTACGTAAGTGCCATCAATAAAGTTGATCGCGCTGGCATATTGCTTGAGCCGGTCTGCACCTAGAACATTCAAGCCCAGATGATGAACGACGGCGCCACGGTTGGTCAGAAAACCGGTCTGATCAAACTTTCCATCTTTGACGACAATCATCTCTTGATCATTACAGCCGACCGCCAGTAACAGCGCCAGCACTACGAATACTCGTTTCATTTAAAAACCTCATAATATTTAGCAGATAGTGATTCCCAAGCCGGTTACCACAATGCAATGGCAACGTCGGCCGGCGCTATATTACACCAGCCGGTCCATCTAGTTTGACCGCAGCGGCGGGGATAGGAAATTATTTAACAAATGAGCGCTGCTTAGCAAGCCACACCAGCACGGGCGTACAAAAAATGATCAGACATCCACAACAACTATTCGCCCGTTGCTACGCTGCGCCTGGCAAGCCACAGCATGCTCTACTTACTGACAGCCGGCTATTCGAGCGCAACCATAACCATCAGAGTGCAATCATCAAAGCGCTACAGCAACTCGACGTGCGCTCAGCATAGCCCCATCTATGTAACCCACTTGCTTACAATCACCGGCAACGCTGGTAGCGATGCCGCGGCTATTATTGAGGTCATCGGCAAGTCGCGTATCAGTCTGCGCACCCATTGCAATAATGACCTGGTCGGCCTGCACCATATGACTTGTGCCGTCCTGCTCCTAATGCACGCCTGCAGCGGTGATTTCGCGAATAGTTGCCTGCCGCACAATAATGACATCGTCGTGTTTAAGGTTGTGCAGCGCACCGGTGGCGACCACAATGTGGTCTATCTTCTCGGCAAGAATTGAGTCAGGCGTCGCAACTGAACCGAGGCGCAGATCTATCGGTAGTTCACGCACTGAATGGTTAAGCCATTTGACCAGCTGGCCGTTGGGTTCGTAGGGCAATACGCGCTGTGCCGCCCAAATCTTTCTCTCGCTCACAAAAGGTCACGCGATGGCCGCGTGTGGCAAGCACTCGAGCCGCCTCCAGGCCCGCTGGGCCACCACCGATCACGCCAATACTGCGCGGCTTCTCAACTAGAGTGAGGTTATCCAACTCGGCCTCGCGACCCGTGCCGGGGTTAGCCGCGCAACAAACGGCCTGGTTTAGAAAGATCTTACCCACACATACATAGCAATAAATGCAGGGCCGTATTGACTTTCCCTCACCGGTGGCAAGTTTGTTCGGCAGCTCGGGGTCAGCCAACAGTTTGCGGCCCATGCAAAGAAAATACTAATGACCGGCCGCGATGGCTTTATCGGCATCGGCTGGTTCTACCCGGCCAAAGGCTAGCACGGTAGCGATGCACGCGCTTGGTCAGTTCTGTTAATCCAGGCAGAAACCGATCTTCGGAGAACCCAACCATGCGCGGCATTGACATGCCGGCCGGCCACATGGCCGCGCTGGTTTCCAGAATCAACAGCCCGGTGCCGCCCTTAGCGCGGGCTTCGTAGGAATCCCACAGGCGCTCGGCGCAAGTACCGTCCTTTTCGGCATATTCGGTTCCCATCGCTGCGAGCACGATACGATTTTTAAGCTGCATATTGCCGATTTTACCGGCAGCGAGCAGATGCCGATAACTCATCTATGTGACTCCTCGGTAAACTACTGTTGGGTGAAAAGTGGTAGTTTCACGACATAACATTAGCGCTAGTTTACCCAGCGTTGGAACAAGTGAATGTTCGTAATTCCGCCTGAATCAGCACACGTTTCATAGGTTTTAGTCTGGCGTGCGCTATGACTAAAAAAAACTACGAATTGGTAACGGTGCTTGTAGCACTCCCGTCATTTGCAGCACCATGGGTACAGTCATGGCCGCTGCCATTAGCCCGGCCCATATACCTTTGAAGATCGAGTGAGCGAGCGGTGTGAACTCGGTAGCACCTACCGACCACCGCATCAACAAAGTTAGCGGCGCGATAACCAACATACCAAACAGGGCGAATAACAGCGCGCGAACGAACAGCGACTTAGGCGCGCGCTGCAACAAACGGTGCAGCGCTTTGCGGTTGTCCCAGCTGTGCGCGACGACCTTTCCCGTTCGGACTTTACGTCGGTTAAGTGGAATAAGTATTAATGCCACGATAAACAGCAGAATCGCCGCAGTGGCCATCAGATCGCCAATGATATTGCCGCGTAGCGTCGGGTTTTCGCCGGCCTTCAATTAAAATCAGGCGGCGGCACCGTTACACAGCGTGTTCATCACGCTGTTGCTTATGACGCCATGGCGAATATGAGCGTTTAATGATTTGGACACGGTTTTTTTCCCTTTATGCGACCGCAATAGCTGGCAGAACCCTGCAATTTTGCCAAAAAAACCCGGGCAGTGCCAGGGTAGGAGGAGATTCCAATTATTACCGCGAAGCTACTGCCTAGAAGTAATAACCGACTGTTACCCCAACAGAGCGTGGTGGAACCAGGATCAGCTCGTTGTAGTCTGTGGTGCCGCCCTGTGATAATGCGAAACCAGTGGGATCAACCACAGCGGCACGGCGCGAGAGGATGCCTTCTTCATCCAGCAGATTCTTGATGCACAACTCGAATTTCCACGCCGGCGGTGAGCTTGTTCAGCTCGTCAGCCTGGAATATCGCCGCGTCTCGCATCGCGTCAGCGCCAACGAGGTTAACTGTCAGCGGTGCTTCGGTCAGAGATTCTTCGCGTTTTTGAGCCGTCACCACCACCTCTTCAAGCTGTAACTTCTGCACTGGCTCAGGCTCTTGCGCTGACGCGTTACCGGTGAACAGGGATCCGGTTACCGTAATACTTGAGCACAACAGTGCCAGGTTTGCGGTGTTTTTATTCATAATCACACTCCAGATGTCGAGCACAAGCGACGCTATCCAATCGCTGCTGGGCACCGATTTTAGTGAAGGCATTGCTCCTTTCGAGGCCATGGCGGAAAGCCTGCACAGGTCAGCTTCCAGCCTGCGCCGACGCTTAATGAAAGAAAATGCAAGTTACCAACAGATTAAAGACGAGCGCCGACAAGCCGCCGCGATAGATTATTTGCAGCGCAATGATATGAAGATACAGGAAGTGGGCGAGCTGCTAGGCTTTACCGAAACTAGCTCTTTTGTGCGCTCATTTCGTAACTGGACCGGCATGACACCGAAAGTATTTCGCGACGGCGCGCAGTCTATTATCGAACATTGAACTCATTGTTGGCGCTATCTTCGCATAGAAAGTCGCGAACAAATTTGTCAAGAAATTCGAATGCTATTGTCCTGTATTTCCAGTTTTTAGCGAGTACCATTTAGACCAAGCTTGTTTATCATAATCGTTGAGCAGGAGTCTAAATGAACAAAGCTCTCGAAAACGAAGTCGCATTAGTCACCGGCGCCGGTCAGGGCGTTGTTCAGGGAATCGCCTATGCGTTTGCCGCACATGGTGCCAAAGTTGCCGTTTCCGGGCGCACGTTGGAAAAATGCGAAACCACCTGCGAAGAAATCGAGTGTCGTGGCGGCGAGGCACTTACTATCGCCTGCGACGTCATAAGCCTTGAGTCACTGGATAGCACGGTGCAGCACGTGGTCAGCACGTTTGGTGGCCTTAATATTCTCGTCAACAACGCGCAGGAAGTGCCAAACGGTAAGCTGCTGGACGTGAACGACGATAAATTCGAAGCAGGCTGGCAGTCTGGCCCGCTGGCAACCATGCGGCTGATGAAGCTTTGCTACCCGCATTTGAAAGGCGACGGCAGCATTGTCAATTTAGCCAGCTCAGCTGGTAAGCGTTGGGACATGGCGGGTTACGGTTGCTATGCCGCTGTAAAAGAAGCCATTCGTTCGCTAACCCGCGCCGCAGCCTGTGAATGGGGGCCGGACAACATTCGCACCAACGTTATATTACCGCACGGCAAATCGCCTGGCCTGGTGTGGTGGATGAACGAACACCCCACAGAAGCCGAAGAGTTTTCACTGGGCCTGGCCTTCCTGCATGTGATTCAATCGCCGTGGCCGGATAAAGACAATTTCGCCCTCGCAAAAGCCCACTTCAGCGGCGAGCTTATTGTTAACGAAAGTTTTGACCTGGCGAAGGGCCAGCAAGCAATTGCCGACGGCATTGGAGACGCGGTTTCCTATGCGCGCCACTATATTGCCAACCCGGATTTGGTGCGGCGCTTTAAAGAAAACGCGCCGTTGAATGATTTTGATAACAAGACGTTATACGCGCCCGGCCCGGAAGGTTATACCGACTACCCCAGTTTGCAGGTTTAGCTTTACAATCGCTGCTCACCACTACTTCCGGTGGTGCAAGGCGGGCTAGCAGCATGCAACAACTCTCAGGTCTGGACGCGGCGTTCGTGCATCAGGAGAGCGTCCGCACCCCAATGCACGTCTGCCCGGTGCTGATCTACCAGCCTGCCGTAGAGGGTAGCGTTGATATGGCCACCGTCACCCGGCAATTCTCCGCCATACTGCATAGATTTCCGGTGTTTCGGCGTAAACTGCTGCAGATCCCGATGGGCATGGATGCACCGTATTGGGTAGACGACCGCCACTTTAAACTCGACAAACACATCCACGAAGAGGTTCTGAGCGCGCCAGGCGACTGGCGGCAGTTTTGCGAACTGCTCGCGCGCTTGCACGGCAAGGGCTTGAATATGCAGCGCCCACTGTGGGAGGCCTGGTTGATTAGCGGCCTGGATCAAATCGAAGGCTTAGCCTGCGGCTCGTTCGCGCTGATGCTGAAAATTCATCACGCAGCGGTAGATGGCATGTCGCTGGCGCGAATGATCGGTGCGATTCACGACGCCGGTGTCGGCCAGCAAGCCGAGGCGCAACAGGATGATTGGCAACCCAAAGCACCCGACGCGATGGAGCTGTGGAAAAATTCCAATATGCAGCAGATGCTGCGCCCGCTGAAATTTGCCAGCACCTTTAGAAAACTGCTGCCGGTGGTCTCGAAAATCAGGCAGCAGCAACAACAGCCGCGCGACAACCCCAGCGCACCGACCCGCGCAAAAACCCGCTTCAATGCCGAGGTAAGCCGAGAGCGCGTGGTCGGTGCTATTCGCATGGAAGCGCACAGCTTAACGACCATAAGACGCGCAGTGCGTCGCGTCACATTTAACGACATCGCCGTCAGTATTGTCGGCGGCGGCTTGCGCAAATATCTCAGCGCCAAGGGCGAACTGCCGCAGGACTCACTGGTCTGCGGCGCACCCGTTAGTCTGCGCAATAAAGGCGACGACGGCGCACCCGGCAACAAAATTGTCACCATGCAAATAGGGCTCGCCAGCGATATAGCAGACCCGGTAGCACGCCTGCGTGCAGTGCATCAATACGCGCTGGAGGGCAAGGCTAAAATTAACGCGCTCGGTACCGGCACGGTGATGGAAATCAGCGACAGCATCGCTCCCGCTGTGCTGGCGGAAGCGCTGCGCAGCGTATCGTTCGCCACCCGCATGAGCGACGATATTCCGGTGCCGTATCACGTTATGGTGTCGAATGTGCCCGGCCCTCATCAGCCGCTGCAGCTGGCCGGCGCGGAGCTACATAGCGTGCTCGGGCTGGGGCCGATTCGGCATACGATGGGTTTGTTTCACATAGTGACGCACAGCGCGGCCATACATTCCATAACGTTTACGTCATGTCGCAAAATGCTGCCTGATTCTGAGTTTTATGAGCTGTGTCTGCAGCAGAGCTATGCTGAACTGTTAGAAGCGGCGAATCAGAGTTCGCAACCAGCGCCATAGTTTCAATCAATTCGATACACCGCCGCGCTGCTGGCATTGCGGTACAGATCAACACGCGA
>JBBKXJ010000380.1:0-3145 GCA_037969395.1 Pseudomonadales bacterium
TCAGGCGAAGTTGAAGCTGTCGGCAAATTACCTGTTCCCCAGCCGGCCTACCCTGTACTTCAGGTCGGCCCAAACCGTTTGCTCCTGCGCTAAGCGGCTCACCGTCAAGAAAACCTACCCGTGTGGTCAAAAAACTCATCCGCCTTGAACTATCAACATCGTAGCACCGATATCACGACCTGAAGCCGCATGAATGTGTTGATCCCAAAGCAATAATCAGAGGCGGATAAAATTTCTGGTAGGCACAGGCGAGCAAACACACCAACGATGGTAGTGCATAAAATATCATGCGTTTGTTGCCACCGGTTTTTGATAAAGCTGTTCGCAATTGGACATGGCAAGCGGGTCAAACTCCATAATGAGGCCTTGGATAGCACTTAGGTGATGACATCAGGCGCAGTACGTCCCGTACGTTTATCAATTTCGGCTAACTTGACAGCGATAGCAATCAAATCAGCCAGTGCGGTTTGTGGCTCCAGATGATGTTTATCCGGGTTGCGCTCGTGGCGTTCGATATAAACGCGCAACGTCGCCCCTTCGGTGCCAGTGCCGGATAACCGGTAAACGATACGCGAACCGCCGTCGGGGCCGTCGAGGACTATTCTGACGCCCTGGTTAGCACTTACGCTGCTATCCACCGGGTCGGTGTAGCTGAAGTCATCGGCCAGATCGACTTCATAGTCGCCGAATCGCCGCCCTGCCAGCTTGCCGACCCGGCTACGCAGATCTTCGAGCAGGTCTTGCGCGCGGTCACTGACAAGCCCCTCGTAATCATGCCGCGTGTAGACGTTACGGCCGTAGTGTCCCCAGTGGGTCCATACTGTGGCTGCGACCGATTCGTTGCGCGCCGCCAGGATATTGAGCCAGAACAATACTGCCCACAGGCCGTCCTTCTCGCGCACATGGTCTGAGCCGGTGCCGAAGGACTCTTCACCACACAGCGTTATCTTACCGGCGTCCAACAGATTGCCGAAAAATTTCCAGCCGGTGGGGGTTTCGAAACAGGGGATGTTCAGCGCATCCGCCACTCTGTCGAGCGCGCGGCTGGTCGGCATCGACCGGGCCACGCCGGCCAAACCCTTGGCATAGCCCGGCACCAGATGCGCATTGGCGGCCAGTATGGCCAGCGAGTCCGAGGGGGTCACGTAGAAATCTTTCCCCAAGATCATATTACGGTCGCCGTCGCCGTCCGACGCGGCGCCGAAATCAAGTGCATCGGCGCCATTCAGCAGGGCTGCCAGGTCGGGGGCGTGGGCCAGGTTAGGGTCCGGATGCGCGCCGCCGAAATCCTCCTTAGGGTCGCCGCGCATAACCGTACCTGCCGGCGCGCCCAAACGCTGTTCGAGAATTGCCTTGGCATACGGGCCGGTGACGGCGTTCATCGCGTCGAAACTCAGCCTGAATCCGCCCGAGTGAATGAGGTCGTAGAGTCGATCGAAATCGAACAGACGCTCCATCAGCGCGGCATAATCAGCCACCGGGTCGATGATTTCAACGTCCATCTCGCCGACACGACACATACCCGTATTATCCAGATCCACATCAGGGCCCGCCACAATGCGATAGTGCTCGAGCACCTGGCTTTTTTGGTAAATGGCTTCGGTGAGCTGTTCCGGGGCGGGGCCGCCATTACTCGCGTTATACTTGATGCCAAAGTCCGCATCCGGCCCGCCGGGGTTGTGGCTGGCGGACAGAATAATGCCGCCGAACGCCTGTTCCTTGCGGATCACACACGAGGCGGCCGGCGTAGAGAGAATACCCCCCTGACCGACCAATACCCGGCCAAAGCCGTTGGCGGCGGCCATTTTTATTATAGTCTGCAACGCTTCGCGGTTATAAAAACGGCCATCACCGCCCAAAACCAGCGTCTTAAACGCATAGCCTTCCAGGGTATCGAAGATGGACTGAACGAAATTTTCGAGATAATGGGCTTGCTGAAAAGTGCGGACTTTCTTACGCAGACCCGATGTGCCGGGTTTCTGGTCGCTAAACGCCTGGGTGGCGATGGTTTCAATAGTCATGGTATTCCTCCGTCAGTGGCTGGCGTTGTTGGCCGGACAGCAGTTGGCCCTTGCCCGGATTATGAATAGTCAGACGGGTTAGCAGGTATTCGCCAGACCCGTTAACGAGTGTAAACTCGTTAACGCCGTTGCCAATTGTCGACACCAGCACGGTCGCAGGCCCGTAAAGGACGGATCCGTTAATGCCCTGGGCAGGGCCTCACACCTTGCGGGCAAAGCAAAATAGAAAAAAGCGTAATCTGCGTTTGCGTCGTTACCATTCTCTCCCCTAGCACGGTTATCGGTCAAGCGCCAGAGTTTTTCAATACAGAATGAGTCTGAAGATTCCCTCGGTTTCCAGTACAGATTGAGTCTGAATCCGGGGGAAAGGGGCTGGGTTCGTTCATCCTGCCAGGATGATTACGATGCAAGATCCCAGTCTCCAGGCGATCGACCAACTGGAAGCCTTTCTGCAAGGGTCTGCAGTGGTTTCCGTCCAGCAACACAGCGTTAGCCAGCTACAGTTCGGGTTGCACGCTATCGCGGCTCGCGCGAAAACAATTGCCAGCGCGGGATTACGCGGCGCGCCGTCGTATACGAGGCGGATTAAAGGAGCTTCTCCCTCTGGGTCTCCATCTTCGCCCGGGATTCCCGAGACGGAGTTGCGACAATCTTGCTCTAGCGGTTCGAATTGCTCCGGCTTTTCCGGCTGGTCGAAGCGGAGCTGGATGAATATAAGCGGAATTAACGCCCCTTTTGCGCCCAATCTATTATAAACAACGGGCCGCTGGCAATCGCTTATCGCGGTTGAGGCGACTACCGGAATGGCGGCCAATACGAGATACCCTCGATCATTTCAAGCATGGCGCTGAATAAAAACCTTTTCATCGTCATTTATCTCATAACAATGGGCAAGTTCTTCCTCGCTGAGTTTCTTATTGAGATGGGGGTAGACCGTTGTGTCAATTGATGTCATGGGGCATGGTAAAATGATCGTTACTATAATCTGGATAGCGTGCATACAAAGGACTGACCTCCTTAGACCAATTGTGTACAATAATAGTCCCATGCACCCTTTTTATAGCCACCCATGCAAACCGCCGCCTATTTGCGAGTCTCCACCAACGCCCAGGACTTGAATGCGC
>JBBKXJ010000381.1:0-5067 GCA_037969395.1 Pseudomonadales bacterium
AGATCAACGTTGACCTGCTGCACGTTTGGTACCAGGCCAACGCGGTATTCTACGTCGCCAGCCAGCACGGGTCCCATGCCACAGCCGGGAGCGGTTAACGTCATTGTTATCTTCACCACCTTGCTGTTTTGATCTATATCGACTGCGTAAACCAGGCCGAGGTTAACCAGGTCTACTGGAATCTCAGGATCGTAAATCGTTTTCAGCGCGGTCCAGACCTGGTCTTCAGAGATGCTGTCATCGGCTGGCGGGTCAAACTGCAGGTTGGTGACTTCCAGTCCCAGGGCGTCAGCATCGGTGCCGTCCACGCGGGCCATATTGCCGTTTACAGTGACCGTATAGTTTCCGCCCAACGATTGCGTGATGGTGACGAAGGTATCTTTATTAATCGTAATTGGCGTACCAACAGGCACCAGTCGCGCTGGGCAGTCGCGAGTGGTGACGACAACACTGCGCTCCATCAGCCGGCTTCCTTACTGATACTGAAGCTTTCTCCACAGCCACAATAGCTATCGGCGTTAGGGTTGATGAACTTTAGCACGCGATTGATTCCTTCCCTGGTAAAGTCAACCGTCACGCCTCGCAAAACTGGTATTGAGTCGATATCGAGGAACAGGCGCACATCGTCGGCCAGCTCGATTTCCATATCGTCTTGCGGTTTACTCTCTGCCAGATCTAACACATACATATAGCCAGTACAGCCGCTTTCCTTGACGCGCAGGCGAATACCGGCGGCGCCGCCGTCGCGAATTTTGTCGCGAAAATGCTGCACTGCAGCCTGGGTAACGCTAACCGGTTGGCCGGGTTGTACGATTTCTACTGTCATAGTGGTCTACTTCTGCAAAAAAATGGGCTTCTACAAAAAAGTCTGGACTTTCTTCAAGGCGCTGAACAGACATTCGATCTCCTCGTGAGTGTTATAAATACTAAACGATGCGCGTACGGTACCGGGAATTCCTAACTCATCCATAATCGGCTGGGCACAGTGATGACCCGTGCGTACGGCAACTCCTTGCTTGTCGAGCAGCGTGCCGACATCGTGCGGATGACCGCCTTCAAGCAGAAAGCTGAGCACGCCGGTTTTATTCGGTGCGCGACCAATCAGCTGGAAACCGGGCAGCGCCGCTCCAAGTTCCAGCGCATGATCTAGCAAACTTACCTCGTGGGCTGCTGCCGCTACGCGATCCAGCGCGTTAACATAATCAATCGCGGCGGCGAGGCCAATAGCGCCGGCAATATCCGGCGTACCGGCCTCAAACTTGTAGGGCGGCCGGTTGTAGGTGGTGCCGGCGAAGCTAACCGATTCAATCATCTCGCCGCCGCCCTGATAGGGCGGCATGGTCTCAAGCCATTCATGCTTCGCATAGAGTACGCCTATGCCCGTTGGACCGAATAATTTATGCGCAGAGAACGCGTAAAAGTCTGCATCCAGCGCCGTCACGTCTATTGGCCAATGCGCCACTGCCTGTGCGCCATCAATTAATACCTGAGCGCCAGCGCTGTGCGCGAGGTCGATAATTTCGGCGACATCATTAATGGTGCCAAACGCGTTTGACACGTGTTCAACGGCGACCAGACGAGGCTTATCGCGCAGCAGCGTTTTGAAGCGCTGCATGTTCAATGCGCCCGACTCTTGCAGGGGAATCGGCACCACTTCGGCGCCACATGCTGCTGCCGCCATTTGCCATGGCACAATATTCGAGTGATGCGCGCTGCCAGAGACAAGAATTTTATCGCCGGCCTGCAGGCGTTGACCAGCGAAGCAGGTGGCAATCAGGTTAATGCTTTCGGTGGTGCCACGCGTCCAAATAATCTCAGCAGAAGAGTGAGCATTGAGAAATGCCTGCACGGTCTCTCTGGCGCCTTCGAACGCTTGCGTTGCACGATCGCTCAGGGTATGTGCACCACGGTGTACATTGGCGTTGCTAGTGCGATAAAAATTACTGATCGCATCAATCACGACATTTGGCTTTTGCGTCGTGGCGGCGTTATCAAGATAGACTAACGGTTGGCCGTTTACTTGCTGGTGCAAAATAGGAAAATCTTGCCGTACGCGCTCAACGTCAAACACGGGACGATCAGTAGCGTAGGGCGGCAAAGTCAGGTTCAAATTGGTCATTCAATATGCCTCGTTAATGCCGAGTCGCGGCCAAACCAGGTCGCTAATACCGGTCGTAATAAACCTCTGACAGGTTCCAGTCGCCGTTGGTTCAGCACTTCGTTAATGAAGCCAAAGCTAAGCATCACTTCGGCCTCCTGCCGATCAATGCCGCGCGACTCCATATAGTAGAGTGCCTGCTCTTCAATCTGGCTTACCGTTGCACCGTGCGCGCAGCGCACATCGTCGGCATAAATTTCCAATTCCGGCTTGGTGTTGATCTCTGCCGTGTTGGTCAATAGCAGGTTCTTGTTACTCAATTCCGCCACCGTTTTTTGCGCGTGTGGATGAATATGAATACGGCCGTTAAACACCGCTATCGCATGGTCGTCGATAATGCCGCGGAAAATTTCGTCAGTGGTGCCGTTTGGCGCTTCGTGCTCAATCGTACTGTGGATGTCGATATGTTGCCGGCCTTTAGGAAGATACACGCCGTTAAGCTGGCAGTGGCTGCCTGGTCCCTGGTGCTGTACGCGCAAATCGATACGCTTAAGCAGACTGCCAAGACCTAACAGAAAGCTCTCCAACCGCGCGTCACGCTGTAGCTGCACATATACGCCGCCGATATGGATGGTGTGTTCTTCTTCAAGGTGGAGGCGATAGTGGTTTAGTTGCGCACCGGCGCCCACCTGCAGTTCCGTCACGCCGTTAACGAAGCTGCATTGCTGTTCTTCCGTACTGACGAAATGCTCTATAACGGTCGCGGCGCTGCCGGATTCGAGTACCACCAGCAAGCGCTGCCGTACAGAGAATGGCTGCGCTGCCGCTGTGGTTACATTAACGACATGCAGTGGCTTGTGCACATTGATCTGCTTTGGCACATGGAATAAAACGCCGTCTTCAAGCCAGCCTGCATTCAACGCAGTAAACGGATTACTCTCCAGGCTGGCACTACTGCCTAAGTGTTGCTGAATCAATTCGCGCTGCTCGGCAGTTGCGTTACTAAAGCGCACAATAGCAGCATCGTTAGTGTCGCCTGCGCTGGAGCTGGTCAGGTCGACGCCTGCG
This sequence comes from Pseudomonadales bacterium, assembly GCA_037969395.1. GTDB lineage: Bacteria > Pseudomonadota > Gammaproteobacteria > Pseudomonadales > JAUIET01 > JBBKXJ01. The sequence continues at coordinate 3,167 of JBBKXJ010000381.1, forward strand.
CACAACTCTGTCGCGAGGTGACCATTAACGAACACCAGCCGATTAGCAGACAGGCCATCTATAGTATAAAGCGACGCCGGGATAGCGGCATCTGTAGCGTCGCTAAAGCGCGAATAGTCGCCCTGCACCAGCGCATCCAGACTGGTGTATTTCCAGTCCTCGGTTTTGCGCGTTGGCCACGGGGTGTCAAGCCATTTGTCCAACGCTGCTTTACGCTGCTCGGCTAACCAGGGTAGAGCCGACGCTTGCCGGGCCAACCTGGCAGCATTGGCCTGGCTAAACACCCCCGGCATAAATTCACTTGGCTCGATAACGCTCATCAGGCAACCTCTTTTTCGATCCAACCGTAGCCTTTGTCATCGAGTTCCAGCGCAAGCTCTTTACCGCCAGATTTCACTATGCGCCCGCCGGCTAACACGTGTACATAATCGGGCACGATGAAGTTAAGCAGTCGCTGGTAATGCGTCACCACAATAAAGGAACGTTGTTCGCTGCGTAGCGCGTTAATACCCGCAGCAACGACCTGCAGTGCGTCGATATCCAGTCCTGAATCGGTTTCATCCAAAACCGCCAGTTTTGGTTCCAGCAGCATCATCTGCAGTATTTCGTTGCGCTTTTTCTCACCGCCGGAGAACCCTTCATTGACGCCGCGTTTTAGAAAAGCCGTATCCATTCCCAGCGATGCTGATTTCTCGCGTGCGAGTTTCATAAAGGCAACCGTGTCCAGAGCCTCCAGTCCACGATGCTCTCTAATCGCATCGACCGAGGCTTTCAGAAACTCCATATTGCTGACGCCGGGAATCTCCACCGGATATTGAAAGGCAAGAAACAGCCCCTCGCGCGCCCTGATTTCGGGCTCCATGGCTAACAAGTCTTTGCCGTCATACGTCACGCTGCCGGCAGTCACTTCGTAGCCGGGGCGTCCGGAGAGGGCGTAGCCTAACGTGCTTTTACCGGAGCCGTTGGGACCCATAATGGCGTGAATCTCGCCCGGTTTAACGTTCAGCGTGATGCCTTGCAGTATCTCCTTGTCTTCGACGCTGGCGCGTAATTCTTTAATTGATAGCATAAAATCTAATACTCATTTCTTTGGTGGTAAACGTCTGGATTCAGCCGACTGAGCCTTCCAGGCTAACTTCCAGCAACTTTCCGGCTTCAACGGCAAACTCCATCGGCAGTTTTTTAAACACCTCTCTGCAGAAGCCGTTTACGATCATCGATACGGCTTTTTCCGGCTCAATGCCGCGCTGTTGACACAGAAACAGCTGCGCTTCGCTGACCGTCGAGGTAGTGGCTTCGTGTTCAATTACGGCCGACGGGTTTTTGCTTTCGATATAGGGAAAGGTGTGCGCTCCGCAGCGATCGCCAATCAGCAAAGAATCGCACTGAGTGTAGTTGCGTGCGCCGCTGGCTCGCGGGCTCATGCGCACCAGCCCGCGATAGGCGTTTTCGCTTTGCCCGGCTGAAATGCCTTTCGAGATAATCGTCGAGCGCGTATTTTTGCCCAGATGAATCATTTTGGTGCCAGTATCAGCCTGCTGAAAATTGTTGGTTAACGCTACCGAATAAAACTCGCCAACGCTGTTGTCACCGCGCAACACAACGGAGGGATATTTCCAGGTAATGGCGGAACCGGTTTCTACCTGCGTCCAGGAGATCTTGGCGTCGTCGTGGCACAGGCCGCGCTTGGTCACGAAATTATAGATTCCACCCTGGCCATTTTTGTCGCCCGGATACCAGTTTTGTACTGTGGAATATTTAATCTCGGCGCCCTTCAATGCGACCAGTTCGACCACTGCCGCATGCAATTGATTTTCATCGCGCATTGGTGCTGTGCAGCCTTCCAGATAACTGACGTGACTGCCTTCTTCGGCGATAATCAGGGTACGCTCAAACTGGCC
>JBBKXJ010000382.1:0-7581 GCA_037969395.1 Pseudomonadales bacterium
CAAGAATTGCTCGAACCAATCAAGTCTCGCGGTTTTAACAGGCAGCAATTGACGCTGCACTGATCGGTAAAGTTTGTATGTGTAGTTCATCCACCTGGTTCGCTCCTGAGTTTCAAGCGTAGGCTGACAACTTAACTGGTCTAAAATATGTGTGGTCCTCGACGTCGCCGCCAGCAAAGAATGTGACAGCAGGGAGAGAGGGGTTTGGAATATATTAAAACCGTCGGCTATAAGCCGGCGCAAGGTTTCGTCAATTTTTTGACGACTGGAAGAGGTGATAAAGAGACGTAGTGCGACACCAGTAATGTGGCGCCTGAGAGGTATTGTTGAATAGGTTTGCTTGTTTTCTCGTCCTGGTGAAGCTACCACTATATCCATCGACCTTCCCTTGCTCGATATATTTAGGTTTGTAGCGGCAAATATCTTCCTCCTATTGCAAATAGAAATCCAGCCCTTTTTGTGAAATATTCACATTTTAAAATTTTTCAAAAGTTGTGCATCGGCAAAGAGATGCTAACGGCATTGTAAAATTGCTCTCTCAACCAAAAAGTTTTGTAAGGTCTGTTGTCGATTTATTATTACGCACGCTCGCTCGACCGGATGGGGGCAGATCTTATTGCGTGGCTGATTTACAATTGTGGCAGGAGTGTAACGCGGCTTTTCTAAAAATTGTTAACAGCGGGCAGACTTAAAGTGTTACTCAACAATAGCCTTCAGTTTTACCGGGTCGTCGGTAATAAAGTAATCGATTCCCTGTTTTGAAAGTTGCTCTATATAGTCTAACTGCCGCTGATTGGTCAGCGACTCGCCCAGCCATTTTGAGTCCTGGGAAAACAAAGTCCAGGCACCAACGGCCATGCCTCTGTCATGTACTTGCTGAATCGTATCGTCGTCGAACATATTGACACTCATGTTCGTTAACGTCGAGCCGACTAATTTTCCTATAAAGCTCGACTCCATGACTCTGTGTAATAACGCGCTTTTTTTAATGGACTGCGGCGAATACGTGAACCCTGATTCTATTCCGGGGCAAGTCCACTCCAGCCAGCGCAGCGGAAAAAAATTGAACGAGGTGACAATCACATCGTTAAACAGGTTCATCCTTTTGATCAACTTCGCTAATTCAGTGCCGGTGTGGCGCTGACCATAGTCAATGCCGTAAGCTTTAATTTCGATATCGACCAGCAGCTTACCCTGCATCTCTTCCAGCGCGTTTTCGAGCAGAATAATCTTCTCTTTGCAGCCGTAGTCGATCACTTTGTCGCCGACGTTGATTGAAGAAGCAATCTCCAGGTCTGCTAGCTGCGCCCAGGTCATGTCTGGAATGCGCCCGTTGAAGCCGGTTAGCCGCTCGGTCTCAATATCATGAAACACGACCAACTGTTTGTCTTTGGTCAAAAACACATCCAGCTCTACGCCATCCAGGCCCAACGCAATCGCGCGCTTGAAGCCCGCCATGGTATTTTCCTGGTGTTCTTCCGGCACGCCGCGATGGCCGAATGCTAACGGACGATCATATTGTGAAAATATTGAGGATTTGCTCGCCATGCCGTCTGCCTGCAACTGTCGCTCACACTATAGCAAGCCGTTCTGCAGCATACCAATGCTGCAGAACGGAGGCAGTGCATCGACGAAGTGGGTGCCAGACAATCGCTACGGCGCTAAGTCAAAAACCGGACACCACGCGTCAAACAATCGTCGGCTAGTTATAGCCTTTGATGTAGTTGTAACGCTCCGCGTTTGCGCTCGCACCTTGATAAACGAACGCTGGCTTATAGAACTGCGCACTCGCTGGTCTGGATGACGCCAACTGATAGTGACTTTTGCTGTTCGGGGTCAAGTAGGAAACCTGACCGGACTGGGACGCTTTGTTCATTAAAACTCTCTTCCTCATATATGGGTAACGAAAAAATATTGCACTTGAAAAACTACCGGCAGAGCAGCGGTACTACTGCAGGCGTTTATCTCGAAGTGAGCACTTTTTCAGATGTCAGACTGGTTGTTGGCAGCTGTCGGTTATGTGGCGATTTTGCAGTAAAGCGTGCCGCACTGCTGAATCTTCACGTTACGGAATAGTATAGTGAATTGCGCGTAATTCGCTGTGATATTTTTGACAAAAATTACGTCAATAATCGACACAAAGCGCCCCCTTCCGAGGATGGAGAGATTTTGTCACAGCAACGACTCAGTGCGCCGTCAGGATTCTGTAAGCAGAGTAAAGATCTTGTCGCGATCATCGAGCGCCATTAGCAACAGAGAGTCACCCTCGCGCGCCCAGGCGAGCGCTTTTTTAGTTCCAGCGAATACGCTATCGGCGTAGGCTATTTGGTTGTCGGCGACGCCAAGCTCGCGCAGTCGTGCAGCGATGATGCCGGGTATTTCGCCCGGCTTGCGGCCGCGCAGGTAAGTTGCTATGTCGACCAACAGCCATTGATCTACGCCGAGTTGGCAGGCCGCTGCTGCCAGCGCTCGAATGTCTTCGTCGCAGCGGTCGCCGGCCTGCCCCAGCAGCACTAAACGACGCTTGGCCGGCATGGTGCGCAGCGTGTTAACGATAGCATTCATGCTATGCACGTTGTGCGCAAAATCAATAAAGACTTTAGCGCCTTTGTATGCAAACTGATTGCCACGCCCGGGATTGTCGTTGGCATTGCTTTGAAAGGCCGATAAACCCTGCGCTATCGCGACGGTGTCAAATTGCAGCGCCTTGCACAGGCCGATGACGCCCAGCGCGTTAGCAATATTGTGTGTTGCCGCGCCGTCTAACGTCATGGGTACTTGCTGCACCGCAATAATCGCTTCCTCCGCGCCGCCACGATAGTAGATCAACTGACCGTCGCGCTGAAAAGCCACGCGTCCGCCTCCCCGCATGTGGTTTTGCACGACCTCATTGCGACAATCAAGGCTAAACCAGCAAATAGTGTTGGCTATGTTTTTGCAGTGCGTATGGGAGTGGGTGACGATGGCGTCATCGTCGGCATTCAACACCAGCACGCCTTCCGGCCCCAGCGCTTTCGCGACCACGAACTTAACCGCCGTGAGTTCGGCCAGCGTATTGATGCCGTACTCGCCGAGATGATCCTCGGCCACATTCGTGATCAGCGCTGCCGCCGCGTTTGCCAGCGGCAGACCACGCCGCAGAATACCACCGCGTGCCACTTCCAGTAGAGCCAGCTCGGTGCGCTGGTCGCGCAGTAACATGCGCGCGCCGCCGGGACCGGAGAAATCGCCGGTATCGATAATATCGTCGCCTACGCGAATAAAGTCGGTGGATGTGACGCCCGCGGTGATGCCAGCTGCGGCGGCTATTTTAGAGGCCAGGCGCACACTGGTAGATTTGCCGTTGGTGCCGGTGATTAATGCACACGGTAGCGTTTGTGCTGCATGCCAGTCGACGCAACCCAGTGCCGGAGCCGCATGCGTTGGCCAGATCTGCACACCCTTTCCGTGCCCTATCGACACTTCGTCATCATCCCATAAGAACGCCGCAGCGTGCTCGGCCGCGGCCTTTTGTAATGCGATGAGTTCGGGATTGCGTTCCGCCGCGATAGTTTGCGTGAGCGCCTGTACGGCTATGTCGACAGCGGGCAAGGGCTCGCCTGTAAGCTGCAGACAGCAGCGCTGCCATGCAATTTCATTAATATCACAGCTGGCGTAGAGCGCATCGATCGGGCTGCTAATTGCCAGGCTGGCGCCGCCTGCAAAAAGACGAGTGCAGGATGTGTCGGTGTGCCAACCAACCGCATCCAGCAAGTACTGCACTTGCTGCTGCCAGGCTACAACCACCTGCGCCACCGGCAAGCCGGTAATCAATACGTCGATGATAGACCCGGGTTTATCCCACAATAAGCTCGGTCCGGTCAGGCGACGCAGGTCGTCGACCAGCAGCTGCGGTTGCGAACTATTCATTGCTAATCCGCTTCTTCCTCGTGCTCAACCACCAAACGCACGCCGCGCTCGTCTTGCACCAAACGTTGGCCTTCCCGCAGCTCAAAGCGATTCTCTTTGGCGACAAAGATTTTTTCACCACTGGCGCTGCTTGCTGGCTCGTCTGCTATGCCTTTGCCATCGCTGTTAAAGTGAATGATTTGTTTCCAGCAGCGAGTGGGCGCGTCGCCTAAAATGACAACGAGATCGCCTGGTTCGGCGCTTTTGAGTACCGCATCTATAGCCTGCTGCTCATCCGGAATGATCTCTATCGCGCTTTTGTCTACGCCGCAAAGCAGAAGTTCGTCGCGCAATAGTTTTGGCACTTCATCGTGGCCCCGCCGACGGCGGTCGTCGTCGGCCTTACATATATAGTAATCAAATGCTTTGGCCGCGACGCGTGCAACGTCTCTAATGTCTTCATCGCGGCGATCACCTGGCGAGGTAAGTACGACGCGGCGCTTGCCCGTTACATCGATACGCTGCGCCAAATCGGCAATGGCGCTTACCGCGGCCGGGTTGTGCGCGTAGTCGAGAATCACCTTGAACGGATGTTCGTCGTAAACGTTGGTGCGCCCGGGCGCCTGGAAGAAGCTGGTATTAAAGGTGCGCAGGCCGTGTGAAATATCTTCCAGCGACTTGCCGAAGCTGAAAGCGATAGCCGCCGCAAACATGGCGTTTTGTACGTTGTGCAACGCCTTGCCCTCCAGCGTCGCCGGAATCAAATGCGTCCATAACAGGGGAATATGCGCGCCCTTGTCATAGATTGTGATCATATCGCCGTTTATACCCTTTTCCAGCACTGCGGCGCGCCCACCGGCGCGAATATGTTCACGCACCAGGCCGTGGCCCGGGTCCATGGTGATGTAACAGAGATTTTCAGCGCGGGTGTAGTCGGCCATTGCCAGGCAATGCACATCGTCGGCATTAAGCACCACGGTATCGTCGGCCACCTCCACCACCACGCGCTTGATTTGCGCCAGTTGCTCCAGCGTGTCAATGCCGCGTTGGCCCAGGTGATCAGAGGTGACGTTTAAGCAAGCCGAGACATTGCTGCGGGTATAACCCAAACCGCGTTTCAAAATCCCGCCGCGCGCGGTTTCCATAATGGCAAAATCTACCGTCGGGTCGCGCAGCACAATATGCGCCGAGGTTGGGCCGGTCATGTCGCCCTTCACGGTCAAATGGCCGTCGATATAGACGCCATCGGTAGATGTCATGCCAGTGATATGGCCAGCGGTTTTGAGGATATGCGCCAACATTCTGGAGGTCGTGGTTTTACCGTTGGTGCCGGTGATTGCGGCAATGGGTATGCGCGAGTCGGCGCCCGGTGGGAACAGCATATCAATCACTTTGCCCGCTACATCTCTTGGCTCGCCTTCGCTGGGCGCAACGTGCATGCGAAACCCGGGGGCGGCGTTAACCTCGACGATACCGCCGCCTATGTCTTTGTACGATTGCGTAATATCGTCGGTGAGAAAATCCACCCCGCCAACATCAAGGCCCACCGCTCGAATGGCGCGCACGGCCATATCGCGATTGTCCGGGTGCACCACGTCGGTTAAGTCGATGGCGGTGCCGCCAGTGGAAAGATTAGCGGTTGAACGCAAATAAAATAACTCGTCTGCCGGTAAAACAGAGGTTTCATCATAGCCGGCTTTTTTCATCAGGCGCCTGGCCTGGTCGTCAAGTTCCAGCCGGGTGAGGACTTTTTCATGGCCGATGCCACGGCGTGGATCTTCGTTAACCTTGTCGACCAGTTGCTTGATGGTCGATTTGCCGTCTCCCACCACATGGCCCGGCACCCGCTTCGCGACTGCGACCAGTTCGTTGTTGACGACCAGCATGCGGTGGTCCAGCCCCGTCATAAAACTTTCAACCAACACGGCGCGACTGCTACCGTGTTCCCCGGCGGTGTTAAACGCGAGGCGTACTTCCTCATCGCTATTTAGATTGATGCTAACGCCGCGACCATGGTTGGCATTCAACGGTTTTAACACAACCGGATACGCGATGCGGTGCGCTGCTCGTACTGCCTGGCTCTCACTGTAGACCATGTGCTGGAGGGGCACCGGCAAGCCCAATTCGCTCAATAAATTATGCGTGTCTTCCTTATCGCAGGAAATCTCAACCGCGATATGTTTGGTCTCGCTGGTGATGGTTGCCTGAATGCGTTGCTGGTGTACGCCGTGCCCGAATTGCACCAGGCTGTACTGGTTCAACCGCAGCCATGGAATATCACGCTGCTTTGCCGCTTTTACCAGCGACGCTGTGCTTGGCCCCAATTCACGGCGCTGCGCCATGCGCACGAAGCCGTGCAGTTCTTCTTTAAAATCGAAGTCTTTATTGAACTTGAATTGCACCTGTGCTTTAACTTTATCGGGCAATAAATTCATCAGCAGCTTGATCGCCAGCTCGCCCGCTTCCAGACCCACGTCGCGCTGCTGGTACTGGAACACCATATTGTATTCACCAGGATTTCCGGTAGAGCGGGTTTTGCCGAAGCTCACCTCCGAGCCGGCCAGCGTTTGCAGCTCCAGCGCGACGTGTTCCATGATATGGCCCATCCAGGTCCCTTCATCCTCGCGCAGGCGGCGCAAAAAGCCGCCGGCCTCGCCATAGGAACAACCGTGGGTTTCAAGACTTGGGATGGCGGCTACCAGACCTTCGATAAAGTCTTGCCCGAGCTTTACCGAGGGCCACTGTTCCAGCACACCCAAATCCAGCACGTGGCGAATGACCGGAAAATTGGCATATACATTGGGACCAACATAAACGTTTGTAGTAAGAATAAGCATGATTGAATAACCGTCGCGGTTGCATTCGCTTTAAAAAATGAGGTTTAAGCACCAACTATAAACAGAAACCCGCGCTGCGCCAATTGCAACTGACAGCAATAGAAACGCGTTGCGGGCTGGCGCCGTGGATTAAATCTGATGCGGCGCGATAGCTTCGCGGGTTTTAATATTGAAACGCCCGCCGTCGGACAGCAAGTGCAGCTTTAAGCCCAATAAGGATAACGCCTCACCCGCACGCGCCACGGCCATGGATGAATAGCTTAGCTCGCTGGCATCAATGATAGTAATGCCGCCGCTGCCAACTACCTCCAGCATATCGTCCGGCCCGATAAATGCGCCGGTATCTTCGTCCAGGCCCAGCCCTATTAAAAACGGATTGTAAGAAACTGCTGCCAGCAAGCGCCCCAGTCGATTGCGTTCGTTAAAGTGCTGATCAATAACCAGCGCGTTGGTCAAACCCAGACCAGGTGCGAGGTTTACGCCGTTCTCGGTTGGCACCAAACCCTTGGCGCCACCGGCGATCATATGTTCAGGCATAATCGCCGCACCGGCCGACGTACCGCCAACATGCAGCCCGGCCGCATTCAGCCTGCGAATTTGCTGGAAAACAGGCGTACCACCCAGAATAGTAGACAGCCGCAGCTGATTGCCGCCAGTGATAAACACGCCGCTGGACCGCTCCAGTACTGCCAGATAATCATCGCGCTGCGCGTGCTCGCGCTCAGTAATCGGCAGCGACACGGCATGCTTCACGCCCAGCTCGGTAAACACTTCGACGTAACGCGGGCCGGTATCCTCCCGCTCCGACGCTGTGGGAATGATGGCTATTTCTGCCTCGCGCCCACCGCACACCTCG
>JBBKXJ010000383.1:0-7810 GCA_037969395.1 Pseudomonadales bacterium
GTGCAGATATGGCGCTCGGCCTTCGCGTCTTAGCTTCGTTCCGCGCGCGAAAGACATTGCTGTATCATGGAATGATCTAGTGTACTGTAACAAACAAAGTGTTCATTTGCAGAGTGCGAGTCGAGCACGGTTTGTTTTGGCCAGAATATCCTCAACCGATTTTGTCCATACAAACGGTTTGGGATTTTCGTTATAAGTGTCAATAAACTGCATTATCTTCTCCTTGAGGTCTGCTACGGAATAAAACACGCCGCGTCGTATTTGCTTTTCAGTGATCAAACCAAAGAATCGTTCTACAAGATTTAGCCAGGACGAGCTTGTCGGTATAAAGTGCAATGTCACGCGTTTGTTACGTTTCAACCAGTTCTTCACCTTTTGATGTTTGTGGGTGGCATAGTTGTCGACAATCACATGCAGCTCTTTTTCCGCACGGGTTTGCTTGTCCACGGTTTTCAGGAAACTCAGGAACTCCTGATGGCGGTGACGCTGTTTGCACTCACCAATCACTTCGCCCGAGAATACATTAAGCGCGGCAAATAGCGTACTTGTACCATGACGCTTGTAATCGTGGGTCATTGTCTCAGCACGGCCCTTTTTCATCGGCAAGCCCGGTTGACTACGATCTAGCGCTTGTATCGAACTTTTTTCATCAACGCAAAATACCGCCGCATTGTCAGGTGGATTAAGATACAGCCCCACAACATCTTCCAGCTTCTCGACAAATTGCGGATAATTGCTGATTTTAAACTGCTTGATCAGGTGAGGTTTGAATCCGCATTCACGCCAGACCCTGGAAACAAACACGTGATTCGTTCCCAAAGCCGCTGCCAATGTCCTCGTGCTCCAGTGAGTTGCCCCTTTTGGCTTCTCGTTTGTAGTCTTTTCAATAATCTGCCGGCGCAAATGTGCTTGCTGCTCGACATCCTTGCCGGCGTAGTTGCCACCTCTTGGCAGATCCTTCTCAATGCCGGCTATGCCTTCATCGATAAATCGATTTCGCCATCGACCCGCTTTATGTGCACTCACAGGCAAACGCTTCGCTATGTCACCATTGTTGAGTCCTTCATCAGCCAGCAGTATGATCGACAGTCGCTCCTTGAGCCTGACCGGCGTCATACCGCTGCGGCATAATCTTTCATACGCTTCGCGTTCTTCGGGCGATAGAACAATGGCTGCAGGGGCTCCCATAATCAGAATAATCCAGTAAATAAGGGGATATAGGATTATACTCTATTTGAACAGATTGTTTGTTACAGTACACTAGTGTAGTGTCCTAAATTGATTCGATATTATCGAGAGTAGCCCGCGCACGATTCACTTTTTCTAGGATTTCCTCAGCTGATTTCGTCCAGACAAAGGGTTTCGGATTCGCGTTATTTGCATCGATGTAAGCCAGGATTTTCTCTTCCAGTTCTGCCACCGAAGTAAATACACCTCTTTTGAGTTGTTTCTCTGACAGCACGCCGAAAAAGCGCTCGACCAGATTCAACCACGATGAGCTGGTCGGTGTGAAATGCAGAGACACACGCTTGTTCCGCTTCAACCAGTTCTTCACTTTCTCATGTTTATGGGTGGAATAATTATCAACGATAACGTGAAGGTCTTTGTCCTTGTCAGTTTGGCTCTCGACCTTCTTGAGGAATTGGAGAAACTCCTTATGTGTATGCTTCTGGTAGCACTCACCGGTCACGGTACCAGTGGCAACATCGAGTGCTGCAAACAGGGTGCTTGTCCCGTTTCTCTTGTAATCATGCGTTACGGTTCCACAGCGACCCTTCTTCAACGGCAGACCCGGTTGTGTGCGATCCAGGGCCTGGATGGAGGTCTTTTCGTCAACACAAAAGACCACAGCGTTTTTCGGCGGGTTTAGATACAATCCTACGACGTCACACAACTTCTCTTCGAAATGCGGATCATTGCTGACCTTAAACGTTTTTTCTAAGTGGGGCTTTAACCCAACCGACTGCCAGACACGATGAACGAAACTATGCGTCGTAACCAAGGCTTCAGCGAGCGACCGCGTGGACCAATGCGTTGCATTCTCAGGTTTCTCCCGCGTCGTTTTTTCAATGATCTTTTTCCGAAGTCGGGCCTGTTTTAACGTGTCTTTCCCGCCGTGATTGGCGCCTCGGGGTTTATCTTTGCTGATAGCCTTGATGCCGCCTTCGGCAAATCGGTTTCTCCATGTGCCAACTTTGTTGGGCGGGATACTAAGTTTTTCCGCTATATTCTTGTTTTTCAGGCCCTCTGCCGCCAACAAGATTATCCTGGATCGTTCGGCCAGCCTGATAGAGACGGCCCGACTCGTTGTATTCTTCTCCAAAAACTTCTTTTCTGAATCCGATAACGTGATCTCCGATGCTACTCTCATAACAGAATAATCCTGCGTTCCAAGGGTAGAAGAATTGTATCAGATGGGAAATTATAATATATGATTAATTTAGGACACTACACTAGCTCCGGCTTTCAGAATACCACTCGGGTCAGCTACCGGCTGCGGTTTGCCAAGCGTGCCGCCCAGGCGCACCACGCTGGATAAACTGCTGAGGCTGATCCCCAGCCCCTGGCGCGGTGTCGGCACGAAGTCGATCATTAGTGTTTCTTCTCCCAGATCGACTTCACCGCCGGCGCGAATCTTCATTTTATTGGTCTCTATCACCAACTGGTCGGCGCTGGTCAGCACGCCTTGCTCGGCTTTAAAGTACACAGCCGCGCATTCCAGTTCGGTGCGGTCATCCTCTTTAGCAAAAGGGTTGATCAGATTAAACGTCTCGGTGAGGATATCCGAACCAATCACCTCAAACAGGCTGTTACGAATGGTGGCACGCTGCACCTCAAACGCAATCTCACCGTCGAGTTTGGCGGCCAGTTCCTGAGGGCTTGCGCCGCTGGTTTGCAGGTAAATCAACACTTCGGTTTCACCATCGTCGATAAGGCCGGCGTTCTTTCTTCCCAGGTCTGCCGGTGACAGGCCGGTGGCTATCAAGCTGGTATCAAGCTTTGCGCTCTTACCTTTGAGTTTAAGCGGCAAATCGCCGCGGATACCGCCTTTCTTCAGATCCGCCTTAAGCGGGTCGACCGTCAGCTCACCGTTCTGAAGCTTTACCTCGGTGCGCACGTTGCTCATGCTGGCCTGATTGAAATTGAATTTGTCCAGCGTAATGCTGAGATCCACGGCGGCAGCTTTGAGCCAGCTCCAGTCAATCGGCTGGTCGCCAATCACGTCACCGCTGTCTTTATCAATTTCTTTACCTTTACCCTCAATATTTTCCTTCGCTGTGGTCGCAAATTGATTGAGATCCAGCAGTTTGGAGTGCAGTGAGCCGTTGATCTGTAGCGGTTCACGCGAGCGGTCGATGCTCAGTTCGCCGTTGATTTCGTTACCGCTGACGCCGACTTTAATGGGGTCAAGTGATAGCTTTGAGTGCGTATTCTGCGCCGTAACTGCCAGCGAAAAAGGCAAAAAACTGTCCCAACTGGCTGTTTCAACCCCTTCCACAAAAGCCAGGTTGTCGATTGTCGCGCTGACCTCGCCCTTAAGGTCGGTACCACCCTGGGCGGGTAAAGCCGCGTCGATTTCTGCGTTTGCGCCTTCGGTACTGAACTGTGCTGTCAGCGGCCAGTCACCGACGCCGGTTTTGCGTGCCAGGGTTAAGTCTGCATAGAACTTCAGTGGTTTTACCAGTCGCCACGCAAATGAATCAGTCGACGACTTGGCGGCGCTGTCTTGCCCATCTTTATCCTCGTCATTTTCTTGCTCTTCAGCGTGCCGCTCGTCGCTGCCGCCATCTTCGGCAACTTTTTCCACTTTCTTTTCCACTCTCGCGGTCAGTGCTTGCAGGCTGCCTTTGGTAAGTAGCATACCGTCGCGATCATCGACGCTAACGGTCAGGTTCTGCAGTCGATAAGATTGGTAGTCAATGCGTGCGGCTGTGGCATCGACTTCAATAGTCCATGCAGCCAGCTGTCCTGGGTTAAAACCATCTGCTGTAGTTTTATCGTCTTCGTTCTCGTCAGCTGGTGTCGCGTAAGCTAACAATTGATCGATGTCGAGACGTTTGGCCTCGAGCTCGAGCGTGGCTGACTTGGCCGTGCTGTTTACCTGAGCGTTAGCGGCGAAGGAGCTGTTACCGAACTCCAGCGCGAACTGGTCCAGCTCGACCGTGTCTTCGTCGACGTTGGCGGCGGAGTCAATGACGAACTTGCTGGCGCCCAGATCACCTTGGGCAGAGATTTCCCAGCGGCCTGGCTGCGGGGCGTTTAGCATGCCATCAAGAGTGAAGGGCGTGAAGCGGCTGAGGTCCTGGTCCAGCAGTTGGCTAACAGTAGACAAATCCTTGAGCTGCGCGCTGACGTGCGCTTCGCCCGGAGTCAGACCATCGTGACCTACTCGACCCCGCATGCTTATCTCATTGCCAAAAACTGAGGCCTGGAAGTCAACGTCTCGAGCTCGGTCAGAATGTGGTAATGCCAGTGTCCCCTTGGCACTAAGCGGCTGGTCGCGGTAGTTCGCGTCCAGCTTGATATGAAGGCGTTCGTCCTGTTCTTTGCGCAGCGCCAGCTCGGTTACATCTAGCTGATGCGTCTCGCCATCGATCGCCCGCAGAAACTGCAGATCAGTCACCTTGATCGTGGCAAAGCTAAACAACGGTCCGGTGCTATTATCTCGCTCATCGTCCGCAGCCGGGGAGTCATCTGGCTGGCGCTCTTCTTGCGGCTGGTCGGTGGTCGTATTCCAGTGACTGCGCCCATCGGCATTACGCGCAGCGCGCACCACCACACCGGAAGCCGCAGCACTCCACCAGGTTGGCGCGTCTTGCCACCAGTCGCCTGGGCTGGCAGACGCCGAGAATGTTTCGAGTGTTAACAGCGGTTCATCGCTGTCGAGCCGAGGATTATTGACCTGCAGGTCTGCGACGGCAACGTGTGGTGGAAAAAGATCTACTTCCAGGGAACTCATATCAACCGTCAGCCCGGTTGCCGAATGCACCGCGCGCTGCAGTAAATCTGAATACGTCATAGGTGCCAGTAGCAGCACGACAATGGGAAGAGCGACAATGACCAGTATGGTAATCAACACTGTGAAGGTTATCTTTGATTTACTCATCCGTTCGCTCCAGATACTGCATGTTCGCGCTAGTCTACGATTGCCGCTTTATATGTTTGAAAGCGTGCAGCAAGAGCCGTGCCAGTAGACTTTTGCAGCACTACAAGCCGTTGCCTGGGGGGCTGGGCTACAGCAACGCCCTGCAGTGTGTAAAGGTTGCAGAAGCTGGTAAAGTCTAAGTGCCGGTAGATAAGTCCGGGTTTGGCTGCCGGTAGGGGGGAGAAACACCAATCTCTGGCGTGTTTAGTGATAGCCCCAGTCGGCTACCGGTATATTGTCCGCACTTTGCCGCGCATAGTGTGCCAACATCTCGCGCAACGCCCGGTCTCTGCCAAATTTTTGGTACAAGCGCTCGAATTGATGCAACTGCCAGCTCGCGCCAGTTTGGCCTCGCTCAAGCCGCTGTTTGATACACTGCATGTAACGATTGCGCTCAGTGGCGTCAATACCCAAACTCTGCAACCCCTGCGCCGCAATCGGTAGCATCAACTCAACTACCGTCGTCAGCGGCTGCTGTTCCAACGCCATGCGTTGAATGAAAGGCCATAACACCTTTGCCTGCATACCTGAACGGGCGGCGTTATACAGGTTTTGTTCAAGATATTTGTAAGGGGTCGCAACAATCAGCTCGTCTACATGCTCGTACAAACCCTCGGCCAGGCCGATAAAGAATGCCGCGTTCGCCACCATGTCAATACTGCTCGGCCCCGCCGGCAGCGAACGCATTTCAATGCGCACATGGCCCTCTTCGTGTGGGTCGTATACGACGTGGTTCCACGGCCAGATACTACCAAGGTGCAAACATAATTCATGCAGCGCAGACAGCTTGTTTTGCGCCAGCATGGTGTGCGGGTTCTCATCTGCGCACAGCGGTACCAGCGGCTCATATAAATATACAGACTCAGCAAACAGCTCCAGTGCGCTGCTGCGCAGCCAGCCGTGACCGGGATGGACTCTGGCGGGCATATGTAACGCACGTTTCTGCCGGTCGCGGCCGTCGATAGACTGCTTGAACAGTGGAATGCGTGTTTCATGCCACAAGCGCCGACCGAGAAAAAACGGCGAATTGCAGCCAATGCCAATCAGCAACGGCGTGATAAGCTGAAAAGCATTATAGAGTTTTACGAAGCGTTCAGGGCTGGAACGGTAGTGAATTTGTAGCGATGTGTTGGCCCCTGCACAGGTGACCAGGTTGGTTTTTACCGACAGCGACTCCTCGCCCTTAAGCCGAATGTGAAACTTGTCTTTGCGACGCTTGCGCAGCTCATTAGTCAGCACCTCATACCGCTTGCCCGGCGTCATCATGTCGCGGATGAAATGGCGTGGTTTCAGAGTTGGCAAAATGCCTATCGGTACCACACTCGCCTGATACTGCGCGGCTAACTCATTGAGCGTGGCCAACATGGCCTCCATCTCTTCTTCCATTTTTTTGAACGGCGACGCATCGAGCCGCTGCGGTGTGAGATTAGCTTCAAGGTTGTAGCGATTTAGCTCCAGTGTAAGACGAGCGTCAGCTGCGTCATCCAACAGTTGCTGATTGACAGGCACCGGCATGCCCTTGGGTTGATGATGTAAAGCTCGAGTTCCGCACCAACCGAGCGGTTGCCGACGCCGAATCCGGGTCGCGCCATAACTTCCTTCACAGCCGCCAGATTATGCCGCAGCTCGGCGGCGAATTCTTTATAATCTTCGGCGGAAAAATCCGTACGCTCAATCTTTTGCCCCATAGGCCGCTACTGGAGTTAGAAATTGGAATATGTAAGTGAGCTGACGACCGACATAAATGGCACGGAGAGCGGGGCTACTGCATGCATGGTGACCGACTGATCCAAAACATCAGATAGAGGACACTAGTTCTACTTTGTCACATTAGGAAGTAATGTAACTTGTGGAATTATAAAGGAAAAGGTATAGTTTCGAAAAATCCGAAAAGAACCGAAATGCGATCACCTCCCACATAACCCCCTCTGTAAAGGAACTCATTATGCGTCACGTCCCTCATTGGGAAGTCGACTTAAAATTGCGCAGTATATAAGCAGTTTTGTCAGGCATTTTCACGGCGCCAGAAGTCGTTGTGATGATCAGGCCCATCAGTATCTGCTGGGGTTGATCAAGGCGCCGAAAGCGAATATGGAGAAGATGGCCGAAACACTTCCCGAGGCCGATGAGCAAGTGCTGCAGCACTTTTTGTCCAACTCGTTCTGGTCCTATCGAGAAGTCATAGATCATGTAGCCCAGGACGCGTCTGCGGTTTTTGAAGGTAAAACTGGTACGTGCCTGCTCGTTGACGAGAGTGGCATGGGCAAGAAGGGTGAGCATTCCGCCGGTGTCGCCCGGCAGTGGAATGGACGACTGGGCAAAGTCGACAATTGCCAGGTGGGTGTATTTACCGCACTATCGCGGGGTCACGACACCACGCTGATTGATGGGGAGCTGTTCTTGCCCGAGGCGTGGTGTAACGATAACAAGCGCGTAAATATTCGGCTTCCCCATAGGCTATTTTAGGCGGCGCTGCAAAAAGTACGGGACACACCGGCTTTTTTCGGGTATAACGTCAGTCATGGACGACACAGCCCTCCTATACGCTTCGGCAGCTCCCACAGAGCAGTGCGATGACCTGCCCTTTGCCAGGGAGACGGTTGTACTGAGCAAGCTGGACTATATCGAGCTGAAGTCGCAGTGCAATTTCTACAAAACGCAGCA
>JBBKXJ010000384.1:0-6382 GCA_037969395.1 Pseudomonadales bacterium
GCAAAAATTAAAGACATCGAAGTGCTGGAAACGATTAAGGAAGGCCGCAGCGTTTATCGGCGTAAGTAGAATATAGCTAACGTCGAGGCCTGCACTCTATTTTTCGAACACCAGGCTGACTGTTACTGGCACGGCAGTACTGATAGACGTGAGCTTAGCGACATTCTTCAGAGCTTCCACGCCCTTGCCCAGCGCAAAGTCTGCCGCGTTGACAATTATCGGCTTGACCGTGGTAATCAGCAGTTTATTTTTGCGCAATTTAACGACGCGTAACTCTGCGTCCAGCTGATGCTGCTGACCGTGTACAGACAGCTCCAGCTTTGCCGGTTGCACAAACGACTGGCCCGCTTTCATACCGCTTATGCGGTTGAACTCTATGGCGGTTGACACGATAGCTTGCGGAAATTTCTCCACCTCAAACAGCATCGACTGCATACGCTCGTTGCGGATGGGAATCATCGTCTCAACGCTGGTTAGCGCTATCGTGACACTTGCTGTACCATTTTTACTGATTGAACCTTGCAACTGCTTGAAGTGATGTGATTCGGCTACCTGATCGTTTTTAATGGATATAAAATCCACAGTCGATGCGGCGTTGTTCAAAGCCCATTGGGCGGAAGCATTGCCTGCCGCCGCGACAAATACAAATACAAGCAAGGTTTTTTTCAACAGTGCAATGGCCACTACGAGAGCTCCTCGAGGCTCATGTCAAAAGTAACGAGCACTTCCGACGCGAACCCCTGATTAAACGGTTAAGGTATGTTGCGTTGCTGCGTATTGTGCCAGTTATATTTCGCTGCGGCGATAGTCTGCAAGTGAATTGCAACAATCCGCGATGTGGCGGTTGCAAGATAGCCTCATTTTTTACCTCCTATTTGGCCAGGTAGCGATAAGTCACCGGAAGCAACGTCATGCACACCAGACACACATAGCAGCGGCACTTTGCCCTCGGCATGAATCTGCAGTTCGGCTGTCACAGCGTCAAATGAAATTTTTTCCGCATCGTCTAATGGTACGGTGATTGTCGCGCTACTACCGTCCAGAATAGGGCTCATTCCCGGGCTGTCCAGCGCCAGTGGCAGCATGGGAGCTGTGGCAGGTAATAGATCGACGCCGGGTGACACATCGCGAACTTTGAGACCACCGCCACAGGCCTTCTCTTCGGTAAGCACCACCCAATGCGAATGCCAGTCCTTACCGTCGTTATTCGGATCGCCGTCCTGGTCTTCATCGCACAACGGTGTGTCGTCGAAATCAGGATGAGCCGTGATCGCCAGCGCCAGAATGCCGGACTGCTTGTCAAAACCGACTTTGGATGGATCGAGGCTGGTCGGCCAAACGTACGCTTCAACCTTCGAACCGTTAAGTTGTCCGATTGATTCGGGTTTTATGCTGCCTGCGATGCCAGCGAGTTCCATCACAAAAGTGGTCAGGCGACCATCAGTGTTAGCGTCCGCCTTTATGATGTCGAACGCGGGACTTTTGCTCTTGTCGTGAGGGCTGTTAATGCCATGGGCATGAACGTTAGCTGCGGTGATTGCCAGCAGCAACGCGGTCAGTGGGTAAGTGTTCATGGTCGGCTCCTTGAGAATATCAATTGAACAGATGTCGCTCTGCCGGCCAATCGACCGGCAGGGCGACTCCGTTTATTTCAAATCGGCGATCGCGGCGCCATAGTTAATGTGAAAAACGTTGCCATCCAGCAGCAGAGCAGGCACAGAAGTGACGCCGTTGCGTTCGGCTTCGTCAATCCGCGCAGCTGATTCACCGAGGTGGACGACCTCAATTTCGTAGCGCTGTTGGTCGAGCGCGCTCAATACTTGTTGCTCCGCACTGACGCAAATGGGACAACCGGCGTGGTAAAACGTAGCTTTGTTCATTGTGGTAATCTCCTGTCGGCCTGATTATAGTATCGACTCGATACATATACGAAAGTAGCACGAGCATTTTTAGTTGTCAAACAAGTATTGAATCGATACTATTACGCGGTGAGTGCAGAGAAAATTCAGAGTTATATCGAGCGTATTGGCAACCTGTTGCGCAACGAATTGCGCAGTGTGGGCGGCGATTATGGCCTGCAACCGGTGCAGATTGAGGCGTTGCACTATTTATCGATATGTAACCGCTATTCCAATACGCCTATGGGTGTTACCGAGTATCTGGGGCAAACCAAGGGGACTATTTCCCAGAGCCTGAGCGTACTGGAGAGAAAGGGTTTTCTGGTTAAAAAAGCCGATGCCAACGATAAGCGAGTTACTCGCTTGCACGTGAGTGCATCGGGTAAGACGTTATTACAGCGAGCAATTCCCGCAGCACAGCTTACTAATACCTGCAATCAGCTGTCCTCTGATGCGCAAGCAGAAATAAGTGCCGCTCTGCTGCAGCTACTGCGCGCGCTGCAGCGCTCGAATGCGCTGCAGTCTTTCGGCGTTTGCCATACGTGCCGTTATCATGAAGTCGTTGTCGGTGGCTACCGCTGTGGTCTTACTAAAGAGTCATTGCAAGCAGCGGAAACGCAGCTTATCTGTCGCGAGCACGCGGCGGCTTGAGCGCAGCATGTGGCGCAAGCGATTCGATGCGGAAGTCGCTTGCACGGATATTAGCCCGACGTTAATCTAGCCAAACACGCGGCAAGCGAAACAATGGTTCGCATGTGAACGACAGCTGTCGTCCACTGCGGAAAGTCACCGATGAGCGCCACCCAGAATATTTGTCAGCTAGCATTCTCAACGCTCGACGCGAAAGCGATGCAGGCCTGGTACCAGAACGCCTTCGGGTTATTGCAGGCAGGCAGCAGCGTGTTTGGCGGGTCGGCCAGCAGCCGGGCAATGGGCTTAACCAATGCCTGGGGGCGCCGGCTTTGGCTGGTAGATAGCCAAAATTATTTCCAGCTCGAATTTTCCCAGTTCTGGAGGCCAGTCTCAAAGCCGCGTCCAGGTGATTGGACCGCTACCGATATTGGCTACAATATGCTGGGTATTGTGGTTCACGATTTTAACCATGCGCTAGAGAATTTAGATCGGCTGGCGTGTGAGCCTCTTACCGCACCCATCGGCGCACCGGGCAACCGCCGCGTCTGTGTTAAAGACCCTGAAGGTAACCTCGTTGAAATCCACGAAGCTGACCCACTGCCTGAAGCCGCTGCGCATACTGTTCGTCCCGAGGTAGTGGCAACTGTTCGCTGCCTTACAGTTTCAGTTCCGGACCTGCAGCGGGCCCGCTACACCTGGGTTGACACGCTGGGACTGCAGCCGTTGGAAGATACCGTGCTGCATACCGACGCCGATGCCGTACTGTGGGGTAGTGGCGGGGTGACAGCCCGGCGATTGCTGGTCAGCAGCGGTAATTTTCTTGTTGAACTGGTGCAATACGAGCAGCCGCAGGGGCGCGCCCGGCCCACTGATTATCGAATCTGCGACCAGGGCTATATGAATATCACCATCGGCTTGCCCGACACGGAAACGTTTGATTCCCGCTTCGAATGTGCGTTGCAGCATGGTATGGCAGCCATCGGTAAGCCGCTTGACAGCGGGGTATGCAAAGTCATAAATGTCAACGACGCCGATGGCTTCAGCGTGCGCTTGCTCACTGCGCGACCAGGCCTTTGGTTTCTCAGTGGATTCAAACCGGGCATCCCATATGTGGAAAACGAAATCTGGATCGACGCCAGCGCTGAGAAAGTATGGGAGAAAATTACCGACCATGCCAATATGGGCGACTGGTGCCTGTTCGCTGCTCGCTTATTGCGGCAAGGTGAGACCGATTCAAACGGCACCGGTGCGGTGCGTGAACTACAGGGCCTGGGCCTGAAATTTACCGAAGAGATCCTTGCATGGCAGCCTGCCAGCCAATACAGCTATCGGTTGACGGCTGGCGCACCAATTAAGGATCACCTGGGGAATGTAATGCTCACGCCTAAAAGTGGTGGCACGACAGTGCGCTGGACAATTCAGTTCAAGTCCAGAATACCGGGTGCCGGCAAGCCGCTAGCGCTGCAGTTACGGCTGATCTTTGGCAAAGCACTGCGCCGCTTGAAACAGCAACTCGAAACGCCCGCCAGCGGCTGGCAATGAGCACCGACTTAGGAACGGTCACGAAATAACTTGACGTTCTTGCTTGTCTTTTCGCCCGTCTTCTTCGTTGCGGTAACAGTTACATAGTTCGACTATGCGCCTGTTACCACGCCTCGAATACGAACCAAAATCCGCCGCAATAACGTTCAAGTTATTTCGTTCCCATTCCTTAACTGCTGATCAAACGCTACAATGGAGCAGGGCGCAGCGGTATCAATCGAACAAACGGTGCACTATCCGCATGCGCTTTCCGACCTTGTTCTGTTTGGCAGCTACGCTTTAGTTTGGCGCATCGACGCGACCGAGGCGATGGATAAGGATCGCGAACTCGCGTTGCAGGTTTCCCCGGGCGCCGTGAGGCGATCTATCCAATGATACGCCAGACAAGGACTCACTCGTGGCACTAAAACCAACAATCTATAAATTGAAAATCAATCTCTCTGACCTGGACCTGGACCACTACGACACGCTTAATTTAACCGTTGCGCAACACCCCTCCGAAACGCTGGAACGAATGATGGCGCGAGTACTGGTATTTTGTATCAACGCGCAGCAGCAACCAACGTTCACCAAAGGGCTGTCAGCGGTCGATGAGCCAGACCTCTGGGCGCGTGGCTTGGATGATCAGCTCCAACTATGGATTGACGTTGGTGAGCCCGGTGTCGATAGAATAAAAAAGGCAACACGGCTCGCTCGGATAGTAAAAATCTATAGCTTTAACTCGAAATCAAACGTTTGGTGGAGTCAGGCGCAGGCGAAAATCAGCGCGCTGAACGCCGCAGTTTTTCAGCTGGACTGGACCGGCATACAAGCCCTGGCACGGCTGGTGCAGCGTACCATGGATATTTCTGTCACTATCTCCGGCGACTGCGCTTATGTAGCCGCCGAGTTGGGCGATTGTGAGGCTAACTGGAGGGCGCTGCAGGTCGTATGATTAAACGGCGATGGCAAGCGAGCAGATGAACGAAACACAGGCAAAGGGTGAGCAGCCGTTGCTACTGGTCGCGCCTGAAGCGAAAAAATTGCGCTGGCTGCTGTTGCTTGCGGCAGCGTTTTTTCTGGTCGGCATCGTGACGCCAATGCTTACCATATCGAAATTTATCGTAGTCAAAAACTCTGTCTCGGTTGTATCAGGTTTGGTTGAATTGATTCGTAGTGGTCACGTTTTATTATTCGTGATGGTTGCCGGTTTTAGCATCGTGCTGCCTGCATTGAAAATCAAGGTGCTTTATAATCTCCTTTCGGCCAGGCCAATATCGATACATAAAAACCGACGCAATCTTCACCTAATGCATGAGTACGGCCGCTGGGCAATGCTCGATGTCATGGTGGTGGCGGTACTCATTGTCACCGTTAAGCTCGGCGCCATTGCCAGCATCCAAATCCATTTTGGATTATATTTGTTCGCCGCCGCTGTCATTCTTATTATGTTAATAACCAACAGGGTGGTGCGTTTATCAAACCAATGAGCCGGACGAATTCCCGCATTCCGGTTTTCGATAAGGAGAGTTGAAAATGAGTGAGGTAGATAGCTATATCGCAGCAATCGATGAAAAATTACAACCCATCGTTGTAATACTGAGGGCAACGGTCACCAGCGCTGCCTCGGTTTTGAAAGAAGACATAAAATGGAACGTTCCGACTTATTCGCTTAATAAGAATATCTGCTCGATCATGGCGCATAAAAACCACGTGAACCTGCAAATATGTCATGGTGCTCATATAGCAGATGCTGATATTCTGGAAGGGACCGGAAAAGATATGCGCCACCTCAAATTTGAAAAGCTGGCTGACGTGAACGCAGGGGTTGTGAAAAAGATAATCAACCAGGCGATCGAAATTGACAAGCAAAGCATAGAAGTTAATGGTGGTAAATTGAGAAAGGGTAACTCAAGTGTTCGCCGTTGACCGTCAAAAGCAACACGATTGCAGCAGGTCAATCTCCGGCGTGCATCGTGTTCTGATATATTGCAGCGGCATACCGACACTAACAACGAGGCCTGGTTTAATGACAAATAAATTTAGCACGTACATTGGCATCGCAGCGCTCGCAGCTTTATTCGCTACATACGGCGTTGCTGAGCAGCGCGACAAAGCTGCGGCCGATCATCCGGGTGATGCTGAGACCTGCCAGGGATTTGGCCCGCAGTCGCCGCGTGATATCGACAATCTTGCCGGCGATAATCGGCGCAGTTTTGCGTTGGCGCCAGACTACGACGCCATGAACCTGTGTAACATACACTTCCACAATAATGCCGAGCACAGGGCCAAAGACTTTTCGATCTATGCCGGTGAAGGTGACAAGGGAG
>JBBKXJ010000385.1:0-3239 GCA_037969395.1 Pseudomonadales bacterium
AATTCGCGCTCAAACAAAGCCAACAATCGACTCCATGCGCGTTCTGCTTGTTGTTCGTTGTAAACCGCTGAGTCGGGAGGGCACCAGCCGTGTTGCGTGCCTGTGTAAACTTCAAGTTCGGCACTGACATCAGCCTTGTCGAACGCTTCGCGTAAAAGCTCTTTTTCTTCAGGATTGCGCTCGTCATCGTTTTCCGCAATGGCGATCAGAAAACCGGCTTTCATTTTTGGGGCAAGCAAGTGCGGGCTATCTTCTTTATCCGTCGCCAGGCCGCCGCCGTGAAACGAGCCGCCCGCGCCAATGCGATCCGGCATAGCGGCTGCGAGTCGCATGGTGTAAGAACCGGTCATGCAGTAGCCGGTGACACCGATTTTTCGATTAGTATCGACCGACGCTTGTTGATCGAGATAGTTCACGAATGCGCGACCATCGGTAACGCAAGTCTCGGGTGACAACGACTTGGCATACGGCATCAATAATTCGCGTATGCCAGGGTCGCTAAATGTCTTGCCCTCGGGCACGACGGCACCCCTGGCAGTCCGGTAGTACGGATTGACCACAAGAACCGAATAGCCCGCTTCCGCAAGCCGTTTGCCCATGGCGCGAAACGCCGGGCGAATACCGACGATGTCCGGCCAAACGATAACCGCTGCGTGTTTGCCGCTGGCAGGATGCACAAAATAACAGTCCGCCTTGCCAGCCGGGGTGTCGACCATCACGTCCTGCTCGACCACATCAAGCGCGTTCGCCACCGGCGGCAACAGCATTGCGAGCGCTGCGCCCGCTCCCCACTTGTTGAATTTGCGGCGCGTCAGCGCGTTGCGGCGCACATATTCTTCGGCGTCTTTGGCGGTCAGTTCATCACACATGGCTTCCTCCGGAATGAGTCGACGTGATCATTTTCACTATATTCAACCAATCCGGCGCGAGGCACAAGTCAGAACGCAATTGATCGAGTAATCCCGAATAAAAATTCGTTATTTCTTTTCAGTGATTGTCGTATGACCATATAAAGACGAAAGAAGAATGTGCGACAATAATTGGGTCAGAACTTCGCGCCGTAAACAAAGACGATCACTTAAAAACCAGGTGAAAGTCTGCTTTTTTCAGGACCACCGCGTGCAACGAGCAAAGTCTATACGATGAGAAACATCCCGGAATGGCAGAACGTTAAATTCGAGACCTTTCACAATGAGATCGTACCGGAAAATAAACCGGCAGTTTTAAAATCGCTCGTTGCAAGTTGGCCTGCGGTTAAAGAGGGCTTAACTTCACCGACCGCGATATGTAAATATATTAGTCAATTCGATAACGGCACCCCGGTTGACGCACTGGTGGGACGTCCGGAAATAAACGGACGATTTTTTTATCAGGACAATCTGCAAGGCTTCAACTTTAAACAAGGTTCACAGTCAGTCAGCGAGATATTGGCGCATCTGCTTTCCTTCGTTGATAAACAGAGCCCGCCTAGCATAGCGATCCAGGCTGCATCCATACCCGACGTTTTACCAAAATTTGCAGAGGCGAACGTACTACCCTTGCTGGAAAAATCGGTGACTCCGAAAATCTGGGTGGGCAACAAGGCGATGATCGCAACCCACTTTGATTTCCAGGACAATATTGCCTGCGTCGTCGCAGGCCGGCGGCGATTCACGCTTTTTCCGCCGGATCAGATCGCCAACCTGTATATAGGACCGTTGTCGACGACGCCGGCGGGCGCACCGATTAGCATGGTTGATCTACGTCAGCCCGATTTATCGCTATATCCGCGATTCGCGCAAGCGTTAGAAGCTGCCGAGGAGGCGTATCTGGAACCGGGTGACGCACTCTATATTCCCTATCTCTGGTGGCACAATGTTGAGTCTCTCGCTGACATTAACGTTCTCGTCAACTACTGGTGGAATGAATGTGCCGAGTCAGCCACTGCGTATCAGTGCCTGCTGCATAGTTTGCTTACCATTCCCAAGCTTCCTCCTAAGCAACGAGAAATATGGCGCAGCTTTTTCGATTATTTCGTATTTCGAGTCGATCACGATCCGACTGCGCACTTACCTGCAGATTTACAGGATATTATTGGTACGCTTCCATTGGAAAGAAAGCAGGAGTTGCAGGCGTTGCTGGCAGGTCAGCTGTCTTCACAAGCTTAAAGCCCCCGCAGCTATGCACCAGAGGCTCTAACCGCAAACGCATGGCGGTCGTCTATAGCGGCTTGTTGCAGGAATACAAATTTCAAAACTCGCGAATCGAAGAACTTTTCGAGCGAATTGAAGCCACATTTTCCGGCAGCAGCGTCACCTATTTGTCGTCAACCAAAGATTTTTCGAAGATAATAGTTGAAGTCAGTGGCAATGACGGTGCTGACACCATCATGTCTTTTGATAGTCAAAGTGTAAGCATCACTGCGATCAATCAAGGCTACCGCAACATTAGCCAAGGCGATATTGGTGGAATAGTCGCCATTAACTACAAGGCAAGAGACGGAATGAAAATACCGGCTGTGTTGACATGGCCGACCGGTATCACTAAAGAGAATAAAAAGTCCTTGCCGTTGCTGGTTTTTCCACATGGTGGGCCAGAATCCTATGATCGACTGCGGTTTGACTGGTGGGCGCAGTATTTTGCGAATCGCGGTCATTTGGTATTCCAGCCTAATTTTCGAGGCTCGGCCGGTTTCGGCGCCGATCATGTTCTCGCCGGCCGTGGTAAATGGGGCCTGGAAATGCAAGACGATGTCAGCGATGGAGTTTTGGCCCTGGTAAAAATGGGCTACGCCGATGCAGAGCGAGTTTGCATTATGGGAGCATCTTACGGCGGCTATTCCGCATTGGCGGGTGGGGCATTTTCACCGGCATTGTATCGTTGCGTCATCTCTGTCGCGGGCGTATCCGACTTACCTAAAATGCTCAAGGACACAAAAAATAAATATGGAAGGCGGCACTGGGTTAACTCGTATTGGAAGGATGTTGTAGGGGACTCCAAAGCGGAACGCGCCAAGCTCAAGAAAATTTCGCCTGTTAACTCTGCTGCCGCTTTTCGAGCGCCAGTACTTCTGCTGCACGGTGACGACGATACGGTAGTACCAATAAGCCAAAGCGTACGCATGGCTAAAGCTCTAAAGAAAGCGGGTAAGTCGGTGGAAATGGTCACGCTGAAGGATGAAGACCATCGGTTGTCCACAAGTGGCTCCAGGCTGCAAATGCTAAGTGCAATCGACAAATTCTTGCAGCTTCACAATCCCG
>JBBKXJ010000386.1:0-8171 GCA_037969395.1 Pseudomonadales bacterium
TCGTAATGGTCGATGATGCCGATCTGCCAGCTGTCTTCGTCGATGTAAAAAGTGCGGCGGCCATAGATATGGCGTTTGCCGGGTTTGAGTTTGGCATCCACCACCCACACGCGATGTAATTCGTAGCGCAGGTACTCAGGGTTCATATGACCCTTCTTGAGGATATCTTTGTATTTCAGCTTGCCGTTGCGCAGCTGGTAGGCGTTATACGGAATATACAGTTCTTTTTTACCGACCAACTCCCAATCGTAGCGGTCCAGCGCGCCATTGAACATGTCGAGATCATCCGCCGTGCGCAAGCCATCCGACTGGGTACCCGGACCATCGTAGGCGACATTGGGCGCGCGTCGCACGCGACGCTGGCCGGCGTTGTAAACCCAGGCTGAACGCGGTTCCTTGATTTGATCGATATTCTCGTGCACCAGCAATACATCACCCTCGACCCGCGCCGGGGCGAGCACTTCCTGCAGGAACACGCTCAGACGGTTAGGATAGGGGTTATTCGGCATCTCGTGGGCAAATAGTATTTTTTCCTCGAACAGCACCGGTGCGAAACTGCCATTGGCCTGCATAGCCGCCTGCGTGTAGCGCCGCTTGATACCCAACGCGGTGCGGTAGCGGGTGATGTGATTCCAGATGGCTTCCACCCCGCTTTGTGGAATCGGGAACGGTGTTGTGGCACTGTAATCCTTTATGCCGTTGCCGCCTTCCAGCAGCTCCGTGACAGTGGCACCTTCCTTGATTTTCTTGTAAACCACTTCAGGCCAGGCAGTGCTGCGCCGCGTTGGGTAGACAGGCATACTGAACGTGTCGGGGTAGCGTTTCAGCAGTGCGATTTGGCCGGGCGAAAGATTATCTTCATATTTCTGATAATTCTCAGCGTTGATAGTGAATAACGGTTTGTCGGCAGCGAACGGGTCGACCAGCCGCTCGCCTTTAACATAACCCGCCGGCGGTTCGGTCAGGCCGCCGGTCCATTCCGGAATCGTACCGTCAGCATTGGCGGCGCGTTCCGAACCCATCGGTGTTAGCTCGGGGCCACCCAGCCGCGCTGCATCCTCGGCGCTGATCTTGGCTACTGTTGATTGTGAAAAAAGTGCAGCAGCGATAATGCACGCCAAACTCGATCGTGGTCCGGGAATTTTCATTGTTTGTGTCTCCGCAGTCTATGCATGGTATTTATAAATCAACTCGCTAACGAGCCAATGCTTTTTTTCTGTCCGTAGCGCCGCTCAACGCCTGCCAGCCCGCCGCAGCGTTGCCGGGGTAAAATCGTCAACACTACCTCTGTAGCTATCGTCGTATTAATAGCCTTTTTCCTCGTCTTCTCGGGATTTAAGTGGTCTGATTGATACGCTATTTTCATTGCCTGTGCTCTTTATTATTAGCCAATGGATCTATTCGGCCCGCTAAAAAGCAACTGAAAAACTGAGCGACGCGAAATCGCGATCGACGACTTCGCTATAGTCGCCGCCGAAGAAGCTGGTGTACGACAGGTCGGCTTTGTAGGTGTTCAGGTAATCAGCCGACAGGCCCAGGCTAAGCGCTTTGCTGTCCTCGTTGAAATTGGGCGGCGGTGAGTAGCCTTGCACGTCGTGCGACCAGGCGATGCTGGGGGTCAGATTAATGCCCCAGAAAGCGTCGGAGTAGTCCAGGCTGGCGCGTATCCGGTAGCCCCAGGAGAAATCGGTGATATAGCCGTCGTCGGTACAGTTTTGGGGTTGCGCATTGGCCGTCGTATTGGTGGCGCAAGTCACACCGCCGGGTTCAAGAACGCCAAACTCTCCGATGCCGAAGGTTGACGAGCGGCCGTAGCGCATATCACGCTCATCCGCCAGGTCACCGATCCAGTCGGCGCCAATCTCGGCGACTAAGCTCAGCCGTTGTGCGCCCAATACCTGATCGAAAAAGTTAACAAAGGTCAGCTGCAGTTGGGTAAATTCAACTTCGTCATAACCGTTTACGACGCCCCGTGGTCCGGCCTCCAGCGACCTTTGCAGCGCGGTACTCCACGGCGCAAAACTACCAACCGCGACCGCTTGCGTGGTCTCGACCGTATTGATTGCCAGTGGCAGTTCGGGCCGGTGGCTGAGCTCGCCGGAGATCGCCCAGGAGCCGATATTGGTGGCGAAAGTCAGTGCGAACACTTCAATATCTTCCGGGAACTCGAAGAAATACTGTGCCCAGTCTTCCTGGGGCGCCAACAGAAACGGAAGACCGGGTGTTGCAGGATTAATAAAGCTGAGTATCGGCGTACGGCTGTGGTAGTTGATATAGTAAGCACCAAATTCAGTGGCATTCAGCGCTTCGGCGAAATAGCGAAAAGCAATACCCCATTGGCCGTCGTCAGACGGTTTTTCATCGCTGGTACGGCTTAGAAAGGGGGTTACGCTGTCAGGCGCGCTGGAGCCCAGCGTCAGCCGGTCGCAACCGCCACCGGACGGGTCGGCGCTGGACCAATACGAGCCGCAGCCGTCGAGCACGGTTTCTTCCCAGTCATACTGATAGAAAAGCTCCATACTGAGGTCTGGTAAGACGCCGATATTGGTGTAGATAAGGCCAACCGGTAGCAAGGCTTCCTTGATTTCAGCGCCTGGCTTGCGCAGTGCCGTCACATCGATAGGATTGATCACATTCACGCTGTTTTGAATAAAAGTTGATTCGCCCCAACTCAACACCTGCTTGCCGGCGCGTAACTCCACGGGCACGGAGCCGAAGTCTAAACTCGCATAAGCATACAGATCGAGAAGTTCGAAGCCGGAACTTTGCGCAAGATCATTGAAATCTGAATCTTCCAGTTCCTGGTTGGGCACATAATCATTCGCTGCGCTGCCGTGCGGGCGCTTACCGTTTTCCAACTCATCGTCGTACCAGTACTTAACCCGGGTAAACACGCCGTAGTTTTTGTAATTCAAGTCAAGATCATGCACGCCCTTGAATATAAACGAGTACAGCTCGCCTTGCTCAAAGTTGAGGTTACCGTCGTCGGTGGTGCTGGACGACGCTCGGCCTCCCTCCATGTTGCCGGGCGTGACCAGGTCTTTGTCAGGATCTTCCAGACGCCAACTTGCGCCTAACGACAGGGTCGACGTAAACGTGCCGTCGATTTCACCCCAGTTAAACTTGGTGGCTTGTGCGGTCATCGCAACTCCAGACGCCAGACCCGACACCACCCAGACTAAAAGGCGCTTCTTAGTTAAATCAAAGGTCATTTCATTCCCCAGCTT
This sequence comes from Pseudomonadales bacterium, assembly GCA_037969395.1. Lineage (GTDB taxonomy): Bacteria > Pseudomonadota > Gammaproteobacteria > Pseudomonadales > JAUIET01 > JBBKXJ01. The sequence continues at coordinate 3,228 of JBBKXJ010000386.1, forward strand.
GCAACAGTGTTTAACTTAACCTTGTTTCGTACCGGTTAACTTGATTTAAAACAAGTTTTGCGCAGCTTTTCCTAAAATTCGAACGCGCGCTTTATACTCCTTCCACAACATCACATTACTAAAACGCGCATACTCGCCATCATAAATTGCAAGGTAAGCTGGAAAGTTTGATTTCGATCAAACGATTGTAGCTAGCATGCGTTATAACGATGCTATCTACTTTCATTGTTTACAGGTGCGCCGTTATGCTAACTACCGCAACACTCAATCCAGCACGCAGTACACGCACGTCAAGAAGCGAGGATAAGCCGTACTGCAGCGGTCAATGCCGGCACCGTCTGCTGTTAATGCTACTCACGCTTTTCGCAGCGGGCTGCGCTCCCGGGCCTGAATCACCAAGAGGGTTCAGTCTGCCCATAGGTTCAGCCGAGGCCGGTAAGCAGGCGTTTGTCGAGTTGGATTGTATCGCCTGCCATACGGTCACCGGTGTTGAATTGCCGGAGCCGAATGAAATTTTCGAAGTATCTGTCAAGTTAGGTGGGCAGGTTGCCAGCGTAAAGACCTATGCTGACCTTGTCACCTCCATCATCAACCCGTCGCATAAATTTGTTACCGGCTATGCCAGCGACCAAATTAAGTCTGGCGACGAGTCAAAAATGCCGATCTACAATGACGTGATGACGGTCACCCAGTTGATAAACCTGGTCACTTTTTTGGAAGAACACTACGAGGTTATGCCTTATCAGCCCACGCCGTATGCAAACTACTAGCAGCAGAGAGAACCGTTATTTTTGTTAGGCCGGCGTGTTTCGCCAAACTGTTTTTGATTAATAAAATTCTACAGGAGTGCCCGTGATAGCACACACACAGTACATACGCTGGTTTGAAGACATTAGTAATGATGATGTAGCGTTCGTGGGCGGAAAAAATGCGTCGCTTGGTGAAATGTATAAAGAGCTGGCTCAACACAACGTACTCGTTCCTAACGGCTTTGCCGTAACTGCCGACGCTTACCGGTTTTTCCTGGCTGATGCAGGTATTAACGCGGCGCTGGAGAAAAAACTGTCCACGCTTGATAGTGAAAATTCTGCACAACTTGCGGAAACGGCCGCTGCATGCCGTGCGCTGGTCACTTCCGCCACGTTACCCGCAACGCTTGTGCAAGAGATTCGGTCGGCTTATGCAAAGCTTGAACAACAATACGGCGCTAGTATGAGTGTGGCCGTACGCAGCTCTGCAACCGCTGAAGACCTGCCGGAGGCAAGCTTTGCCGGCCAGCATGACTCCTTTCTTAACGTCCACGGCGTTGATGCCGCCCTGACGATGTGCCGCCTGTGCTTTGCCAGCTTGTTTACTGACCGGGCAATCGTCTACCGCGAGAGGCAGGGCATCAAACATATGGACGTCGCGCTATCGGTCGGTGTTATGAAAATGGTACGCGCAGACGTCGGTGCCAGCGGCGTTATTTTTACCATCGACACAGAAAGCGGTCACGATCAATTTTTATTCCTGACGGCAGCTTACGGGCTGGGCGAGAATATCGTCAAAGGCGCGGTCGACCCCGACGAATTCTACGTGCATAAACCAACGTTTATGAAGGGGTATCGTCATGTGCTGCGGCGGCGTAAGGGCAAGAAGGAGATCAAGATGGTCTACGCGGATGACGCACAAGCCGCCACGACCTGCAATGTTGACACCAGCGACAGCGAGCGCAGGCAATACGCCATCAGCGACGACGAAGTGATACACCTCAGCGACTATGCGCTAAAAATAGAACAGCACTACAGTGATCGCGCCGGTCATCGCCAGGCGATGGATATCGAATGGGCCCGGGACGGCATTGACGGCCAGCTCTATATCGTTCAGGCGCGCCCGGAAACCGTGCATGCCCGACGGCGTAAACACGTTATTGAGCATTACAAGCTCGACGTTAAAGCTCAACCGCTGTTGCAAGGCCACGCCATCGGCGCACAGATTGCAAGCGGTAAGGCCCGCGTGATTCGAAACGTCAATGAACTAAACAGCTTTGAGGAAGGCGAGATTCTTGTTGCCGACATGACATCGCCTGACTGGGGCAGCGTTATGGCGCGAGCGACCGCCCTGGTCACCAATCGCGGCGGTCGTACTTGCCATGCCGCCATCGTTGCGCGTGAGTTGGGTGTTGTCGCTGTGGTGGGGTGTGGTGACGCGACTGAGCGGATTAAAACCGGAGATATGCTGACTGTCGACTGCTCTGCGGGCGAAAACGGCAAAGTATTCGGTTCGGCTTTGCCCTTCTCCGTCGAACAGGTTGACGTGACCGGCCTTGCCCGCCCGCGCACAAAAATAATGCTTAACCTTGGCGACCCCGCCAGGGCTATGCAGGCAGCTATGCTACCCAACGACGGGGTGGGTCTCGCGCGCATGGAGTTTATTATCACCGACTACGTAGGCGCCCATCCAATGGCGTTGGTCAATATGGAGCAGGTGTCCGACCCGGCGGTTAAGCAACAGTTGATATCCCTGACCCTGGAATATCCGACTCCGACAGAATATTTTATCAGCAAACTCGCCGAAGGCATCGGCACGATTGCTGCGGCGTTTTACCCCAAACCGGTGATTGTGAGACTGTCTGATTTCAAAACGAACGAGTATGCCGCACTGCTTGGGGGCGAGGATTTTGAAGCCGCCGAAGCCAACCCCATGATCGGTTTCCGGGGTGCGGCCCGCTATATTCATCCCAACTACGCTGCTGGTTTTGCGCTGGAATGCGCCGCGCTAAAACGGGTAAGAGAGGACATGGGGCTGGTGAATGTCCGCCTGATGGTGCCATTTTGCAGGCGCATAAATGAAGCGCAGGGCGTGCTGGCGAGTTTGGCCTCACACGGTCTGGAACGAGGTCAGCATGGTCTGGAAATTTACGTGATGTGCGAAATTCCCAACAACGTCATACTGATCGATGAATTTGCACGCTATTTCGACGGCTTTTCGATCGGTTCTAATGACCTGACCCAGTTGACGCTGGGAATTGACCGCGACTCGGACATATTGGCGGAGCAGTTCGACGAGCGCGACCCGGGCGTTAAGGAAATGTGCCGACTGGCGATACAGGGTGCAAAGCGCAACGGCAAGCATTGTGGCATCTGCGGGCAAGCGCCGTCTGATTACCCGGAAATGGCCGCGTGGCTGGTCGAACAGGGGATTGATTCACTGTCGCTTAACCCCGATTCGGTATTAAAAGTGACCCGTCGCGTTCTGGACCTTGAAAAGGTCGTTAGCGACAAACCAAAACTGATAGAGGAACCCCAGCTATGAAAACTATTGCAAGCAATGGCGTTAGCCAGCAGAGAGGCGCACAGCGATGAGTACAGCGGCTGAACTGCAAAACACGCTTGCCGATATGGTACAGGCAGGCAAAGGTATTCTCGCGGCGGACGAAAGTTCACCGACGATTGAAAAACGTTTTAAGGCGATAGATGTCAACTCGACGGAGGAGAATCGAATGGCCTACCGAGAGCTGTTACTATCTACTGCTGGTCTCGGTGACTACATCTCGGGCGTGATTCTGTTCGAGGAGACGCTTAATCAACATTGCACCGACGGCAACCCTCTTACCCTGCTGGCCAGCCGGCAGGGCATTGTGCCGGGCATAAAAGTTGATAAGGGATTGATACCACTAGCCGGAAGTCAAGGCGAAAAAATCACCGCAGGGCTGGACGGCTTGCAGCAGCGACTGGTGGACTACAAACAACTTGGCGCACGCTTTGCCAAATGGCGCTGCGTCTATACCATCAACGGAGGTCATGTCAGCAGCCAGGCAATAGAGGCTAATGCAGAGGTACTGGCGCGTTACGCAGCGATCTGCCAAGGCATCGGAATTGTCCCCATAGTCGAGCCGGAGGTATTAATGGACGGCGCGCACAGTATTGATGACTGTGCCACTGTAACCGAAGCCGTGCAGCGAGCGGTCTTTGCCGCACTGTACCGGCACAACGTTGCGCTGGAACACATATTGTTAAAACCTAATATGATTTTGCCTGGCCAGGAAGCAAGCCGCTGCAGCCCCGACGAGATCGCCGAATTCACGTTAGGCGTTATCAAGCGCAGTGTGCCGGCTGCAGTGCCGAGCATTAACTTCCTGTCCGGTGGACAAACGCCCGAGGAGGCGACCGACAACCTTGCAGCAATTAATCAGGCGCGTGGCAATAATCCCTGGTTGCTCAGTTTTTCTTACGGCCGAGCGTTGCAGCAACCGGTGCTGCAGGCCTGGGGCGGGAAAGCGGAACAGGTCGAGATAGCACAGCAGCAGCTTTTGTTGCGCGCCAGGCTGAATGCAGAGAAGGTAGTTGACTGCACGCTCGCTAAGACTGACCTCAAACCATAGGCCTGACACAGGCGTTTAATGCTGTACCTGGAGTGATAAACCCGAACTAGGCCACCGCCTTCTGACTCATCGCTTGCCGCTGCAGGGACTCATTATTCACCAGCGCAACGCCGCCATCGGACACTTCAAAGCTTAGCCGGTCGAGCCGGGTATCGATGCCGACAACGCTACCATCCGGCACGTGGCAGTCTTCGCTTAGAATAACCCTTTTAAGCCGGCAGCGGGCACCGATCGTTGCGCCGGGAAAAATTATAGAGTCCTGTACTATGCTGGCCGGTCCGACATAAACATTCTCCGAAAGAACGCAGTGATCGACCGTTGCTCCTTCAATAACGCAGCCTCCGGAGACCAGTGAGTCAATGGCGATGCCAGGCACTTTGTCGACGCTGTAGGAGAAGCGTGTAGGGCGGCATCCCTGTTGGGCCGGTAGCATTGGCCAGTCCGGATCGTACAGATCCAGTGGGTTATCCTTGCAAAGCAGGTCCATACTGTACCCCTTCAAGGTGAGATTGCCTAATGCAGCGCTAAGCAGGCCGTTCTCTGCAAGGCGCACTGGTGAAGGCATAGTGGGCCTACGTCGA
>JBBKXJ010000387.1:0-23199 GCA_037969395.1 Pseudomonadales bacterium
GAGTGAGCCGGCCGATCGACCACAGTCATTTTCGCGGCCTGTAACGCCTGTCCTAACACCTGGCCACCATACACCTGGCCGGTTGCCAGATCCTGGCTTGCGCCACGGAATATGTTCTCTTCAATGCGTTCCAGCTGCAGGAAGCCGACGATATTGTCTATTGGATTAGCCATGAATGTTCTCTGCATACGCGGTGGAACGAAGTATAACGGCATAAACCGTTGCGACGTAATCAACTTGCCTGATAATCGGCTATTGCCGGTATGGATATCGGTAAACAAATAGGCAACGTACTTGTTAGCGACTTCAGTCGCGAATCGGGCCGTTTACTCTAACGGCTCATTGAAGTAATCTTCCTGCCGCATCGAATCTATCTTTGAGGTCACCCATGCGCGCTGCAATCAGTCTTACTTTGTTTGCTATTCTTGCCATCGCCTGCGGCAAGCAATCGACTCCTCCGCCTGCTGCTAAGGAAACCGCAGCACCTGTTGCGCCGACATTTTCAGTCGAGCGTCTGGCTGAAAATATCAAAACGCTGAGTTCCGATGAGTTCGAAGGTCGCCAGCCGGCATCCGCGGGCGAAACCAAAACCATCAATTTTCTGCGCGATAAATTTACCGAGATTGGGCTCAAACCCGGCAACGGCGACAGTTTTTTTCAGCCGGTACCACTGGTTGAAATTACTGCCGATCCTGATATTACCCTCTCCGTCGACACGCCCAAAGGCAAAATCGAGCTGGCTTACGACACCGACATGATGGTTTGGACCAAGCGGGTTACCGACAACGTTGCGCTGGAAAACAGCGAGCTGGTATTCGTGGGCTACGGCATCGTTGCGCCTGAATACGACTGGAACGACTATAGCGGCGTAGACGTGAAAGGCAAAACGGCTGTGATTCTTGTTAATGACCCCGGCTTTGCAACGCAAGACGACACCGTGTTTAACGGCAACGCCATGACTTACTACGGACGCTGGACCTACAAATTTGAGGAAGCCGCACGCCAGGGCGCAGCGGGTGCCATTATCGTCCACGAAGACGCAGCGGCCGGTTATCCATGGGCCGTGGTCAGCGGCAGTTGGTCGGGGCCGCAATTTGATTTAGTGGCGGATGATAACAACGCATCACGCGCCGCAGTAGAAGGCTGGATCACGCTGGACGCGGCCAAGCGGCTGTTCGACGCCGCCGGCATGAATTATGAGGAGGCCAAACAAGAAGCCTTAAGCGCAGAGTTCATGCCCAGGTCTATGGGGCTTACAGCCTCAGCTACGATTAAAAATACCACGCGTGAGTCCACCTCGAACAACGTTATTGCGGTTTTACCCGGTACCTCGCGGCCTGAGGAAACCATTTTTTATACCGCTCACTGGGACCATTTGGGCAACAAAAAAGATGGCGAGGGCGAAGGCGAGACAACAGGCGATCAAATATATAACGGCGCAGTGGATAACGCCACGGGTATCGCCGCGCTATTAGAGCTGGCGCGTGCCTTTAAAAGTTTGCCGACACCACCACAACGTTCGATCGCATTCCTTGCGGTAACCGCTGAAGAATCCGGTTTGCTGGGCTCGCGTTTTTACGGCGAGAATCCGCTGTACCCGCTGGCAACGACTGTGGCGGCCATCAATATGGATGCGATGAATGTACTCGGCAAAACGCACGATATTACGGTGATCGGCCTAGGCAGCTCTGAGCTGGAAAATTATCTTAAAGAAGAAGCAGACATACAAAGCCGCGTACTGAAGCCGGAACCAACGCCTGAGAAGGGGTACTTCTACCGCTCCGATCACTTTAATTTTTCCAAGCGTGGCGTGCCGGTACTATACGCCGAAGGCGGCACCGACTTTGTCGACCACGATGCGGAGTGGGGCCAGGCACAGCTAAACGACTACACCGCCAATCGCTATCACAAGCCGGGCGATGAGTACGATGAGTCCTGGGATTTATCCGGCATGGTCGAAGACATCGCGCTCTACTTTGCAGTCGGCAACCGGCTCGCCAATGAAACCACGTTTCCGAATTGGTTCGAAGGCAATGAGTTTCGGCAAATTCGAGACGAGAGTCGGAACGAGAGTCGAGACAAGAGCCAGGACGACAACCGAGCCGCTGTGGCACAATAGGAGGCTGGCATGAAACGTAGAACCACGACGTTTATCAGTGTATTGCTTTGCAGTGTATCGCTGGCGCACGCCGACGATGCAGACTCTCTGCTTGGTCTCTACAAACATTTGCACACCAATCCTGAACTGTCGTTTCAGGAAGTGGAAACCTCAAAACGTATCAGCAAGGAGCTGCAGGACGTTGGCTTTGAAGTTACCGAAAATGTCGGCGGGCACGGTTTTGTTGGCATAATGAAAAACGGCGATGGCCCCACGGTGATGCTGCGCACCGATCTCGATGCGCTGCCGGTAAAAGAACAAACCGGCCTGCCCTATGCAAGCAAAGTGACCGCCACCGAGCAGGATGGCCGCGAGGTTAATGTGATGCACGCCTGCGGCCACGATATTCATATGACGGCTTTCGTTGGTGCGGCACGCGAACTGGCAAAACAGCGCGATAAATGGCACGGCACATTGATGATGATAGGCCAGCCTGCTGAAGAGCGAGGCGCCGGTGCCAGGCTTATGCTGGAAGATGGTTTGTTCACACGCTTTCCAAGGCCCGACTATAACCTCGCCCTGCACGCGCACGCCAACCTGCCGGCCGGGCAAGTGTCTGTAGTCAGCGGCTGGGCGATGGCCAACGTCGACTCGGTGGACGTTACTATCTTTGGGGTCGGTGGTCACGGTGCCTATCCGCACACAACGAAAGATCCCGTTGTTATTGCTGCCAGCATTATTATGAACCTGCAAACCCTGGTGGCGCGCGAGATTAATCCGATAGAACCCGCCGTGGTTACTGTGGGCTCTATTCACGGCGGCGCCAAACACAATATCATTTCCGACCGGGTGGAGTTACAGCTAACGGTTCGCTCCTTTTCCGATGCGGTGCGCGACCAGTTGCTGAGCGGCATTAAAAGGATTGCAACTGCTCAGGCTAAATCGTTCGGCGTGGCGGAAGACAAATTACCCGAGGTAAAGGTTAAAGACGAGTTTACGCCTTCACTGTGGAATGACCCCGATCTGTCTAACAATATCACCGCCGTGCTGACCGATAAGCTGGGCGACGGTAACGTGCAGGAGCTAAAACCAGTGATGGGCGGCGAAGATTTTTCGCGTTACGGCAGACAGGAACCGCCTATTCCCAGTTTGCTCATCTGGCTCGGCGCTGTGAAGCCTGCCACTTTTACCGAGGCGCGAGAACAGCAACGCGAACTGCCCTCGCTGCATTCGCCGTTCTTTGCGCCGGCGCCGGAGCAGACGATTGAAACTGGCGTGACGGCGCTAACTCAAGCGGCGTTGAGTTTACTCAAGTAGGGTGCGCTATGCGTACCTTAAACAGCATATTTACTGATCACAGCACGCGTGCGCATAGCACACCCTATGGGGTGTTCTCCCCGTCGGGGCTGTGATGCTTGAAATTTTGCCAGTAATTTCCAACCGAATCTTTCATCTCTCGATGCAAAACCATAATACCGAACAGATTAGGCAAGGTCATTAGCACTATCGCCACGGCAGAGAGATTCCAGACTACGGTGGTGTCCATAAAAGCGGCGAGAAAAAAGCCGATCACATAGACGATGCGGTAGGGGGTGACGGCTGCCTCCCCTATCAGAAAAATCATGGCGCGGTCGCCGTAGTAAGACCAGGCAATTGCTGTGGAGAATGCAAACAGCACCAGGCCGATCGCTACGATATATTGCCCGAAATCACCGAAAAAGCTGTACGTAAACGCTTTGGTCGTGAGCGCCGCCGAGTGGATTAGAGACTTACCGTTAATCTGCAGTGGCCCTTCCGTGTGCTCTTCGTTAGATGAGTCATGATTGCGCAATCGGCCGTTGGTCACGACGAGTTTGCCACTGAAGGGCTTGTCGTCTGCCGTCATGTAGCGAACATTTTCTGCAATAGAGCGCGCATGTAACAGTGTATGCGCATCCGTGATCGCGACAGCGTTTTCTACGGCTATCGTGCCGCTAAACGGCTTAACCGCATGGCCGCCGCTTTTGGACAGAAACGCCGACAGCTGACCGCGATCCGCATCGTTTTGATCACTGTAGTCGCCGGCTACATAGCGCATATCGGCACGCTGAAAGTTATTTTCGTATTTCGTACTCCACGCGCCCGACGCTAAAATCGCCAGGCCGGTCAAGGTGCAAATACAAATCGTATCGATAAATGGCTCCAGAATAGATACCATACCCTCCTCCACCGGATCATCGGCCCGTGCCGACGCGTGGGCGATAGGTGCTGACCCCTGACCCGCTTCGTTAGAAAATAAACCGCGGTTGACGCCACGATTAAACGCGTAGGCAAAGCTGGCACCGAGGAAGCCACCGGTCGCGGCCGAGCCGGAGAAGATATCGCTAAACACGCGGGCGAGTGCCGGCAAGATGTTCTCATAGTTAAAGGCAATAACACCAAACGCACCTATCACGTAGAAAAACGCCATGATCGGTACTATCAGCTGAGCGACGTGGGCGATGCGGTGAATGCCGCCAACAATGACCAGCCCAAGCAGCACGGCAAGCACGCCACCGGTAACCATTGGTGCGATGCCAAAGGTGGCGCTAACGCTTTGCGCGATATTATTGCTCTGCGGCATATTACCGGTGCCAAACGAACTGATCACGGTTGCGACCGAAAAAAACACGGCCAGCCATTTCATATTGAGTCGCCGCTGCATGTAATACATCGGGCCTCCCGCCATCGTGCCCGCCTTGGTCTGCACGCGGTATTTGTGCGACAGCGTCACCTCAACAAACTTGGTTGCCATACCCAGAAATGCCGTGACCCACATCCAGAACAAGGCTGCCGGCCCGCCCAGAAATATCGCCAACGCCACACCGCCGATATTGCCGGTACCCACCGTGCCAGACAGCGCCGTACTCAATGCCTGAAAATGGCTGGTGTCGCCCGGTGCGGAACTGCGCGCATGCTTGCCGCTAACTACCCCCCACGCATGTTTGAAATAGCGTACCTGTGGAAAACCCAGATACAGCGTGAAGAACACGCCGGTACCCAGCAGCAGCCAGGGAAAATAAAAAGCCGAACCGAGGTAGCCGTCAATGCTGAGCAGAAAGTGATTTATTGAATTCATAGGTACCGTCTTCGAGGCAGATTATTGTTGGCGAGTCGTGCGCTTGTCTAGCAACAGACTCCATCAGACACGTTCTGTCGCAAAAATGCAATGCGACCCAATGCGACAATATCGGCTGGGAGTTTCGCAGTGCCGCTCATTATCCGCACGAGGGTATTTGTAAATTATGAGACTTTTTACACAAAATATCTAATTGACGTTTTCGAATTAGTGGTAATCTACCACTGCAGTTGAGGGGTGGGCGGAAACAGCAAACACCATCGAGCACATTCTCTTAAGCTGCCTCGGCGCCATGCAGTACCGGCTGCCGAGTACAGGATTCTAAAAGAAACAATACGGAGACATCGAATGAATACACCTGCCAGACTGATTTGCGGCGCACTGCTTGGTGCGCACTCTTTAAGCGCCAGTGCTATCACATTTAGCGTAACGTTCGACGACCCCAGCGCGCGTTACTCCGATTATTATTCCACTATAAAGTACCATACCCAGGCGGCCGGCGATGCCTGGAACGAATATCTTGGCAGCGACGCGCAGCTCGATGTGCGCGTCGGTTTTTCAGATATTGCCACCGCCGAAGGGCACAGTGGTGCCAGCAGTTATGTGGGCGCTAGCGGCGCCTCGTATGTTTATGAGCAAGGTGCCGCCGCAGAAATCAGAACCGGAATCGACCCAAACGGTGCAACATCCGATATTTATTTTAACTTCGGCCGCGATTATTTATTGAATGACCTGTGGTTTGATCCCGACCCCTACCGGCGCAACGCCGCGGTTCCTACCGACAAAGTCGATGCTGCGTCAGTAATATTGCACGAATTGGGCCATGCATTTGCCTTCAATGGTTGGCGCGATTCAATCGATGGCAGCCTCGCCAGCGACTACCAATCCACGTTCGATGAACTGGTGATTGCCGAAGGCGACAATCTGTATTTTATCGGTGAGGGAGCGATGCGGGCATACGGCGATCAAGTGCCTCTCACCTTCGGCAACTACGCCCACCTGGGAAATCGCGATCCCAAGTCGGCAGCTGAAGCCGAGCTAGCGACCGATTTGATGAATGGCGTGGCGTTCAATTATGGAGAACGCGCGACTATTTCAGACTTGGACGTAGCCATACTGGTCGATACCGGCGTTATCGATTTGCCGGTAAGCGCAAATGTAAGCGCGCCTGGCGACGCAACCATCGGCACCGGCGGTCCTGCAACGGCTGCGCCCGCTATCGAATCTGTACCTCTGCCTGCCACCGCGTGGCTGTTTTTTTCCGGTCTGTTAACGTTGGTCGGCGCCTCGCAAGCAAAGAAACGCGCGACTCACTCAAAACAGCAGTCGAGGCGCATAGCAACCATGTGTGAAGGTAACAAAGGCTTCCGGTAGACATACCTGCCAGACCAGGCGAATGACTTATTCAAACCCGGCGCACGCGGCAATTACGCCGCCTGCGCTTTTTTCCTGGTAGTACCCTTGCTGGTTTTAGCTTTGGCCGCCTGAGCTGATTTACGCCGCTGCACTGGTTTTACGGCTCGGCTGGGGTAACGCGTCCATTCACCATTTTTTTCAAGCGTCATATCCATATTGACATTGGGATCGAGGTATTCCGCCAGGCCGATGAACGCAGCGAGGTGATCATATATATCGGTTTTGCAAAATTGCACTGGTATGCCGATCATTTCTATATGGTCGGCCTGAATCACGCCTAACGGTTGCCAGTGCGGGCGTGGATGTTCTTTGGCGCTGAAGTCGAACTGTATGCCGTCGTGGCCAGGTAGAGGGCAGCCAAATAAACCGCTCTGCAATGTCACCAGACCGTCGTTGGTACCACCCCCTTCGGCAATCGGAATCTCCAGCAACTCCTCGTAAGAAGACTTGAACAGTGGACTGGCCAGATCGGCAGACTCTGGATCGCCGGCGATGGTATAACACGGTACTTCGAGATTGTCTGCGATGATTGGATTGAAATAATCGAGCATATAGCGGCGACCAATCGCTTGAATGACACTGTTGGCGTCCTGTGAGTCGCGGCTAAACACGCGGGCGATCACACTGATCAGGTCAACTACAGCATTGAGTAGTTGCGCATTGTGCGGGTCGCCTTCGTTAAGCATGTCGACCATAACCGAACCAAGATGCGGCGTGCCAAAGGTGGTCACCGATGCGACGTGATCACCATAGCCAAGCCCCATAAGCGGGCCGAGCGGCGTATCCTGCGCCGGCTTATTTGCGGCGATCAAAACGCGCGCGTCCAGGCCACCCTGACTATGGCCGATCAGATGAACTTTTTCCGCACCGGTATCACGTCTGATTTTTTCAATTTCATGAAACCAGGCCGAGGCGCGGTCCTGCGGTTTGGCAAACAACGCCACTTGCGGGGCGAAAGTTGCATAGCCGTTTTGGTTGAGTAGCATCTCAACGCCGTTGAAATAATCGAACAATTTAATGCCCGCGACCGAAAACTGCCTAAAGCCAGCCAAGCCGTGCATTAACACTATGGGATAATCGTCTTTGACCAGCTCCGCTTTTTGTCCACCTCGCAGCTGGCGCATAATGGTTTGCGTTGAAGCCTGCATGGTAGCCATCAACAGCTTACTGGTGACAAACGGATTCATACCCTTCCTCCCAGGAAGACATCGACTGATCGTTTAAGATTCGCTGCTGGCTGTGCGGTATACAACGTGCGCAACTCGGTCTCGAGCGATTTGCGCAGCACCCCCTGAGCGATTTTGTGCCCGCCTGGAATAGCGTAGCGCGTAGACTGCGCTGTGCGCAAAGTGACGGTTTTGTCGACTACATGCGTTCTGGCCGCGGTTGCGGCAGGTTGCGAATTAATCCGCGTCGGCTTTAGCTTTAGCAGGCTGGTCCTCTGCTGAGTCTTGCGCATCGTCGAAACTCAGTCCTGCTTTAAATTCCTGCAGCTTTTCCTTGATGGCGGCTCGATTCTCTGGCCCCATACGCAGCAGTAGCTTTTGTGCAGGCTTGAGTTTTTCCAGCTTTTCGTCGACATATTTGTAGTAAACCGAGGGGCGTGACAGTTCAATATCACCGTCTACATCGGGCGTCTGCAGCAGCAGGTCAATGGCGCTCATCACCTCTGTTTGCAGTGACTTGTCGGCGTCACCAAGTTCACCAAACGCGGTGCGAAACAGAGGCCAGTAATGCAAATAAAACGCGACCGCGTGGTCGACATCCACCGCTTGAACGACTTTTACAAACATATCGTAGCGTTGATAGTTGTCGCTGTTAAGGTAGGTTTTTTCGCCTTTACTGGTGACTTTAAACTTGCCCTCCGGCGCCGGCATCGACATATATTCGTAGGCCACTTCACCGTTTGCAAGACTGTAGGCAACGGCGGTAAGCTTACGCGCCAAATCTTCACTGGGCGCCCAATTAGTCAGCTCTTCTGACTCCGACAGCGGCTTGAGCTGTTCCCGCAGCTCGGTATCACTGTCATCCAGTTCGGGTACCGGCTCTGGAAACACATAGCCTGAGTCCAGTTCGATCGGTTCCAGTGTCGGCGGTGGTGCTACTTTTTTCTCGGCTTGCTGGCGCCGGACCATGCCGGGTCCAACTTCTTTCTCGAGGGCAGTATCATCCAGCAAGCTATCCTTGTCGCTGCGCTCACCAAGGAAATACCAGGCACCAGCAGCCAGTAGCGCGATGGCAACAATGACGACAACTACCAGCATAAAACGCGATTTGTCCTGACCGGGGATAAGTCTTTCTTCGTCACTTGCGTACACTATTGAAATGCCTCTAAGCCGGTGAATCCGGAAACGTATATAGTAACAAGCTGAGGGCGTCGTTGACGAATGAAAGTTTGCAGTAGATTTCAGGTTTAAGCAGCACCCATCGGTTAAAATTTGTTCGTTACAATACGCCGCAATTAGACAGCCGACTGTCATACAGGCGGTAAGCGCAAAGTAAACTTACAGGCAAAGTACGCACAGCCAATGAACGAAAGAAAATTACTGCCGCAAAGCATTCTTTTCGCCAGCTTGTTTGTGGCCATGTTGTGGTGGATAAAACTGCTGGAGTGGGGTTTCGACTGGAGCCTTTACAGGTTGGGAATTCTCCCTGGCAAAGCTACGGGTTTGCTCGGCATACTCACGGCGCCGCTTATTCATGGCTCGTGGGAGCACCTGATTGCCAACACCCTGCCCCTGCTGCTGCTAGGTGCCGTTGTGCTGTACGGTTATCCGCGGTCGCGCTGGCGGGTGATCGCCACCATCTGGCTGGTGTCGGGCTTTGGCGTTTGGCTGTTTGCGCGACCGAGTTATCACTTTGGCGCCAGCGGTATCACTCACGGTTTATTGTTTTTCCTGCTGGTAGTCGGCATCCTGCGCCGCGACCGGCGCTCGATCGGGCTGCTGATGATCGCCTTCTTCATGTACGGCACAATGGTGTTAACCATTTTTCCGCGCGACCCGCAGGTGTCATTTGAGTATCACTTTTTTGGCGCCGTGGGCGGCGTAATTGCCGCCCTGTTATTTCGCGCCTACGACCCTCAGCCGCTAAAAAAAGTCTACTCTTGGGACTTTGAGGCTGAGGAAGAGGAAGACCCGGTGATTGGCGACTTATGGAAGAAGCGGCTTAATGAACGCGATAGCAATGACAACAAGCCGGATAGCTAACAACCTGGGAATGGGAACGACAAGTTATTTCGTGACCGGTCTTTAATACGGCATTCTCAACTGCTGTACTACCCCCAAGTCGTCATTGGCAGAATCATCGTTCACGGTAGGTTGCAGCAGTTCAGCACATGCCTTCGCGCTTAATGGCCTCGCAAGGAAAAAACCCTGCGCGTAATTACAGCCCAATTGGCGAATTAACCGCAATTCGGCTTTGGTTTCTATCCCCTCGGCTACCACCTTTAGCCCCAGCGAATGCGCCAACTCGATGGTGGTTTTAGTTAGAATTTTATTCTGATTATTGTGCGGCGAATTTTGAATAAGGCAGCGGTCTATTTTCAGGTGATCTATTGGCAACTCGCGTAAATGGGTGATTGAGGCAAAGCCCGAGCCGTAGTCGTCGAGCGCAATAGTAATGCCCATACGCTTCAACTCAGCAATGGTTTCCTTGCACTTGTCAATATCGTCAATCAGTTGACCTTCCGTGATTTCGACAACAATAGAGCGGCCATCCAGCTTATGGGTGTAAATTATGTTGGCAATCTGCAACGCCAGCCGCTTGTTATGAAACTGCCGCGCAGACATATTAATATGCACCTGTAGTGGCCGGGTACAGGTGAGCTGCCACTCGGCCAATTGGGCGCAGGCCTGGTCGAACACCCACAGCCCCAATGGGTTGATAAAATTAGTTTTCTCGGCAATGGGAATGAAAACCTCGGGGGATATGCTTCCGCGTTGCGGGTCGTTCCAGCGCAGCAAGGCTTCAAACGCAACTGGCAAACGGGTTTTCGCGTCGAACACTGGTTGGTAGACCAGGTGCATGTGGCCCGCTTGCAGTGCTTTTGGCATTGCTCTTTGTAAACTTATTTCTTCCGAATGTTTGGAGCTTAAAGCGTCGGTATAGATCTGATAGCTCGAATCGCCCTGCCCTTTGGCTTCGTACATCGCCAGGTCAGCATGCTTCACCAGGTCTGGTAAATTATCTGCGTCGGGAAACAATGAAATACCTATGCTGACGCTGGCCTGTATGGTGCCGACCGAGGTGTTTATCGGTTCTTGCATCATGGCGATTATTTTTTCTGCCACCGTTTGCAAATGCTCTACATGAGAAAAATGATCAATCAACAGCACGAATTCGTCGCCGCCAAGGCGCGCGAAGCAATCTTCAGCACGCGTTAACGCCTGCATGCGCTGCGTGAATTTTATCAGCACCTTATCGCCAACATCATGGCCGTAGGTATCATTTATTTCCTTGAAACGGTTGACGTCCATATAAAATAGCGCGACCTGGCCGTCATGCCGTTGAGCCTGCGCCAGCGAGCGCTTAGCCAGTTCAAAAAAACAAATACGATTAGCGGTGCCGGTCAATGCATCGTGGTACAGCGCGTGGTCAATCCTCGTATAAGACTGAAAATAATGCATGACCAGACCGATGAAAGGCACCAGATAGGCAACAATCTTCAGTACGTGGGCAATATTAAAGTGGTTGTCAAAGATGCGAGTCGAGCCGAACGCCATATGCAGCTCGAGCACCACTTGCGGTATCACACAGACGATCAATGCGCCATGCAGCATGGTAGGCATCTTGCGATACAAGGCAAGCAGCGGAAACAGCGCAACAATAAAAAGCACAATGGGAATCATATCGAGTGGACGCCGCAGCACAGCCTCAGGTAAATAGGCTTGTGGCAAACTCTGACTGGAGGCGGCCCAAAACATACACAACAACGCCAGAGCTGCAAACGCCGCGCTCACCCCCAGCATAATAAATAATTCGTTTTTCTTTTCGCCCGGCAGGCGGGTACGCCTTGCTAAGCGAAGACAAATAATGGCGCCAATAATCAGAATCACGGCATTGAAACCGCGCGCCAAAGTCCAGCTAACCGGTACAAAATCGCCGTCGTTGGCGCTGACGTTCAGAATATCCAACGACACCAAAATATGAAACGCGTCCATCAATCCGCTGCAGCACAATGCAATGCCGATGATGGGAGTAGCAATGTTTTGCTGGTCGAGACGAAAATGTGCGAAGGCCATTAACGCCGCCAGAAACGCCAGCATCACCGCTGTCCATTCCAGCAAGGTGTGATGCGCAGCGCCGGCACCCATCCGCATCAGCATCCGCTGGTCAGCCAGCATCTGGGCGAAGCCACTTTTCAGCTGTAGCATTTCAGTGATGTCGACTTTCGGAGAATCAAAGTAAATGCCGCAAGCATTGAGTAACAGCGGCAGCGCACATACCAGCAGCAGTACGAGGCTTAGTGTAGTAAGGCTGCCGCATCGAAGACGTGCAAACCTTGAGGCTGGCACACTACCGACTTGCTTCAGCGTATCGATAAACGTGAGGACTGAACTATGCATTGCGGCCTTATAACGTATTGTTATTACTCATCTACAAAGTGTAGACGAACCGCATAAAGCCATTTGCTTAAATATGTAAAAATTACGGCCAGCCATCGACGCATGGGTTCTGCGCCACGGTCGCGCCGCAAAACCTGGAGTTCGGCATATCGAATATGGCGCAACACTAACGTAGATGGGCCGCAGTGCTTAAGCGCGACGCTAATGTTATGGCAGATGAACGCCACGCCTGTGAGTTAATTCTGCTGTGCAGAAAACGCGCATCGACACGGGCGAACGTTCAGCGCGTGACGCTGACGTCCCGGTCCATTCTGATCGCCGCCTCGCGTCCCCGGTAGTAACCAGCAATGCGTTGGCGCGGTCGATAACCCAGCCGCCGGTAAAAATCATGCGCCGTTTGGTTGCTCTCTCTTAACTCCAGAGAAATTTTGAAAGTGCCCGCTGTTTTCGCGGTTTCTTCCAGCCAGCGCAGCAGCTGTTGCCCCAAACCGCGTCTTCTATGCCGTATCTTCACTGCCAGCAAATTGAGATGTGCCTTGCTTTCTCCAAACTGCATGATGGCAAAGCCCTGCAGTTCGCCGGCCATTTTGGCCACCAGCACAACGACTTCTGGTTCACGAATGTAACGCAGCACGCGCTGCTTATTCCATGACCAGCCCAAACCGCTTTCGATATAGTCGCGCGACATAATGGCAATTTGTTCGGCGTCTTGCAGCGTTGCCAGCTTGATAAGAACTCGAGAATGAAGTTTCATTATGCGTGTAAATGATCCGTCCGGTTTAAGGTAATCAGCGCGGGCGGCAGCAAGCTGAATTCGGTTATACCTGTGTTGTCCATGTGATAGTCCATCCACCTGGTGGTATCGCCAGTAAGCCAGTGTGCCAGCGCAAACGAAATGACCATGCCGTGCGCCACAATCACTACGTTTTCACCGGCATGCTGCACGGCGATTTTTTCTACCGCCGCCGTGAAGCGCAGGGTGACTTCGGCGCGCGACTCGCCGCCTGGAGCGCGGTAGTGCTCGTCTCCCATCAGGCCATCAAAAAAACCCAGCTCTTTATGCAAACGGGCGTAGCTGACGTCCTCCCAGTCGCCAATATGGAATTCCATTAAATCAGGTTCAAGCGCGACAGTCATATTCTGCGCCTGGGCAATAGACTCGGCGGTGATACGCGCCCGCTGCAGCGGACTAGCATAAATAACATCCGGCTGCATCACACGATGAAACCGCGCCCCTAACGATTTTACTTGTTGGCGCCCGGTGGCCGACAGCGGTGTGTCGGTTTGACCATGCCAGACTTTATTAACATTCGCCGGTGTTTCACCGTGCCGAATGAAAAGTAGACGCCCCGCTGTGCTCATCAATGTTTTCCTGTTAGGGCAATATCCGATTTGCTATTCGGCAGGCTTGCGGACTGCCTGGTAGCCGCACATTATTGTAAAGCAATATTGCTCGAAGGGGGCGTGTTGACCGCAACGTTAGATTGCGCAGGCGCGCCAACACATACACTCGCTCGACAGCGACGCCTGTGTCATTGCCGATATCGAGCGCGCTGAAGCAGCGCGATTTAGTTGCTCTTGGCACTTATGAATTGCTCTCACCATGGGTTCACTAACGGCCGAACCTGGCGGCACTGACAGCTTAAAGATTCTGACCGTAGCGTAGCACTGCGCTGTTCGAAAGGTAGCCAATTAAACACTGGTGCGGCTAACAACGTAACAGTGAGAACCCTGTCACGTTTGCGCTAATCACTTGAACTTAGCGGCACTGCATACGACGATTGTTAAAACTATCAAATATTTACACATGCCTGACTATTCAAATTTTAAGTTCGAGCGTGCATAATGGCGCCCGGCTCGATGTGAGGGCAAGCGCTGAGCGCCGGCATCAAAAACAAACTTAGGAGTTATCCATGAATACAATGAATCGTTCGAAACTGGCTATTGCCGCTACTGGGCTCGCCGTAATCATCTTGAGTGGTTGCGCGTCGTCTGGATCAACAGAGCGCCTGGACGCTCTCGACGCTGCCGTCGCCAAGGCCCAGGCTGACGCCGACTCTGCCATGTCTACCGCTGAAAGCGCTCAGTCGGATGCAGCCAGTGCCCAAAGTGCAGCCGATGCAGCACAGGATAGCGCTAACGAAGCGGTCACCACCTCGCAGCGTCTGACCGAAAGCTGCTGCCGCAAGTAGCTAGTTAGTTACCACAGCTTCGACCACCGGTGCCGTAATCGGTACCGGCATTCCACTGGGCTTACGCGCACTTTCTTCGGCCAGCTCCCAGTTGACCTTTACATCCTGATCATTATGCGCGTCAATCACCGCCGCCACCATGCGCGTCAGGTCCAACCCGGTCTTCTCGAACTCTTCCGCCAACGGTTTATGTGCCTCTAAATACAGGCGGCCCTTGCGCCAGCCTGCTTTATACGGCTTTTTAATAATGTTGACGGCCGTACCGTTTTTGACACTTTTAACCAAACTCTCGATATCATCCGGGTACAAGCGGATGCAGCCGTGACTGACGCGCATGCCTACGCCCAGTGGTTTGTTGGTGCCGTGCATTAAGTAACCGGGCATATCCAGAAATAGCGCGTATTCACCCAGCGGATTGTCCGGGCCTGGTGGTACGCTATGGCCGAGCTCATCACCTGCGGCGGCGTGTTCATCGCGTATCGACCTGGGTGGATACCATGTAGGTTTGTGTATGGAAAAGGTGGTTACAGTACTGCCTTCAGGCGTCGTCCAGCCCTCCCTGCCAATGCCGATAGGGAAGGTGACAACGGTATTCCCCCCGGGCGGATAATAGTAAAGGCGCAACTCGGGTAAATTCAGCACTACGCCGGTGCGCGGGCCTGGCGGTAAAATAAACTGCGTGGGCAGGCTAATCCTGGTGCCCTCACCCGGCAGCCATGGGTTAAGGGTGTGATTTGCGGAAACAATTTCACGATACCCCAAGCCGTGGCGCATCGCGATTGCCGGCAGAGTATCCTCATACCGCGATGTCACATGTGAGGGGCTACCCACCACGTCTTCGCCGTCGGGCGGCAAATCGAACGTCAACGAGTGTGCAGCTGTAGTAAAAAACAACAGCGCCGAGCATAACGAAACAATGCAGTGATTCAATAACATCATTAAATTGAGGGTTCTGGTCACGAGGGTTCTAGTCACTAAGTCAACGGTAGCAGGTTTATGCGAGCTTGTAACATAAGCGGCAGGCTACCGCACTGAAGCATGCAAAATGCCTTAACGGCTCACTTTTTACAATGCTTTACAGGCTCAACCTTTCAATTAATCGAAGATAATCTATTATTCACACAGGACTTAAATATAAGGCCTTAAACGTGAAGTTCGCGATAAAAGGTTAGCCGCTCGGTACTACGGATGTAGAGCGAATATTTAGAGCTGTAGGCCTGTATTATGCAGGCTTTCTAAAACTAAAGCGCCCAGCAGCAACGGGCGTTTTTTTTTATTTACAGGGAACGTAATGTATGTCCCGAGAGGCAGGATGCCGGTAGGGACGTCCTGCAATTTAGCCCATTTGATCTGCGGTTTGCTCGGCCAGCGTTGGGTAGTCGGTATAACCCTCCTCACCCGGTGTATACAGCGTTTTCGCGTCAAACTCATTCAGCGGTGCGCCTGTGTGAAAGCGCTCAACCAAATCCGGATTACTAATATAGTGGCGTGCATACGACACTAGTTCGCCGGCATCGCTTTGCACTAATTGTGTGCCTTTAGCAAAATCCAGACTATCATTCAAAATCAGCGGACCAAGAAAACATTCGCGCGCTAACTCGAATGCATTTATTTCGGGCAGCGGTGACTGAATCACATGCACATAAGCCAGGCCCTGCGGATTAACATGCATCAACAAATTACGATAAGTTTCCGCCGGGTCATCATCGTAAATATCGTTGAACGGATTACCCGGGCAAATGCGCAGTCCAACGCACTCGGGGCCGCGCACGCTGCTCATTGCCTCCAGCACTTCAACAACGAAGCGTAAACGGTTTAACAAACTGCCGCCGTAGGGATCGGTGCGCTCATTGGTGCCGGTAGAAAGAAATTGCATAGGCAGGTAACCGCTGGCGCAATGTAACTCCACCCCGTCGAAGCCGGCCGCCAACGCGTTGTCGGTGGCATGGTAGTAATCTTCAATAACCAGCGGAATCTCATGCAGCGCTAACTCACGCGGCTGGTCAAACGGCAACATCCCCTGCTCAGTAAACATCTCACCGTTGGCGGCAATGGCCGACGGAGCGACTGTTTCGGCGTCGTCGTCTTTGTTGGCATGATGCGCGACACGACCGCAGTGCATTATTTGCAGGAAGATCTTGCCGCCCTCCGCATGTACCGCGTCGGTGACTTTCTTCCAGCCAAACGTCTGGTTGGCCGTGTGAATACCAGGCGTGTGACAGTAGCCCTTGCCATGCCGACTCGGCTGGGTGCCCTCGGTAATAATCAAACCGGCGCTCGCGCGTTGACGATAATATTCAACGTGCAGTGCAGTAGGCACGTCACCCGTGCCGGCGCGACTGCGGGTCATCGGCGCCATCACAATGCGATTGCGCAGGGTAATTGGACCCAGCTGATAAGAATCGAACAAACTGACGGAAGACGACATATTATTTTTCCAGTATTACAGCAACGCAAACAGATACACTGCGACTATTACAAACCAACCGCCAAACGCGCGCAAGCACAAATACGACGACATAAGACTTGCAGACTGCGTAACTTGTGCTGTGCATACGCTATATCATCGGGTACTGCACAAGTGGTGTTTACAGCGCTGCGCGCAGAGTATCCAGCGCGGTTTACTAATCAGTCTCAGCCACCAAAATCAGGCGTTTAACCACGGTGGATTTAACTTCGCAATGGTCTTGAAGACCGGACAACCCAGCGCGTGAGCGCCTTCCAGATAGCCGGTACTCAGCAAAAATTCACCGGTTATTTCGCCTCCGGTAAACTTGAATGTGCGCTTGAACAGCTTCACCCACTGCGGTTTTGTTAGCGGATGGTGCGTTTGCAGCCATTGCGAGAAAGAGCCGTACGTGGTTTGCAACATCAATACTGTGTTAGCGTTGGCAATCGCCGCATCAACTTTTAAACGATTACGAATGACGCCCGCGTCGTTGAGCAGGCGCTGCCGGTCACGCTCGCCGTAGGCTGCAACCCTGGCAACATCGAATTGATGATAGGCACGGCGCATACTGGCGCGTTTTTTTAGAATCGTGGCCCACGACAGCCCCGCCTGGTTCATTTCCAACAGCAAACGTTCAAACAACACATTGTCGTCGCCTACCGGAAAGCCGTACTCCTTGTCGTGATACGGCCCGTGCAGAGGATCGCCGATGGCGATTGCACAATAATTACTCATATTTATCGGCGGTAAGATTAAGAGGTCGCTATAATCGCACACAACCCTGCTGCAGCGTGCTGCAATTTTGCATGTCGCAAAAACTACGCAAGCATCGCCTTATCACTTAAAATGGCGCGCCGGCAGTTCAGATTTTAATTCAAAAAGTGACAAAGAGAGATCGCATGCGTAACAGTTTTAGATACAGCATAGTCATGGCCATGTTGCTGCTAGTCGGCTGTGGTACCAATCCTGTGACCGGCAAGCAAGAGCTGCAGTTTATTTCTACGCCGGGTGAAATAAAAATCGGCCAGGAAAACTATGCACCATCGCGTCAGGTACAGGGCGGCGATTATGTGGTCGACACCGAATTACAGCTGTATGTTCGGCGAGTGGGCGAGCGCCTGGCCAAGGTATCCGACCGCGAATTGCCGTATGAATTTACCGTGTTGAACAGCTCGGTGCCTAACGCCTGGGCTTTGCCGGGAGGCAAGATTGCAATCAACCGCGGCTTGTTAACGGAACTGAACAGCGAAGCTGAACTGGCCGCGGTACTCGGCCACGAGATCGTCCACGCCGCCGCGCGCCACGGTGCCAAATCGCAGGAGCGCGGCATGATCATTCAGGGCGGTTTGCTAGCTACGCAAATCGCAACCCAGGACAAACAAAGTGCCGCTCTGATTGCTGGCGGCTCAATGCTCGGAGCGCAGCTGCTGACCACCAGGTATGGCCGTAGCGCCGAGCTTGAATCCGACGAGTACGGTATGGAATACATGGCGCGCGCCGGCTACGACCCAAAGGCGGCGATTGAGTTGCAAAAAACGTTTGTGCGCCTGTCGTCGGGCAAGCAGAGCAATTGGCTTGCCGGCCTGTTCGCCTCTCACCCGCCTTCGCAACAGCGGGTAGACGCTAACATCGAAACCGCCAAAGCACTGGAAGTGAAGTACAAAGGCACACTAGAAATGGGCCGCGAAAGCTACCAGCGCGCCATCGCGCAGATAAAACGCGACCAGCCGGCTTACGACGCACAAGACAAAGCCCTGGCAGCGGCGCAGAAAAAGGATTACAAAACCGCCAACAGCATGATCGACAAGGCTATTAAGCTGCAGCCGAAAGAGGCAAAATTCTATGGGTTAAAAGGCGATCTGGCGATGAACGCCAAACAATATAAACAAGCAGTTGGCTATTATGAGCAGGCCATACAGCGCTACCCGGAGTACTTCGCGTTTCACCTGCAGGAAGGCCTTGCAAAAAAAGCCCTCGGCGATAAAGCCGGCGCAAAGCAAGCTTTTGCCGCCAGTAACGCGATATTACCCACGCCAACCGCCCACAAAGAGCTAGGCGAATTATCCTTAGCCGGCGGCGATCGCGCTGCGGCATTGCAGCATTTTCAAGTAGCGGCACAATCATCGTCAACCGATGGCCAGGCGGCTGCGGCTTCGCTCACACGCCTCGATTTGCCAGCCAACCCCGGCAAGTACATCAAGGCCAGCGCAAAAGTGGATAAAGCGGGTAACGTGATACTGGTCGTACGTAACATGTCGGCGTTGCCGGTGCGCGATGTTAAAGTGGCGGCGGCACCAATAGACCCTGACGGTAAACAGCTGTCGCGAGCACAGGGCTTTACCGTGGCCAGTATTCCCGCGCAAAAATATGCCGTGGTTAAAACTCCCTGGGCTGCACCCAACTCCGCGCAGGCTCAGGTGCAGGCTGCAAGCCTTGCGCAGTAGGCTAACTGCCAGCCTGCCCTCCCCACATTCACCAGCTGGAAAAAGTAAATGCATCTATTCACCGTACTGGAATCACGCCTGCTGCGCACTGTAGCGCTGTCGTTGGCGTTGTGCTCTGCGTCAAGCATTGCCGTAGCCGCCAAAAGTGACAGAACCTACCAGCTCGACTACACCATTGCATTGCAGCCAAAAAAAGACAGCGCACGGGTAACTATTCGTATCTCCGACGGTGCTTTGATTAAAAGCGTGGATTTCGGCATCGACCCGGAGAGACACACCAATATCAAGGGCGATGGCAGAGTAAGAATCAAGGGCGATCGCGCCATCTGGAAACCGTCAAAAGGACCGGCTAAATTCGATTTCAGCGCCAAGATCAGCAATAAGCGCGACGACGGCAAGTACGACGCGCTGATGACCGAAGACTGGGCTATTTTTCGCGGCGACAAGCTCATTCCGGCTGCATCGGTCAAAGCCTTGAAGGGCGCTAATTCCGAGGCGCGGTTAAAATTTCACCTGCCGCGCGGCTGGAAAAATGTCGATACCGGCTGGCCACGCGACGACGATGGCAGCTTTATTATCGATAACCCCGAGCGTTACTTTGATCGCCCGCTGGGCTGGATTATCGCCGGCAAAATGTTTACCCGCAGTGATTTTCTAAGCGGTACCGAGATTTCCATTGGCGCGCCGACCGACAGTGGTTTTCACCGCATGGACATACTCACTTTAGTCAACTACGTTTGGCCGCAGGTCGAACGTATCTTCCAAAAATTGCCGCCCAAAATCCTCATTATTGGCGCTGGTGATCCCATGTGGCGCGGAGGACTGTCTTCACCAAACTCGCTATATATGCATTCAGATCGACCCATGATCAGCGAGAACGCGACCAGCACCCTGCTGCACGAAATAATGCACGTGGTTACCCGTATACGCGGCGCTGAAAATGCCGACTGGATTGCGGAGGGGTTGGCAGAATACTATTCCGTAGAGCTTGTTTATCGCTCGGGCGGCATGACCGACGCACGCTACCGCGACGTACGCAAGCGCTTGAAAGCATGGAGCGAGGATGTCACCAACCTGCAGGTCGATCGTTCATCCGGGCCCATAACGGCTAGAGCAGTTTTACTGTTTCAACAGCTGGACAAGGAAATTCGAGTGCGAACCAATAATAGAAAATCACTGGACAACGTTACCCGTAAACTGATGCAAACGCGCGAAGTCTCGCTTGGAACACTACGCAAAAGCGCGGAAAAGTTAGTTGGCGGGAAGCTCAATACGCTGGATTCCCCGCTGTTGCAACAAGATTAAATCGCCGCCGGCCTGTATTGCTAGCGTATCTCAGGGTGGACTAGCGCAGCTGAATACACCTTTAGGCGGTCGGCCGTACAACACTTTTGTTAACACCGGAGCCAGCACAATCGACATAGCAACCGTAGGTGTTTTCGCAGTCGCACTGTTCACTATTACCAATCCATTGGGTAGCACCGCTTTGTTCGCCAGTATGACAGCAGATCTCGATGTGGCAGGCCAACGCACCACGGCGCGCCAGTCCGCGCTGGCAATCACCATCATATTGCTCGTTGTGCTGTGGGCGGGCCACTATCTGCTCAAATTTTTTGGCATCGACATTGCGGCGCTGGAAACCGCCGGCGGCATCATTGTGTTGGGTCTTGGCTTGTCGATGCTGCATAACCAGAAAAGTCCACAATCGCACAGCAAGGAAGAACACGCCGCGGCAACGGAAAAAGACTCTATCGCCGTCGTGCCGATAGCGATACCAATCGTTGCCGGTCCCGGTGCCATCACCGCCGTGTTGGTGCACTCAGGTGATCTGGGCGGTCATATGCTGACCATGACAGCCCTGTCGGGGGTGTGCGTGGGATTCGGCGGTTTATTCTGGCTGTGTTTTTACTACGCCGGAAGGATTAGCTTACTCGTTGGCGTTAACGGTATAGCAGTTGTGACGCGCATTATGGGCATGGTGTTGGCAGCGATTGCCTGTACGATGATCGCAAACGGGCTAAAACAGCTGCTGCCCGGTCTAGCCTGAGCGCCGTTTAATTAGCGCTTGCCGAGCGGTTTTTTCAGTAGCATATTATTCAGGTTCTAATCGATTAATCTGGTTTTAAACGAGCGTTTAAAGCACAGGCCCAAGCGTCGCTATAACGTTATGCCATATGCGCTGCGGCAAAGTCCACTGCAGCACTGACTGCAAAGATACCAATTCAGATTGGTTCATATAATCAAACTGGCGGCCTGCAACGTCTTTCGTAATCGCTGCATCATGCAGCAAAATGTCGTTCTCATAGTTCAGGTTGAAGCTGCGTAAATCCATGTTGGAAGAGCCCATGAAGGTGATGATGCCGTCAATCGTCATGGTTTTCGAATGTAACAGCCCTTCGGTAAACTCATGGATTTTCACGCCGGCCTGGAGCAGTTCCTGATAATAACTGCGGCTTGCGGCGGCAACGATCCATGAGTCATTTGTTTTTGGAAAGATAATAGTCACCGTAACGCCGCGATACGCTGCTGAACATAACGCGTCCAGCACCGTGGTATCCGGCACAAAATAAGGGGTGGATATCGTCAGGTCTTTTTGCGCCTGATGGATAAGCGTGGTAAACAGTTGCGGGGTCGCCGCGGCTCGCTCTGTTGGTCCATCGCCAAGTATCTGTGCGGTAACCAATCCATCCGCCGAGGGGGTCGTCACTAGCTGAAAATCAGCTAACTTCGCATCGGTGTGCAGCATCCAGTCGCTGGCGAATAGTAGTTGGTTTTGCGCCACAACCGGCCCCTCCACCCGCAGCATGATATCAACCCACGGTGCATACTTTGCTTTTACCAGAAACTCGGGGTCAGCACAGTTCTGGCTGCCACAATAGGTAATAACGCCGTCAACAACCGTTATTTTTCTATGATTACGCAGATCCAGTCGACTGAAGATGAGGGTGCGGATAATATTATGGAAAGGCAGCGCAACAGCAACGCTGACGCCGGCAGCCCTCATCTCGCGCCACAGCGAAGACTTTATCATTGCGCGCGAGCCCAAACCGTCGGCCATAGCCCGACACCGCACCCCCCTCTGGGATGCGCGAATCAGCGCGGTTGCGACGTTGGTACCAGTTTGATCATTCAGCCAAACATAATACAGTACGTCTACCTGGCTTGTGGCCGCGTCAATGTCTTCGATCAAGCGCGCGCGTGCGACGGTGGCATCGGCAAGTAGCTCAACCCGATTGCCTACCGATGTAGTAAACCCGTTAATTGACGTCGCATAACTAAAAGCCGGTTGATATTGTGGTTCGATCACATTTTTAACGGCGTCCAACTTTTGTAGTACCGAACTATCAAGCAAACGAATCTCGCCAAAGATTTCCTGCAAGCGTTGGTTTTTTGTACGCCCCAGATTAACTTCGCCAAACAGGAAATAGACGACGGTGCCGAACACAGGCAGCACCAGCACGACGATTATCCACGCCATACGCGTGGGTGGTGCCAAATTGCTGCGTGCCAGTATCCGCAGCGAGGTGACCACCACTATCAGGAAGTGGGCAAAAACTATGATTTCAGAAAGGTGCAAGCCTTATCTCCAGGGGTGAAACAGCATGACTTATGTGTAGTTTCAGTTGGCGCAACAGTCCGCCAGCGCAGAGCACATGAAGGATCGAACTATTTTTTGCTGATCAAACCTTTGCGCCTGAAATATATCAGCATGAAGATAGTACTCAGCGCCATAAGCCCTAGCGCATAGAAATATCCGAAGCGCCATTTCAGCTCGGGCATATTCCAGGGCGATGCGGCATCGAAATTCATACCGTACAATCCGGCAATGAATGTCATCGGTATAAAAATGGTAGCCAGTACGGTCAGCACTTTCATGATCTCGCTCATTCGATTCGACACCGATGACAGGTGCAGGTCAACCAGGCCTTGCGAGAC
>JBBKXJ010000388.1:0-4747 GCA_037969395.1 Pseudomonadales bacterium
CGCCAGCAACAACAGCGCATCGGCCTGTCGTTGTGGGCCATTGATCTTCTTCTTTCGCTGCTCCTCCAGCAAATGCGCAACCGCGGTTGCGTTTTCGTCAGGGTGTAACATATTGACCGTGGCGTTATCGGCTTCTGCTTCGGTAGCATCAACAAACTCGATTTGTTCCAACGCCGATTGCAGTGCTTTCAAAAAGACGGCGCCTTGTTCGGCGGGTAGTTGGGCGTTGATTTTGAGTAGGCCGTCATCATCCCAATAATAAGACAATGCTCGTTCGGCTTGTTGAGTCTTTGCTTTCGCACAAGCCTCGCGGCGCTCAACCGAACGGTACTTGCGCACCAACTCAGCGACATGTTGCGCAGAACCGTGCTCGGCAATCATTAGCAGGTAATCTTCGTTGGCTGCTGTCGCAACGCGCGTCATTTCCCGCGCTTTGGAAAAGCTCAGCTTGCCTTCGGCGAAAGCGAAGCTGATTTTCGGCAAAGCTTCGAGCGCTAATGCGACACGAACACGATCACGGGCTGACGGTAAGCCAATACCGCAGCGCACGTTTAGCCAATGCGCACACGATCGATAACCGTCACTTGCCCAGGCATCGCGTTTCTCAAACTCTGCAATCAATACAAGAAAGCGATAAGTTGCGGCATTGATGTTGGCGGCAAGGGTGGTGATTTCGTTTTCCAGTTGTTCGTCTGTTTTTGTTGTTGCCTGCGGATTCAAGCTGACATTCGGATGAGTAAAATGATTGGCAGTTTCGATGGCTGTGCGTTGCATTCCCATAGGTTTATGTTCCATTGACTTGCGCTGTCCATTATACTGTTTATATGTACAGTATAAGTCGAAATATGCTGCTTTTATAGTTTTTTTTGAGCGTATTGGGCGGCGTAGTGATAGTGTTATTCACCATTTGAGAGAGAATTTTTGTAGGTATTAAGCTAGATTGGGCTGGTCTACACTTCCCGAATCAGTTTGTGATCGACTCGTTCTTATGTGGCAACCGGAAGAGTTAAACTGTGCTGCGATAACCAGGCACAGACGTAGATTGGCTACCGCGAAATTGCTGCTAATGACGCTAAAACAGCATGAGTTTCGAGTTGCCACTAAACATATGGAAAGGTTTTGAGAGGAAAAACTGCAATCGTAAAATTGGCGTTGTTGGTTTTGAAATGCTGTAGAAGAGAGGCAGTAGGCGCGCGAGTCTAATGGCTTGGACGATGCGATAGTTCGGTTGCGTGCGGGTAGGCTGCAGGTGCTCTTAATTGGATTGAGCTAGACAAGGTGGTTTTTAGCGAATACCGGTTAGTTGAGATTTGGGATGGCAACTGCCAGCGGTCGACCCCGTTGCGGGCGCTCGTCCAAACAGTGCATCTGACCGGTATTACCGGTAATATGACCGGTATTACCGATCAATAGGTGGGGCTATGATTCCTGCACTCGAGGCAATACTAGGCAACCGTACTGCTGCTGCGGCGCTTCTGTTTATAGCAAATTACGGTTCTGGCTATGCGCGTGAAATGGCCAGAACTTACGAGATACCTCTCAGCGCCGTACAGGATCAGCTGCAAAAACTGGAAGCTGCTGGAGTCCTGGTCAGTCGCACAGTGGGGCGTACCCGGTTATTTGAGTTTAATCCTCGAAACCCGACGGCTAGCCGATTGCAAAATTTCTTGTCTGCCGAGCTTAAAGCATTGCCGAAAAGCATCTCCGAGAAATATTATCAGGAACGGCGTCGGCCACGACGAACCGGTAAGCCGCTAAACGAGGCGGATAGGTGAGTCGCATAACCGCCAACACTTCCTTGGAAGAGATGGCCACGCTGGTTTCGGAGGCATTAGAAGAGGCCGGAATTTCGGCGGTTCTTGGTGGCGGTGGTGCGGTCACGCATTACTCAGATAGCCGATACATGAGCACTGATCTGGACTTCATCACGGTCGAGCGCAACAAAGTCATAGCCCCGGTCGTTGCAAAACTTGGATTCCGTCAAAGCGGTAAAGACTTCGTTCATGAGGAATCGAAGTTCTTCCTTGAATTCCCAGCGGGTCCACTGACGTTTGGGGATCGTTACATTGATGCAACGGAAACGACAATTGTTCAAACCCGTTTCGGCGAGATTCGAATCATAACGCCAACGCAATGCGTTATGGATCGAATCGCTTGGTTGGTTCACGGTAAAGACCCACAGGCTCGCGCCCAGGCAATACTGGTAGCCGAGCGTCAAAAGATCGATTGGACTGATCTCAGTCTATGGGCTGAGAGCGAGGGGATCGACGCGGACATCATTCAATCTATCCGAGCAGATGCAGAGATGTCTGCGGAAGAGTGAGGGCTGATACGAATATGCGGCAGATAACCACGCTTTTGCTCTGGTATATATATGTATCCTGTTCATTCGCTTTTTTAATTTTGGTTATATGCACAGTGAAAGCAGAAGCTTGGCTCAAATCTTGATCTAGTATTTTTGGAGTATGAAATCAGCCGAAAATTTTGATATATGATGTCAAGGCTTGACCCGTTTTCATTTGCTGAGAGCGTTATGTCTCTAGTCTTTGAATAGCTTTTGACTCAATGAAATAGGACGTTAAATGAAAAAGCAGGATATGCTGGCAAGATTGGTTGAGAATGGTTTCGACTTTCTCAACAAAGCTGTAGAAGATTTGCAGGATCACCCAAAATTCTCAGTGATACACTTTCATGCTGCGGTTGAACTGTTCTTAAAGGCTCGGTTAATGGAAGAACATTGGTCATTGGACATTTCTCGAAGACAAGATCCAGATTGGAATAAATTCATTTCTGGTAACTTTCAATCCGTATCACTAGACGGCGCAGCAGATAGACTAGAAAAAGTTGTTAGGAGTGGGCTGTCTAAATCCGAATTAAAGTCATTTCAAGAGATCACAAAGCATAGGAACAAGGCTGTACACTTTTTTCATGAAGCTCATTCTTCCGAAGAGAATAGTGAGCAGGTGAGAGATATTGCAAAGCAGCAGTTGACTGCTTGGTACTTCCTTCACAACATATTAACTACACGTTGGAAAGATGTATTTGGTCGATGGAACCAACCTCTTCTAGAGGTAGATAAAAAACTTCGCTCCTTACATACATTTTCCTGATTACTCATGAGCTTCAGCCATCGTACAGCTAGCTTTCGTGCTACAAGCCCCATAAGAGAGTGAGGCATCTATTGTATGAGCCGCTTGTTCTCAAAAACCTGCGACTACAACTTACTCTGCTGGCATCGTCAGCGCGGTATGTGACTGATTTATCACGTTGAGGATGGGCTGAATAATGACTGAGTTTCATGGGTAATCAGGTACATTTTTGCAGGTGATTTACGACCAAATTAAGCGAGATATTGAAAAGAGGATAAAGGACGGTGACATATTTCATTGTTGCCCTTCCTGTGGATTCGAATCTCAATACCATGAAGCGGATAAAAAAATTGTTTACGAGGCAAATTGCTTAATTTGCTGTTTGACTGAAAAAGCACTGAAAATAGACTGCAAGTCTTGCGGTGAGGAAGTTACGTTCATAAACGAAGGCTTCGGCCGGTGTGCCAATTGTGGTGAAATTTTTGAACCTGGTGATTTGGCGAATGAATTAATTGATGAGGGAGCTGCGTATACAGCAGCTAAAGAAGCTGATTCATCATGGAATTTAGGTAATTGTAGCGACTGCGATGGTTACCACACCGTTGTGCGCACTGAAGATGACTCATATATCTGCACTAGCTGTTTTCTTACACTCGATTTTCTTCGAACCTGCGAATGGTGCAATGAACCTAATACGGGCGATATGGAAAATAGCTCTTGGACCGGTTGCAATCATTGTGACGGAAGAGCTGGATGGGAAAAGGATGACTAGCCCGTATCGTAGGCTTAACAAGGCGCTGATGTCGGACTAGTTTTCCGCAGCGCTCCAAACCAGCCGCAAAGCGCGGCATTTCGTCATAAATTCCAAGTTGTATTCAGCAACACCAGAGCTAGTTACCCTCGTTTCTAATATGGCAAAGGCCCCGTTTTATTCTATAGACACAAGCAAGCAAGAAAATGGACAGTATCGATTGATAGAAATTGGTGACGGCCAACTGTCTGACAAAAAGACTTGGGATCTATCAAAATTTGTGGCGATGTTGCAAGAAAATGCCTAACAGGCAATGAACCGGACAATTTTATCGCTAATTATTTTGCGCATGCGGCGAATAGCAACTAAATAAAAACAACTATGCAACTGAATGGCATGCAGCGAAGCCTCAGAGGCCTGAATAGAGCGAGAATTTTCGGGACCTTCCCTGGCATGGACGACGTGCATGGAAGCACAAGTGTCGCGGTAGGCATGGATGCCGTAAGCGACCGCCAGGGATAGAGCCTACATGGACGTATGCACTCGCCACGTCCGTGTGGCTCGCCCTTCGGGCAGCCTACGGCTGTGCAAACCGGTTTTCTGCCGGTTTGTCACGGCGTGTCTCGAAAATTTCCGCTCTTTTCAGGCCGGATCTCCAGACCGCCGCACTCCCTTAACCCAGCCACACAAAACGCGGCCCTACGCCATCACCGCCTTAACCTCCAAAAACTCCTCAAACCCATAAACCCCCCATTCACGCCCATTACCCGACTGCTTAAACCCCCCAAACGGATTCGAGCCATCGCCTTCCTCGCCGTTAATATGAATCATGCCGGCGCGAATGCGCTTGGCGATCTGTTTGGCGTGTTCCGGCTCGCCGGAGACATAGCCCGAAAGGCCGTAGACG
>JBBKXJ010000389.1:0-71175 GCA_037969395.1 Pseudomonadales bacterium
ACAGCGTGTTCGACGACGAAGAGTTAACCGACTTACTGGAGTTGAACACCACGGGATTGTTGTCATTTATTACCGGTAATGACAAATACTCCAAGGAAAAGCTGTCGGGCGACCTGGAGACGCTGGAGTCTTATTACCGCGACCGTGGCTATGTACGTTTCAACCTTGAATCCACCCAGGTTTCGATTACACCGGACCGGGATGCGGTTTACATCACGATCAATATTAGCGAGGGTGAGAAATACACTGTTAGCGATGTCAGCCTGGCTGGCGATATCATCTTGCCCGAAGAGGAAATACGGCGTTATTTGTTGCTGCAGCCGCAACAAGGTTTTTCGCAGATTCGCGTCACTCGCACTGAAGAGTTTATAACCAACCGACTCGGTGACGAAGGGTATACCTTCGCCGAAGTAAAAGGCGTACCGGAAATTAAAGATGAAGACAATAGCGTTGCTATCAAATTCTTCGTCGACCCAGGCAAACGCACCTATGTGCGGCGTATAGATTACCGCGGTAACACCAAGACGGCAGACGAAGTGCTACGCCGTGAAATGCGGCAGATGGAGTCTGCCCCTGCATCGCGGCAAAAAATCGAGCAGTCACGCGTGCGCCTGGAGCGGCTTGGCTTTTTTAAAGAGGTCGAGGTAGAAACGCCGGAGGTGGCAGGCAGTGACGACCTGGTCGACGTTGAATATACAGTAGAAGAGCAGCCTTCAGGCAGCATTGGCGCAAGTATTGGTTTCGCCCAGGATGCGGGCCTCATCCTCGGTGCCAATGTTCAACAAAACAACTTTCTGGGTAGCGGCAAGCGTGTTGGCGTCGGCATTAACACCAGTAAATTCCAGGATAACTACAACATCAACTACGTTAATCCGTACTTTACTGAAGACGGCGTCAGTCGTGGCTTCAGTTTGTTTTTTCGCTCGACTAACCTGGATGAAATCAACGTTTCACGCTTCAATACCGATACCTGGGGAGGTAACGTAAGTTTTGGTTATCCGATTAAGGAAACCCAAAGGTTAGGTCTAAGTTTTGGCTACAATCGCACGAAAATTACAACCGGTGAGTTCGCGGTGCAGGAGATTATTGGTAGTCCGCGCTTGGGTAATGACACCAATCAGTATATTGTCACGCCCTTCGAAAGGGCCACGGAAACCACTCCGGAAATTCCGGCAGTGACTGCGGCTATTACGCCAGACTTATTAGCACCAAACGTTCAGGACGGCTTTCTGGATCGCGAAGGCGATCAGTTTAATCTTTTTCCGTTGATCGGCAGCTGGACGCAATCATCACTCAACCGGGGTCAGCTAGCGACCCGCGGCGCCTCACAAAGCATATCAGCGGAATTTACGCTGCCTGGAAGTGATCTTGAATACTACAAACTGATTTATAATGGCCAATACTTTATGCCCGTATGGCGGCAATTTACGCTGCGTTTTCGCGGTGAGTTGGGCTACGGCGATGGCTACGGCGATACCGACGGTTTACCGTTTTTCGAAAATTTCTATTCCGGCGGGTTTGGCTCGGTTAGAGGATTTAAGAGTAATACGCTTGGCCCGCGCAGCACACCGGCAAGTACCTATCTGAGCTTAAACCCGATAGGAACGTTCGGCGGCCTGATACCTACTACGGCGACTCCGCGTTCTGTCGCCGATCTAGCCTATCAGCAGCTTGACCCGGCAACTGGCAAGTTAGTTGTTACCGAGGTAGTTGAAAGACGGTCGCAACCCTTCGGCGGCAACGTATCGATTGAAGCGGGTGTCGAATTATTGTTTCCGCTGCCATTTGTGAAAGATCAGCGTTCGCTGCGATCAGCGTTTTTCATTGATGCCGGTAACGTTTTTAGTACCGACTGTGGTCTAACGCAAGCCAACTGTTTCGATGTAGACATAGACGAACTTCGCTATTCGGTCGGGATCGGATTGACGTGGATTACCGGCTTCGGGCCGCTGACGTTCAGCCTCGCCAAGCCACTGAATGACGATCGCGAAGACCGGGCCGAAGTGTTCCAGTTCTCGCTGGGTCAGGGTTTTTAAATTTTATTCAAGAGGAGATTGATTGTGATAAAACGTGTTCAGATTTTAGCTGTGGTACTGACGTTGCTGGTGGCGGGCGCCGTGTCGGCGCAGGGAAAAATTGCTGTGCTGAGCGTGCAAGAGGCCGTGTTTAATACCGAAGTCGCCAAAAAGCGTTTGAAAAAGCTGCAGAAAGACGATGATTACGCCGACGAAAAAAAGGAATTCGAAGACCTGAAGAAAGACGTCACCAAAGAAATTCAGGCGCTGCAGAAAGACGCTGCCGTTATGAGCGAGGCCAAAAAAGCTTCGCAGCAAAAGAAGATTGCTGCGCATCGCGCCGATTTGGAACACATGGCAAAACAGCTGCAGGCAGCCGAAAAAGATGTGTTACAAGAGCTGCTGGTTGAGATGTCTCCCAAGGTCCAGGAAATCGTTGCTGATATGATTAAATCCGAAAAAATCGGCCTTATTCTTGATCGTCAGGCGGCAATGCATGCCGACTCCGAGTTCAATATTACCGCCAAGGTGACTGACCGCTTGAACCAGGGTAAGTAAGCGCTGTTCTGCACAGGCTGAAGGGTGCTTAGCAGGTCCGTAGAGTTTAACCTGGCGCAGCTGGCTACCACGGCGGCGGCCGAGCTGCGCGGTGATCCTGAATGTAAAATTACCGGGCTGGCCGGGTTGGATGCAGCCCGCCACGGTGACATCAGCTTTATCGCCAGCGAGCAGTATCTGCAATACTTGCGTGCAACGCAGGCGTCGGCGATTATACTGCCGCCTGAATTAGCGGCTGACTGCGCGCTCAACTGCCTGATTGCTGACGATCCTTATCTGGCCTACGCAAAAATTTCGCGCTTATTTGATACCGCACCGGTAGCGGCGCTCGGCGTTCATGCCAGCGCGCAGGTCGCGGCCGATGTGAGCATCGGCGCGCGAATTAGCATTGGTCCCTGTTGCTGCGTTGAAGCCGGCGCGCAGTTGGGTGACGACGTAGTTTTGGGTGCCGGAGCGTTTGTCGGCGCCGGCGCGCGGATTGGCAGCGCCAGCCACATTGCCGCGAACGCAACAATTTGCCACGGGGTTCGCATCGGTGCGCGGGTGCGCATTCATAGCGGCGCGGTGATCGGCGCCGACGGCTTTGGTTTTGCAAAGTCGCGTGACGAGGGCTGGGTCAAAATTCATCAATTGGGGTCGGTAGTAATAGGTGACGATGCCGATATCGGTGCCTGCACCAGCATTGACCGCGGCGCTTTGCAAAATACTGTCATAGGAAAGCGCGTTATTATCGATAATCAGGTTCAAATCGCGCACAATGTCGAGATAGGCGAGAATACCGCGATCGCTGGTTGTGTCGGTATTGCCGGCAGCGCAAAAATAGGCGCTAACTGTTCGCTGGGCGGCGGAGTTGGTATTGCGGGTCACCTTAGCATTGCCGATAATGTTACCTTAACGGGTATGACGCTGGTGAGTAAGTCGATCTCTGAAGCGGGCGTTTATTCCTCCGGTACCGCGCTGTCGAAGCACGCGGTATGGCAAAAGAATGCTGTGCGTTTTCTACAGTTAGACAAGTTACACAAACGTGTCGTCGCGCTGGAAAAAAGGGTCAAAGATTAGCTCGAATAAAAGGGTCGATTACAAAAGTCGATCAAGAAGGTCGAATAAGAAAGCCGAAACAAAACCTGGTAGCGGGCGCTCATAACGCACGCGCTGTTCTAAAAACTCCTCAAGGCCATTGCTATGCTCATGGATGTTAACGAAATAAGAGAATACTTACCCCACCGATACCCGTTTTTGCTGGTTGACCGCGTGCTGGAGCTGGAGTTGGGCAAGTCTATTGTGGCGATCAAAAACGTCAGCATCAACGAACCTTATTTCACTGGTCATTTCCCTCAGTTACCAATTCTGCCAGGTGTTTTGATACTGGAAGCGATGGCCCAGGCCGCCGGTATTCTGGGTTTTAAAACCAACGGCAAAAAGCCGGTGGATGGTTCCATCTACTATTTTGTCGGTTGCGACAACGCCCGTTTTAAACGTAAAGTAGTGCCGGGAGATCAACTACAGATTGAGGCGGCATTGGTTACCGAGAAGCGCGGTATCTGGAAGTTTGACTGTAAGGCCAGCGTTGATGGCGAGTTCTGTTGCTCAGCTACCATATTGTGTGCCGATAGAAAGGGATAGATCAGCGTGCCGCGCATCGACTCACGGGCCGCCATCGACCCGTCCGCTATTATTGCCGACGATGCGCAAATTGGCCCGTGGACCCTCATCGGCGCGGATGTAGAAATTGGCGCAGGTAGTAAAATAGCGTCACACGTTGTGGTCAAAGGTCCGACTCGCATTGGCGCGCACAATCAGATTTTTCAGTTTTCTACTATCGGCGAAGAAACGCCCGATTTGAAATATAAGGGCGAACCCACGCGGCTGGAAATAGGCGACCATAATATCATCCGCGAAGGTGTCACCGTGCATCGCGGTACGGTACAAGACAAGTCCCTAACCTCCATTGGCAGCCACAATTTGTTGATGGCTTATAGTCACATAGGCCACGACTGCCGCGTCGGCGATCATGTAATTCTGGTCAATCACGCGTCGTTGGCCGGCCATGTGGTAGTCGATGACTGGGCTATTTTAAGTGGCTATACGCTGGTGCATCAGCACTGCCGCGTGGGCGCGCACGCGTATGCGGGTATGGCGTCGCACATTGTTAAAGACGTGCCGGCTTATATGCTCGTGCTTGGTCAGCCTGCGGTGGTACGAACAATTAATATCGAAGGTCTGCGGCGCCGTGATTTCAGCAAACAGAATATTGCCAGCATAAAAAAAGCGTACCGCATTCTTTACCGGCATGATCTACCGCTGGACCAGGCGCTGCAGGAGATCAAAAGCCTGGGCGAGCAAGAGCCTGCTTTGCAGGTATTGATCGGCTCAATCGAATCGAGTAAGCGCGGCATTTTGAGCTGATGTCTGGTCTCCATGACACCCGCAACGGCAATGTCTGAGCAGTGCAACTACCTGCTAAAACTACTTTAAACGTAACGCTGCTGGCAGGCGAGGCGTCGGGTGATTTACTGGGGGCAGCACTGATGAGCGCGCTGCGGGCCCGGCATAGCGATATCGCTTTTACCGGTATCGGCGGCCAGCGCATGCAGCAACTTGGCTTGGTCAGCCGAGCACCGATGGATCGGCTGTCGGTGATGGGCTTGTTTGAGCCGCTAAAACGGCTGCCCGAGCTGTTACGCATTCGCCGAGAGATAACCCGATTCTGCCTGCACACCCGTCCCGATGTGTTTATCGGCATCGACTCGCCGGACTTCAACTTGCCAATAGAACGCAAGCTACGCGCGGCGGGTATCAAAACCGTGCATTATGTCAGCCCTAGCGTGTGGGCGTGGCGCCAAAAGCGCGTGATTAAAATTAAACAATCGGTCGATTTGATGCTGGCGCTGTTTCCATTTGAGGCGCAGTTCTACGCTGAGCACGCTGTGCCGGTGCGCTTTATCGGCCATCCGCTGGCTGACGCCATTCCATTGCAGTCGCAGGCGGCAAACTATCGCCAACAGCTAGGGCTTGATCAGCAGGCACGTTGGTTGGCGGTATTGCCCGGCAGTCGTATGGGCGAGGCACGCTATCTTGCGCCGGCGTTTTTGCAAACAATCGGCTGGTGCGCGCAACGGCTTGACGATTTGAAATTTGTGATTCCCGCTGCCAGCGACACGCTCTACGCGCACCTGCAAACCCAATTGCAGCAATGTGCGGCGTGCCAACCTTATTTGCAGCGTATTCATTTGCAGCATGGCAACGCGCAGGAGGCGATGGGCGCGGCTGATGCCATCTTGTTGGCTTCTGGCACCAGTACACTGGAAGCTATGTTATTAAAGCGGCCTATGGTCGTTGCTTACCGGCTCAGTGCGGTGACTTACTTCGTTGTGCGCCGCATGATAAAACTGCCGTATTTCTCTCTGCCTAACCTGTTGGCCAGGGAGGCGCTGGTACCGGAATTCGTGCAACGACAAGTGTGTGCAGAGCAGCTCGGTCCGGCCGTGCTGCAGCAATTGGAAGACAGCGAACGGCGTGCCAATCTGCAACAACGGTTTACCGCTATCCATAAACAGCTGCGCCTTGGTGCAAGTGAGCAGGCGGCTGACGCGATACTGAAATTGATTGGTGAGCAAGCGTGATGGCAACTCTGCCATTCGCGGCTAAAGCAGCTTCTACACGTTGCCCTCTCTGTTGTGGGAGCGACTTCAGTCGCGAATGGTGCAACCAATGCTAACTAACGACGGCGCTCACGCGCTCGTCGCCGGGGTAGACGAAGCCGGTCGCGGCCCGCTGGCCGGCGACGTCTACGCCGCCGCCGTTATTCTGCCGGCGAAATTCGACTTACCCGGTCTGAATGACTCAAAAAAACTTAGTGCAAAGCGGCGTGAAAAGCTATTCGTCGCGATAACAGGCCAGGCCTCGGCCTATTATGTTGCAACTGCCAGCGTGGCGGAAATTGACAGTATCAATATCCTGCAAGCCAGCCTGTTAGCAATGCGACGCGCGGTCGATGGTATGGCTATCACACCGCAACTGGTGCTGGTAGACGGTAATCGTCTGCCAGCCTGGCGCTACAACGCTCGGGCTATCGTCGGCGGTGACGCACTGGAGGCAGCTATCGCCGCAGCGTCCATTCTCGCTAAAGTAAGTCGCGACGCGGCGATGCTAACGTTGCATACGCAATATCCCGATTACGGTCTTGACAGGCACAAGGGCTACCCGACTAAACTGCATCTTGAACGCCTGCGCGCGCTGGGACCGGCCCCCATCCATCGTCGCTCGTTCGGTCCGGTACGACGATTGCTTGAAGAGACTGCCGACTAACCTATATTTTTAGCAGAAGCGCCGATGTTTGTTCACTTAAGAGTACATTCCGAATTTTCCCTGATCGATGGCCTGACGCGTATTCCGCAGTTGGCGGCAAAGACGGTAGAGGATGGCATGCCGGCCGTCGCGCTGACCGATCATGCCAACCTGTATGCGTTGGTAAAGTTTTACCGCGCCTGCCAACAGCACGGCGTTAAACCTCTCTGCGGTGCAGACTTATGGGTAGCTGACGACGCCGACCTTGACAGCTTAAGCCTACTGACCTTTCTGGTACAGAACGACAAGGGCTATCGTAACCTGACCCGGCTTATCTCCCGCGCTTACCAGGAAGGCCAGCGGCGTGGCCACGTCACCATTCATAAAAGTTGGATAAGCAGCGCCGCCGTAGAGGGGTTGCTGGTGTTGTCCGGTGCCCGTGAGGGTGACGTTGGCCAGGCGCTGCTGGGCGGCAAGGCTGAGCTCGCCGAGCAGCGTCTGGCGCACTGGCAAACCTTGTTCGGGGATCGGTACTATATAGAGTTGCAGCGCACTGGGCGCGCTCGCGAAGAAGATTACGTACACGCGGCGGTGGCATTGGCCGGGCGTTTCAATTGTGCTGTTGTAGCGACGAATGACGTCCGTTTCCTAAAGCGCGACCAGTTCGAAGCGCACGAAGCACGCGTGTGCATCACGGAGGGGCGCACTCTGGACGACCCCAGGCGCCCGCGCAACTACAGTGACCAGCAGTATTTACGTAGCCCGACAGAGATGGCTGAGCTGTTTAGCGACTTACCCGAAGCGCTGGAAAACAGCGTTGAAATCGCCAAACGCTGCAATTTATTGCTCACTCTTGGCGACTATTACTTGCCGGACTACCCGATTCCGGAAGGGCTGACGCTGGAAGAGTTTTTTCGCAAGGAGTCTGAGCACGGGCTGGAGCAACGCCTGCAACAGCTGGCGCGTCTGCAGCCTGAAAAGATAGCTCAGCGTCGCGAGCAATACGACCAGCGACTGACATTTGAACTCGACATCATTAATCAGATGGGTTTTCCCGGCTACTTCCTGATTGTAATGGACTTTATCCGCTGGGCTAAACAACAGGGAATACCGGTAGGGCCGGGCAGGGGCTCGGGTGCCGGTTCGTTGGTCGCCTATGCGCTGCAGATTACTGACCTCGACCCACTGGAATATGATTTGCTGTTTGAGCGCTTTCTCAACCCGGAGCGCGTCTCACTCCCCGATTTTGACGTCGACTTCTGTATGGAAGGCCGCGATGCTGTGATTGGCTACGTCGCCGATCGTTACGGTCGCGACGCCGTATCGCAAATCATAACTTTCGGCACTATGGCAGCCAAGGCCGTAGTGCGTGACGTGGCGCGTGTGCAGGGTAAGGCCTACGGGCTGGCTGACAAGCTGTCGAAACTGATTCCTTTTGAAGTTGGCATGACTCTCACCAAAGGTATGCAGCAAGATGCCAGCCTGCGAGAATTCGTCGAGGAAAACGAAGAAGCCGCTGAAATTATGGAAATGGCTTACCAGTTGGAGGGGGTGGCGCGCAACGTGGGCAAACACGCTGGCGGCGTCGTGATTGCACCAACCAAACTGACCGATTTTGCGCCGCTTTACTGCGACGAGAGCGGGGCCGGGCTTGTCACCCAGTTTGATAAAGACGACGTCGAACAGGTAGGGCTGGTCAAGTTCGACTTCCTTGGCCTGCGCACGTTGACCATTATCGACTGGGCGCTGAAGATTATTAACCGGCAACGCAGCGCGCAAGGCGAAGGGAAGCTGGATATCAATACCCTGCCGTTGGACAACGAAGCAGCCTTCAAGCTGATGCAGCAAGCCGGCACCACGGCGATCTTTCAGCTTGAATCGCGCGGCATGAAAGACTTGATCAAACGTCTGCTGCCAAGCTGCTTCGAAGATATCGTCGCGCTGGTTGCGCTGTTCCGACCTGGCCCGTTGCAGTCCGGCATGGTTGACGACTTTATTAATCGCAAGCACGGCCGGGCCGCGGTTGTTTACGACCACCCTTCGCTCGAACCGATTCTCAAAAATACCTACGGCGTGATTCTGTACCAGGAACAGGTAATGCAGATTGCGCAGGTGATGGCCAGTTACACACTGGGTCAGGCCGACATGCTACGGCGCGCCATGGGCAAGAAGAAACCCAAAGAAATGGCCAAGCAAAAGCAGATTTTCTGCGACGGCGCCGAGACTAACGGCATCGATACCAAGGTAGCCGTCGGCGTATTCGACCTGATGGAAAAATTCGCCGGTTATGGCTTTAACAAATCGCATTCGGCCGCTTATGCGCTGGTGTCGTATCAAACGGCCTGGTTGAAAACTCAATACCCGGCACCGTTTATGGCTGCAGTATTGTCGGCCGAGATGCAAAATACCGACAAAGTCGTGCTGTTGGTAGAAGAGTGTCGCGCCATGCAGTTGAGTATCGTCATGCCCGATGTGAACCGCGGCGAGTTCGCCTTCAGCGTCGACGATGAGCAAAATATTATCTATGGCCTGGGCGCCATCAAAGGCCTGGGAGAGGGTCCGATAGAGAGCATTCTCGCCACCCGTGAACGCGATGGTCCGGTGACCGATCTCTTCGATTTTTGCTGTCGCACCGACGCTCGCAAAGTCAACCGGCGCGCCATCGAAGCGCTGATTAGAGCCGGTGCGTTCGACTCTTTGGGCACACCAAGAGCGGTCTTGATGGCTAGCCTGGATGACGCACTCAAGGCGGCCGACCAAACAGCCAAAAACCAAAGCAGCGGCATGGTGGATCTGTTTGGCGATATGCACGCCGCCAGCGACGACGTCTACGTTAAATATCAACAGGTGGCAGAATGGAGTTCGCGGCAAACGCTGGCCGGTGAAAAGGAAACGCTGGGCTTGTATTTAAGTGGCCATCCCATCGACGAATACGCCGACGAGGTGGCGCAGTTCAACGCGGTGCGCCTGGTCGACGTACGGCCCGGCAACACTGCACAGCTGGTGGTTGGATTGATTGTCGCTCTGCGTACCATGAAAAGTAAAAAAGGCGATACCATTGCCTTCGTCACACTGGATGATCGCAGCGCCCGCCTGGAGATCGCGGTGTTCGCCGATTTGTATCAGCAGGTACGCGATAAGCTGATTAAAGATACGCTGATCAGCGTTGAGGGTTTTGTCAGCGTTGACGACTTCAACGACAGCTATAAGATGCGAGCCAAAAGTCTGCATACGCTGTTAGAGTCTCGCCAGACCCATGCCAGGTCGTTACAGATAAACCTGCGCGCCGATGCGCTCGATAACGGCGCGCTGCAGGAGTTGAGTCATGTGCTGGAAACCGGCACGCACGGCACGGTGCCGGTAGCGATCAATTATGAAGCCGCCGGGGCCAGTGCGCAGCTGGCGCTTGGCGAGCAATGGCGGATAAATCCTAGTGATGAGTTTATCCAGCGGCTGCAAACTCGCTATGGCACAAAAAACGTACAGCTAACATTTGGCGGACAGCCCTGATTTTTGCGCCCAGTCGGCGCTTTTGTCATGTAGAATAGCCGCATTTTTGGGCTTTGACCTGTGATATGAACCCTAATTTTCTCGATTTTGAACAACCAATCGCCGAACTCGAAGTAAAAATCGACGAGCTAAGCCTGGTTGGCAATGACTCGGAAATCAATATCACCGAGGAAGTTGCCAAGCTTAAGGAAAAAAGCAACAAACTCACCGAAAAAATATATTCAGGCTTAAAACCCTGGGACATCGTAAAAGTAGCACGCCACCCGCAGCGGCCGTATACGCAAGACTATATCGCCCGCGTATTTACCGATTTCGATGAGCTGCACGGTGACCGCCATTTCGGTGACGACAAAGCCATTATCGGTGGTATTGGCCGCCTGCTTGACGAACCGGTGGTCGTGATCGGCCAGGAAAAAGGCCGCGGCGTGAAGCAAAAAGTCGAGCGCAACTTCGGTATGCCACGGCCAGAGGGTTATCGCAAAGCCAAGCGTCTAATGGAACTCGCCGAGCGCTTTAAACTACCCGTATTAACCTTGATCGACACCCCCGGCGCCTATCCTGGCATTGATTCAGAGGAGCGCAACATCAGCGAGGCGATCGCGCAGAACCTTGCGGTTATGTCACATTTAAAGACGCCAATTATTTGCACGGTAATTGGTGAAGGCAGCTCCGGCGGCGCCCTGGGTATAGGCGTTGGCGACCATCTGTGTATGCTGCAATACGCGACTTATTTCGTTATCTCACCGGAGGGTTGCGCCAATATCATCTGGAAGACCTCGGACAAAGCACCGGATGCAGCCGAAGCCATGGGCTTAACATCCGACGTACTGATGGAACTCGGCATTGTTGATGCGACCATTGAAGAGCCTTTGGGCGGCGCGCATCGTGATATTGATTTGATGGCCGAACGCATTAAAGACCACCTGGTTGAACAGTTAACGCGGCTTAAAGCCATACCGGAAGACGAACTGCTGGAACAACGCTATGCGCGCCTGATGGCTTACGGCAAGCCCTAGATGCTGTGCGCTCCCTTGATGCTGTGCGCCCCCTTGATGCGCAAACCTTCGCCTCACTGTTAGAGCCTTTTTTATCCTGTCATCGCTGGGTCATCGCCTATAGCGGCGGTCTCGACTCGCACGTGTTATTGCACATGGTTGCGCACCTTGACGCAGGCCCGCCTTTGCTTTGCCTGCATGTCAACCATGGTTTGCAAACGGCGGCCAACGACTGGCAAGCACACTGCGCGGGGGTCTGCGGCGACCTGAGCATTCCCTTTCAAGCGTGCGCTGTTGATGTTGAAACGGTCGGCCGGGGAGGGCCGGAAGACGCAGCGCGTCGTGCCCGTTACGGCGCATTCGAGGCGCAATTGCGGCACGACGATTTACTGTTGCTGGCTCATCACGCTGACGACCAGGCTGAAACCATGTTGCTGCGATTAATGCGAGGAGCTGGTGCGCGCGGACTTGCAGGCATGCCAACTCTGAGGCCTCTCGGCACGGGCCGTTTATTTCGGCCGTTGCTGGCATTCACTAAAGCGGACTTGCAGCGCTACGCTAAGCAACATGCACTACGTTACGTTAACGACAGCAGCAATGTTGATACC
Source organism: Pseudomonadales bacterium (assembly GCA_037969395.1). Taxonomy (GTDB): domain Bacteria; phylum Pseudomonadota; class Gammaproteobacteria; order Pseudomonadales; family JAUIET01; genus JBBKXJ01. Next base: position 11,974 of record JBBKXJ010000389.1, read on the forward strand.
TCGCTTGACCGCAATTATTTACGTCAGCAAGTCTTCCCACTGATCGAGAAACGCTGGCCAGGATATACACAATCATGGCGACAGTCGGCCCAATGGCTGCGGGAAAGTACTGAGCTTGAGGCGGTGCTGGGCGCGCAGGATTTGATCGCGCTGGGCTGGCAAGTAGAAACTCCGGGCGGCAGCTTGTGTTTATCCGTGCTGCGTCGTCTGTCACCGGCGCGCGCCAAGAATGCCCTGCGCCACGCCTGCGCTACACTCGGGCTTACGCCACCTCCGCAACAGCAACTCAGCAGGCTATTGTCTGAACTGCCTGCCGCCAAAGCCGATGCCCAACCGAAAATCTCCTGGGCCAAGAGCGAAGCGCGGCGCTTTGCGGGACGACTGTATTTATTGCCGCGTCTTGCAACGGTAGACAAAACGATTGAATATCAGTGGTCTGGTGAAGACCTGGCAATACCGGGTGTAGGTATTTTGCGAGCAGTAACGTCTAATAAACCAGGGCTGGCGCGTGATGAGCAATACTGCATCAGACTGCGACGCGGCGGCGAAACCTTTAAGCCCCAACCTGGAGGCCACAGCAAGCTATTGAAGAAATGGTTGCAGGAAGCCAGTGTGCCGCCGTGGTTACGTGACCGCACACCGCTAATTTTTAAGCAGGGCGAGCTGGTGGCCATTGGTGAGCTGTGGGTAAGCGACGCTCATTGTACCCGGCATGAAGCAATAACGGTGCGGATTGCGACATGGCAGTCATTGCCAACCGGTATGGCGTAGCAAACGGCTAAAAGTGCATTTGTTCTTCGCTCTGTACGCGACCCGCTGGCATGCGATTTTCCATTTTTATTCGTATGCAAGATCGAACCGATATAAGCCCGGAACGTGGCAATGGACCACAATTATTCAGATGCAGGAAAGGCGGCAGACTAACGCGTTTGGCGAGCGACCCATTTAAAGATGGTACCGGGAGGGGGACTTGAACCCCCAAGGTGTTGCCACCGGTGGATTTTGAATCCACTGCGTCTACCAATTCCGCCATCCCGGCATGGACCTGCGAAGCGCGGCATTATAGCAAGCGCGGCCGTGCGTGCAAACGAAACCCGCAACACGTAAAATCCGCGCCTGTTTTAGCCACAGTATTGTTCTCGCCGTATGAAAAAGCAGGAATTCAACTACCATCTGCCAGCGCAACTCATTGCGCAACGGCCTTCGTTACAGCGACGTGATTGCCGCTTGTTGCACTTGAATGGCGATTCGGGCGAGCTGCAGCATAAAACCTTTGCCGACGTGGGCGACTATTTGCGTCACGGTGACGTGTTGGTGTTCAACAACACGCGCGTGATTCCTGCCCGTTTGTACGGTACGAAAGCGACCGGAGGCAGAGTTGAAATTCTGATCGAACGGTTGCTCGGTGAGCAAAAAGTGTTGGCCCAGGTGAGGGCAAGCAAAACGCCGCGAGCAGGAATGCGAATCGACCTGCACCGCGATCAGCAAGCTACGAAGGTGGCGGCAGCGGTACAGGTTATTGGCCGCGAACAAGAGTTTTTTATACTGCAATTCGACCGGCCGCACAAACCCGAAGAAGTGTTGGCCGAGTTGGGCCACATGCCACTGCCGCCGTATATCACGCGCGCCGATGAATCGATCGATGCAGAACGCTATCAAACTGTTTACGCGCAGCAGCCCGGGGCTGTTGCCGCACCGACAGCAGGACTACATTTTGATGAAGCGCTAATCGCAGAGCTGCGTGGGCGCGGCATTGGTATGGCGTTTGTGACCTTGCATGTAGGCGCTGGCACCTTCCAGCCAATGCGCGTCGACGATGTACACGAGCACCAGATGCACGCCGAGTATATCGAAGTCGATGAGCAAACCTGTGCGCAAATTCAAACGGCACGAGATAATGGCGGCCGCATTATTGCCGTTGGTACTACCAGCGTGCGTTGTTTGGAGACGGCGGCTAGCTCGAGTGGCATTGCGCCGTACAGTGGCGATACTAAAATATTTATTTACCCCGGTTACGAGTTTCAATGCGTGGATGCGATGATCACAAATTTTCATCTCCCGGAGTCCACCTTATTGATGCTAGTTAGCGCATTTGCCGGTACAGATAATATTCGCCAGGCGTATAGCGCAGCGATCGCTGAGGAATACCGGTTTTTCAGTTATGGTGATGCAATGTTGATCGAGCCAAAACAGCCTAAGTCGCTAATGGCAGGCGTTAGTCAATGAGTTGTCGAATGCAGTTTTCGCTGAGCCAGCGTGACGGCCAGGCGCGGCGAGGTGAATTGCGCTTTCCTCGTGGCACAATTCAAACGCCTGCTTTTATGCCGGTCGGCACCTACGGGACCGTGAAGGCCATGTTGCCGCGCGATGTGGCCGCGTCAGGCGCTGAAATAATTCTCGGCAACACGTTTCATCTTATGCTGCGGCCCGGCACCGAGGTGGTCGAAGCGCACGGCGGCCTGCACGGTTTTATCGGCTGGGATAAGCCCATACTGACCGATTCCGGCGGCTTTCAGGTGTTTAGTCTCGGCGATATGCGCAAAATTACTGAGCGGGGTGTGGAGTTTCGCTCGCCGGTGAATGGTGACGTAGTCCACCTCACGCCGGAAACCTCCATGCAGGTGCAGCGTTCGCTGGGGTCGGATATTGTCATGATCTTCGACGACTGCACGCCCTACATGGCGGATGTGGACCGCGTGCGCGAGTCAATGCAGTTATCGCTGCGCTGGGCTGAGCGCTGCAAGCAGGCGCATGGCAATAACGACGCAGCACTGTTTGGCATAGTGCAAGGAGGCGTTTATCCCGAGCTACGCACACAATCTTTGCTTGGTCTGCAGGCGCTTGAGTTTGACGGTTACGCCATCGGTGGCCTGGCCGTTGGCGAGCCCAAGCACGAAATGTTAGCAGTGCTGGACCAGCTCAATCCGCAGTTACCCGCCGACAAACCGCGTTATCTAATGGGCGTGGGCACGCCGTGGGACATTGCCGCCGCCGTGCAGCGTGGTGTAGACATGTTCGACTGCGTGATGCCGACCCGCAACGCGCGTAACGGGCACTTATTTACCTCGCAAGGCGTAGTGCGCATCCGCAATTCGCGCCACAAGAAAAGCCTGCAGCCGCTCGATGCGGCGTGCGCCTGTTACACCTGCCAGAATTTCAGTCGTGCTTATTTGCACCATCTCGACAAGTGCAAGGAAATGCTAGGCGCGCAGCTCAATACCATCCACAATCTGCACTACTATCAGCAGCTAATGCACGGTTTGCGTAACGCGATTGAGACCGGGCGGCTGCAGGAATTCATCCGCAATGACATGCCGGAGGAAGAAGTCAGAGATGTATAAGCTTTGCTTTTATGTGCCCGCAGAAAATCTTGATTCCGTCAAAAGCGCCGTTTTCGTAGCAGGAGCCGGTCGTATCGGCGATTATGATCACTGCTGCTGGCAGACATTGGGAGACGGGCAGTTTCGACCGCTGCAAGGTAGCACGCCACATATTGGCGAGTGGGGCAATATAGAGAAAGTTGCCGAGTACAAAGTCGAAATGGTGTGTGCCGATGAGTTTATCGAAGCGGCGTTAGCCGCGCTGAAGACGGCTCATCCGTATGAAGAAGTGGCTTTTGACGTATGGCGACTGGAGCAATTCTAGTGGGCAGGCAGCCTTTAATTAGCGTCGCCTCAGATAAATTATTTTTGCGCTATCGGGTTTTTGCTCTGGCGTCTTATTAGCATTTTTTGAGTCTTTCATGGCGCCGGCAGGCGCGCGATGTTTGATATCATTGACCGGTTCCAGACACAGCGTGTCGCCTTCTAATGCGACGTTAAGAGTCGAATGCAGGCGCTCGAACGATGCTTGCATCATGGCAGATATTTTAACGCAAGCCGCGACCGGGTTTGGCGCTGTCTGGCAGTGGGCGTCAATTTGAAATTGCAGGCCCTGCAGCCTGGCGCGGTTCTGCGGGGCTGCCTGGTCAATGATTTGCTGAGCGAGTTTACGCCGTAGCAGTTCAAGCTCATCTGGATGGTCGCTTGCCATTTTTCGCAATGTATCAATGTCGGGTAAAATTCTTTGCACCGGACTACTCCTTACTACTGTCAGTGTAAGCGCATCATCGCGCAGCGCCTACCGGTGACATATAGCTGAATGATCGCATATGGTTGATTTTTATACTACCTGTGACCGGGCTCACAAAAAAACCCGCCGGTCTGGTGAAGCGGGATCGAACACGTTAATGTTGCAACCAAATGATTTTTGATGAAATACGAAAAAGTCGGCTGCAGGACAAAATTCGCCATCTGCAAGACCCGGAACAGTCTGATTCGGCAGTGTTAATAGGCCTTACCGCTGGCGCCGATGCTAAAATTATTTTGACCCGACGGGCCAGCCATATGAATTCACACGCCGGCGAGGTGGCTTTTCCCGGCGGCAAACGTGAGCCGGATGATTTATCGTTGCTTGCTACCGCATTACGCGAAACCGAAGAGGAAATTGGCCTGCCAGCGGCCGCGGTCGACGTGGTTTGTGCTTTTCCGCGCATGGTCACCCGGCATGGTTTGTCGGTTACGCCTTTCTTTGGTTTAGTGCCAGAGCAGCCTGTGTTGCTGGCCAATCCCGCAGAGCTCGATGCCGTGTTTTGCGTGCCGGTAGCCTGGTTGACCGATGCACGCAATTTGAAAATAGATGTGTTTAATACTGCGCAGGGTGAAGTTCATGTGCCCAGCTTTATTTTTGAAGAGTTTCGCATCTGGGGCTTTACCGCCATGATGCTGTTCGATTTTTTGAACCTGGCTTTCGCGGCAGAGCTGCGGCGGCCCGGCAAAGGATAGTTTGCTTAACACACCCAGGTCACTATGTTGGAGCCACTATGATTTTTAGTTTACAAGACCGCCGCGTGCAACTGAACGGCGGCCCGCATTTTATCGCCCATAACGCCACTGTGATTGGCAGCGTTACGTTACAAGCCGACGTCAGTATTTGGTACAACGTGGTGATACGCGCCGACCACGACGAGATTACTATCGACGCCGGCAGTAACGTACAAGACGGCGCCGTGCTGCATGTTGACCCTGGCCAGCCGCTACATATTGGCAAACGTGTCACAGTAGGTCACAAGGTAATGCTGCATGGTTGTACCATCGGTGACAATAGCCTGATTGGCATCAACGCCGTGATACTGAACGGAGCTAGCATCGGCAAAAACTGCCTGATCGGCGCCAACGCTCTGGTGCCGGAAAATGTGGTGATCCCGGACGGCTCACTGGTGCTGGGCTCGCCTGCGCGTGTCAAGCGCGCGCTCAGCGCCGAGCAGCAAACTGCGTTAGCGCATGGAGCTGAGCATTATGTGCAAAACGCTCAGCTTTTTTTGCAGCACTTGCGCGAGGACAACACGTTTGACGGCCGATAGAAGCAGCCCGGTTGCGTCACCGTGCATAAAGAAGTGCACACTGGATGACAACGACGTATGCGTAGGGTGTTTTCGCAGCCTGGAAGAAATCAGAGCGTGGTCGTTAGCAACCCACGCTGAGCAGCGAAAAATTTTATGCCTGAGTCGGGCGCGCGAATTGGCAAGCGCTATTTGCAGATAGAACTGCCTGGAGAGGGGTTAATCTTCCTCGATTGCTGGCATCGCAATAGCACGCACCTGCTGAATAATTCTACCCTGAGTTTTTAGCACTTCAATACCGTAGGCATCAATCTTCAGCCCTACGTTTGCTTCCGGAAACGCTTCCAGCTGTTCGATGACCAGGCCACTGAGCGTTTTTGGCCCATCTACCGGCAGCTCCCAATCCAGCGCTTTGTTTATGTCGCGAACCGTTGCGGTGCCGTTAATAAGATATGAGCCGTCTGGCTGCGGGAAAACATCATCAGTCGGCTCGGCCATATTAGAGGTAAACTCACCAACTATTTCCTCTAATATATCTTCCAGCGTGACCAGGCCCATGATGTCGCCATACTCGTCAACGACCAGACCCATACGCCGTTTGTTCTTCTGAAAGTTAAACATTTGGGTGTGCAGTGGCGTAGCTTCAGGAACGAAATACGGTTCGCGCATATGGCCTAGCAATGTGTCGCGTTTAAGCACGCCGTTTACCATAAACCGGCTTGCCAGACGCATGTGTACGATACCTTCAATTTTGTCGAGGTCGCCATTAATCACCGGCACTCGAGTAAAGTCGCACGTGGAAATTCGTTCGATCAGCGTGGCGTCATCGTCCTCCAGGTTCAGGCAAAACATATCGTTGCGCGGAATCATGATGTCGTCGACGCTGACCTGTTCCAGATCAAGAATATTCAACAGCATGGCCTGATGGCGGGCGGGGATATGTGGACCCGCTTCGCCGACAATCGTGCGTAGTTCATCGGTGCTTAACTGCTCGTCATTATCTTTATCGAGATCGAGCCCAAACAGCTTAAGTATTCTATTGGTGAATATATTAACCAGCCAGATCACCGGGTAGAACAGTTTCATCAACGGTTTCAGCGCTCGGCTCGCCGGAAACGCGACTTTTTCGGGGTACATTGCGGCGTACGTTTTTGGTGTGATTTCAGCGAATATCAGCACGACCATGGTGAAAATAACCGTTGCAATGGCAATGCCGGCATCGCCCAACAGGCGAAAGCCGATGACGGTAACAATAGCCGACGCGGTAAAGTTCACCAGATTGTTGCCGATCAAAATCAGGCTGATCAGGCGGTCAGGATATTTCAGTAACCGGCTGGCGCGGCGCGCGCCGGCATGGTTGGTTTGTTTGAGGTGTTTCAACCGGTAACGATTCAGCGACATCATGCCGGTTTCGGAGCTCGAAAAAAAAGCTGATAAAGCAATCAACAGCACTAACAAGCCATACAACAGGCCTAGCGGGGCGTCATTCAAAGAGGGTTTGGCCTCAAGCTATTATTGGGTGGGAAAGTAATCTTGCAGAAATTCATGTCGCATAGCAAGGTGGGACTCGCTCAAGCGCGGTGTAACACTAATTCAAGCACTAATTTGGTGCCAAGATAACCCAGCATCAGCAACGCAAAACCGATTAAAGTCCAGCGCACGGCAGTTTTGCCGCGCCAACCAAGCCAGGTACGGCCCCACAACAACATGCCGAATATAATCCAGGCGCTGATTGAAAATGTGGTCTTATGCACCAGATGTTGGGCAAAGATATCTTCCAGAAAGACGCCGCCAGTTAGAATTGACAGGCCCAGCAGAATGAAGCCGGTCCAGATCAGCTCGAACAGCGTGCGCTCCATGGTCTGAAGTGGCGGCAGGGCGTCAATAAGCCCACGCGTGTGCTTATGCTTGAGTTCGCGCACCTGCAAGCCGAGTAAAAGAGCTTGTAGTGCTGCCAGGGCAAGCACGCTGTACGCCAGCATTGAAACCAGAATATGCGCAACAATCCCGTGGTCCAGATCCTGGCGCGGCGTGTAGTCGCCCTCGAACGCGACGGATATGGCAACCGACAGCGCAGCCATCGGCAGCAGGATTAACAGTAGTCGGTCGATGGGCTCGTGGCACAGGTAAGTCAGTAGCGCCATGCAGCAAATAAACCAGAATATAAGCGATGAGATTGGAAAAAAACCGAGGTCAAACCCCAGTGGCGTGGCAATGTTGAGAAATGTGCTGAGCGTATGCGCGATAATGGCGCAGCCAAGCAGTCCGCCAATAAGTTGCCGCGGCGCGGCCGTCGCAGGCACATTTCGCGCGTAAGTGAGCAAAATGAATGCCGTCGCGAGATAGGCGAAAATCGCGATGATACTGGCGGTAATTAGCATAGTTCGATTATACGGGCAGCCGTTGCTTCGGTATACTGACGAACTTCCGATTATGCCAAGAGACGTCTTGAAAATGTTTGAAAACTTAACCGATCGCCTGTCCCACTCCCTGAAAAAAATTTCCGGCCAGGCGCGTTTAACTGAAGACAATATTAGCGAGACGTTGCGTGAAGTGCGGCTTGCGCTGCTCGAAGCCGATGTGGCGTTAGCGGCGGTAAAAACCTTTGTCGAGGCGGTTAAACAGCGCGCCCTGGGACAGGAGGTCGCCAATAGTCTCAGCCCGGGGCAGGCTTTTCTCAAAATAGTGCAGGCCGAGCTGGAACAGGTTATCGGCGGCACCAATCCGGGTCTGGAGTTGGCCGTGCAGCCACCGGCGGTTATTCTGGTTGCCGGTTTGCAGGGTGCCGGTAAAACCACATCAACCGCCAAGCTGGCGCGTTGGCTGCAGCAGGAGCAAAAAAAGTCAGTATTGCTGGTTAGTGCAGACGTCTATCGTCCCGCTGCCATCAAGCAGTTGGAAACGCTGGCGAGTGAGGTTGGCGCTAACTTCTTTCCCAGCCAGGCCGACCAACAACCGGTTGAAATTGCCAAAGCCGCCGTCGAGCACGCCAAAGTTAAGTTTTATGACGTGGTAATTGTCGATACAGCGGGTCGCTTGCACGTTGATGGCGCGATGATGGACGAGATTAAGGCCGTGCACGCCGCCATTAATCCCGCCGAAACGTTGTTTGTGGTAGACGCGATGACAGGGCAGGATGCCGCCAACACCGCTAAGGCCTTCGACGCAGCACTGCCGCTGACGGGCGTGATTCTGACCAAGGCCGATGCCGATACGCGCGGCGGTGCGGCTTTGTCGGTACGCAGCATCACCGGCAAGCCGATCAAGTTCATGGGTGTGGGCGAAAAAGTAGCGGCATTGGAGCCGTTCCACCCGGAACGTATTGCGTCGCGCATCCTCGGCATGGGCGACGTCATGTCGCTGATCGAAGACGCCGAACGCAAGATAGACAAGCAAAAAGCCGACCGACTGGCGAAAAAAATCCAGAAAGGTAAACGCTTCGACCTCGAAGATTTTCGCGATCAACTACAGCAAATGACCAATATGGGCGGCATTACCAGTATGCTAGACAAGCTGCCCGGAATGAGTGGCTTGAGTCAGGCTGCGCAATCGCAAATCGACAATAATATGTTTGGCCAGATGGAAGCTATTATCGGTTCGATGACACCTGGTGAGCGGCGCCGTCCCGAAGTGCTCAACGGTTCGCGGAAGCGGCGCATCACGCAGGGCTCCGGCACGCAAATTCAGGATCTGAATCGCTTGCTCAAGCAGCATAAGCAAATGCAGAAAATGATGAAAAAAATGGGCAGCAAGAAAGGCATGGCCAATATGATGCGTGGTATGAGCGGCATGCTGCCGCCTGGCGGTGGCTTTCCGGGAAGGTAGGGCTAACTAATGTGTTAATTGCCAGCACAAGCCCGACATAAAGCGGTTTTAAAGCCACAACAATTACCGTACAATGCGGCGCCTTTATAGTAGTGGTTAACTCAATTCCCAACCGTTAATTACTTCCTGAATAAACAAACAGAGTAACAGCATGGTCATAATACGCCTGTCCCGTGGTGGCGCGAAGAAGCGCCCGTTTTATCACATTACTGTGGCCGACAGCCGTCGCGCCCGCGATAGCCGTTTCATCGAACGCCTCGGTTTTTACAATCCCGTTGCGCGTGGCAACGAAGAGCGCCTGCGTCTCGATCAGGAGCGGGTTAAATATTGGGTTGGTCAGGGCGCGCAGCTCTCAACTCGAGTCGCACGCCTGGTCAAAGACGCAGAGCAACAGCCTGCGCCAGTCGTTGCCGAGGAGCAGGCAGCCTAAGCAGGTTCGCTGTTATGTTCGACCAATGATTCAGACGATTCCGTCCAACCACTAATATGAGCAAGCTGGTGATGGGGCGCATCGTCGGCGCATTTGGCGTACACGGTTGGTTACGGGTGCAGTCTTTTACTGACCCGGCACAGAATCTGAGCGAATATCGCCGCTGGTATATCGCAGTTGGCAACGATTGGCGCGTGCTTGACACCGACCAGCGACGCTGGCAGGGCGGCCGGCTTATTGTGCATGTAAAAGGCTGTGACGACAGGAATCAGGCTCAGGCGTTCGCGCAAAGTGATATCGGTATCGCGAGCGATGAGTTGCCAGGTCTGGCGGCCGAAGAGTTTTATTGGCACCAGCTGCAAGGTCTGCAGGTATTGGGCGGTGAGGGTGAACTGCTAGGCAAAGTTCAGCGACTGCTTGAGACCGGCGCTAACGACGTGTTAGTTGTTGTAGGTTGTGAAGGCAGCGTTGACGACAAAGAGCGTTTGATACCGTATCTGCCTGGCCAGGTGGTCAAGCAGGTTGATCTGGCAGAAGGAGCCATACGGGTCGATTGGGATCCGACTTTTTGAAAGGATCCTGAATGCACATCTCGGTTGTCACGTTGTTTCCCGAGATGTTTGCTGCAGTGACCGATTACGGCATAAGCGGGCGGGCGCTGCGCCAGGGCTTACTAACCGTGAACTTGATCGACCTGCGGACGTTTACTGAAGACCGACATCGCACAGTTGACGACAGACCCTACGGCGGCGGTCCCGGCATGGTGCTTAAGCCAGAGCCGCTGCAGCGAGCAATTCGGCAAGCACGCAGCGACAGCGTCGGCGCGGCTAAAGTGATTTGTTTATCGCCGCAGGGCAGGCCGCTGAATCAGCAGGCGTTTGGTGAGTTGAGCAGCGGTGGCCCGCTTATTTTGCTGGCAGGACGCTACGAAGGCTTCGATGAGCGCATTATTGAACAGGAAGTTGACGAGCAATGGTCGCTAGGCGACTATGTCTTGTCAGGCGGTGAATTGGCGGCGATGGTAATGATCGACGCAATAGCGCGCTTGTTGCCCGGTGCGTTGGGCGATGCGGAATCTGCACAGCAGGACTCTTTTATGCAGGGGCTGTTAGACCATCCGCACTACACGCGGCCGGAACGGTTCGCAGGTCAGGCAGTGCCCGCCGTGCTAACCAGTGGCAACCATGCCGAGATTAAGCGCTGGCGACTGAAGCAATCGCTTGGTCTGACCTGGAAAAGGCGACCGGATTTATTAGCGACATTAGAGCTCAACCCGGAACAGGAACAGTTACTGGCCGAATACCAGCGTGAAAAGCATTAACATTAGAAGCAAACACTTTTTAAGCCAATGATCAGGAGCCCACGATGAACACCAACAAGATAATTGCCGAGCTGGAAGCAGAGCAAACAGGCAAGGAAATACCAGAGTTTGCGCCGGGCGATAACGTTGTTGTTCAGGTGCGCGTCAAGGAAGGCACCCGAGAACGCTTACAGGCTTTTGAGGGCGTGGTGATCGGGCGGCGCAATCGCGGGCTTAACTCGGCCTTCACCGTGCGCAAGATTTCCCACGGCATTGGTGTGGAGCGTACCTTTCAAACGTATAGCCCGCTGCTGGAAAGCATCAAAGTCAAACGCCGTGGTGCCGTGCGGCAGGCCAAACTTTATTATCTGCGTGGCTTAAGCGGCAAAGCTGCGCGCATCAAAGAGAAGCTGGCGAAGTAGTTTGCAAGGGGGCGGCTTTGGCCGCCCCTTCCGGTTTTTCTTCTGCATGCGGCGCTGGCAAAATACAGCAGCAGTAATCAAAAGCCGCCTTGGCTAGCATCAATGCAAGCGACGATTGACCACTATCTGGATGCACTTTGGGTCGAAAAAGGCCTTAGTCTCAATACCCTGCAAGCCTACCGGCGCGATCTACAGGCTTTTGTAAAGTGGCTGGCGCTGCGCCGCTGCGATTTACTTGGCGCCAGGCAACAAGATGTTATGGCCTTCTTCGCCCACTGCGCGCAGCAGCGGCAGTCGGCTCGTTCGTCGGCACGTCAGCTTTCCTGCTTGCGCGGTTTTTATCGCTACCAGCTACGCACAGGCCATATCGCTACCGACCCAACGCTGAATATCGACAGCCCCAAACTGCCGCGGCCGCTGCCCAAATCGCTAACCGAAGCCGACGTAGAAGCGTTGCTGCAAGCGCCACAGCATGCTGAGAGTACGCTCGAACTGCGCGATAAAGCCATGCTGGAGCTGCTCTACGCCTGTGGACTGCGCGTCAGTGAGTTGGTCGAACTACAAACGACACAGATTAGTCTTACTCAAGGTGTGGTGCGCGTGCTGGGCAAGGGTAGTAAAGAACGACTGGTACCAATGCATGATGAGGCGCAGCGCTGGTTGGAACAATTTTTAAGCAAGGGGCGCGCTGAGCTGCTGAACGGCAAACTGTGCGACGCGGTGTTTCCCAGCCGCCTTGGTAAGGCGATGACGCGGCAAACCTTCTGGCACCGCATCAAATTGTATGCCGCGCGTGCCACCATCAGTGCTACCTTGTCGCCGCATACTTTGCGGCATGCCTTTGCAACACATTTGCTAAATCATGGCGCCGACCTGCGCGTTGTACAACTGTTGCTTGGCCACAGCGATTTATCGACTACACAAATTTATACACACATTGCCACTCAACGATTACACGCGCTGCACGCAGAGCATCATCCGCGCGGTTAGCGATGGCATGCCGGAATGAACCAATCGATAGTAAAAGCGACTAATCGTGACTACAGTACTATTAACACGAACAACATAGAGGATGTTATGCGAAATATAAAACGTGGTCTGGGCTTGCTGGTTCTGTTGCTGCTGGTGTCAGTTGCGCACGCAGAGCAGACAGCTACGAATGAAGCGCAGTCAGCGACGCAGGCCATCAAGAAAAGCATCACCGGCGCGCGCCCTGACCTGGTAGTCAACAGCGTGACAGAGAGCCAGGTCCCGGGTCTTTATCAAGTTAAAATTGTGAACGGTCCCACCCTTTATGCCAGCGCCGACGGTAAGTATTTTATTGCCGGCGATTTGTTTGCAGTACGCGCGCAGGAAATTGTCAACCTGGCCGAAGAACAGCGTGAAAAAGATCGTCTGGTTGAGCTGGCTAAGATAAAGTCCAGCGATATGATCATTTTTAAGCCAGAAACTACCAAAGCCGTGGTCACCGTGTTCACCGATATAGACTGCGGCTATTGCCAGAAGCTGCATCAGGAAGTGCCTGAGTTGAATCGAATGGGTATTGAAGTGAGATATCTAGCATTTCCACGTGACGGGGTGGGCTCAAAGGGCTATGACAAACTGGTCACTGCATGGTGTGCCAAGGATAACAAAGTATTAACGCAGCTTAAAAATCGTGAAAATATACCGATGCAAACCTGTGCAGGTAACGCAGTGGCGGCACAGTATGAGTTGGGACAACAGCTAGGCGTGAATGGCACTCCGGCTTTGATTACAGGTGATGGCAAACTGCTGCCGGGCTATGTGCCGGCTGCTGAGTTGGCGAAAGCGCTGGGTGTGTCTCCCAGCTAATTGATGATACTACCTCTATGTCATAGGGTTCGCTGTGCGCACTCGGTATATCTGCGTGGTAAGCACCCAAGCACTTTAAACCGTTAGCGCTAGCGTGCGCATAGCGCACTCTACAAAATCCGCACGTCGCGCCGTACAAAATGCGCACGGTGCAGGCGTCAGAATCCATGCCGTTGCTCGCTTTGTTCGCGGCTTGAAAAGTTATACTATGCGCCGCTGCTACGAAGGTTAAAAAATTTTCCGGGGAGTGATTTTGCGCGCTATCAATGTAGGCATTTGTGGTTTGGGCACCGTAGGCAGCGGTGTGTTTAACGTGGTGGAAAGAAATCAGTCTACGTTGGCTGCGCGCGCCGGGCATGCGATTAACATAACGCACATTGGCGCACGTCGCGACAATCCGGATTGCGAGCCGGGTGCCACCCAGGTCAGCCGCGATATTTTTGCCGTCGTAAACGACCCGGCTATTGATATTGTCGTCGAGCTGATCGGCGGTTTGCAGCCGGCGAAAGAGTTGGTGCTGCAGGCAATTGCGAACGGCAAGCACGTGATCACGGCGAATAAGGCCCTGATTGCGGAGCATGGCAATGAGATATTTGCAGCGGCTAGAGAAAAGGGCGTAGAGGTCGCGTTCGAAGCGGCTGTTGCCGGCGGCGTGCCGATTATCAAGGTGCTGCGCGAGGGCTTAAGCGCCAACCGCATTGAGTGGTTGGCCGGTATTATCAACGGCACCGGTAACTTTATTCTCACTGAGATGAGTGACACCGGCCGCGCCTTTGATGATGTGTTAGAAGAAGCGCAGGCGCTGGGCTATGCCGAAGCAGACCCAACCTTCGATGTGGAGGGTATTGACGCGGCGCACAAACTTGCGATTCTGGCATCTATCGCGTTCGGCATACCGCTGCAGTTTGACAAAGTCTATACCGAAGGTATTACCCAGGTAGCCATTCAGGATGTGCGCTATGCAGAAGAGCTGGGCTACCGCATTAAACATCTGGGTATTGCCCGCAGAGCAGAACAGGGTATTGAGCTGCGAGTGCACCCCACACTGATTCCGCAGCAGCGCTTGATTGCCAACGTTAACGGCGTAATGAACGCGGTGTTAATTGAGGCCGACGCGGTAGGGCCGACGCTGTATTACGGCGCTGGCGCAGGCAGCGAAGCAACCGCGTCAGCGGTCATTGCCGACATTGTTGATGTAGCACGCACCATCGACGCCGGTCCCGAGCAGCGCGTGCCGGCGCTGGCATTTCAGCAAAATGCGTTGTCGGATGAGCCGGTACTTTCTATTGACGAAGTACGCACGGCGTATTATCTGCGCATGTCAGTTGTTGATGAGCCCGGTGTGTTGTCGAGCATTACCCGTATGTTAAGCGACGCCGATATCAGCATAGAAGCGGTCATTCAGAAAGAACCTAAAAAAGGTGTGGCAACGGCGACGATTATTCTCTTAACCAACGTTGTGCAAGAGCGGCATTTTCAACAAACGCTGATGGCATTACAAAATTTACCGGCTATCACCGAGCCTGTGATTACACTGCGTATGGAGTCGCTGGATGGATAATATCTACCCCAACATCGCCCTACGGAGCAAAGCGCTAACGTGAAATATATCAGCACCCGTGGTATCGCCCCCAGCCTGGAATTTGAAGACGTATTGTTAACCGGCCTTGCGCCCGACGGTGGGCTGTATGTGCCCGAAAAACTGCCTGCGTTTAGCGCTGCTGAGATCGCCGGCTTTGCGTCAAAAACTTATTCAGAGCTCGCCTTTGAAGTGATTGCACCGTTTGTTGCCGGCTCAATCCCCGCCGGTGAATTACGTGAGATGTTAGACCAAAGCTATCGCGAGTTTCGCCACCCTGCGGTGACTCCGTTAGTGCAGCTCGGCACTAACGAGTGGGTGCTGGAATTGTTTCATGGACCAACCCTGGCCTTCAAAGATGTCGCATTGCAGCTGTTGGGTAAGCTATTCGACTATGTATTGAAAAGGCGCGACCAGCGGGTGGTGGTATTGGGCGCTACCTCGGGAGATACTGGATCAGCTGCCATTGAAGGTTGTCGGCATTGCGAGCAGCTGGACATGTTTATTCTGCATCCGCATCAACGCGTATCAGACGTGCAGCGGCGCCAGATGACAACCGTGGCCGGCGACAATATTCACAATATCGCCATCGAAGGCAATTTTGACGATTGTCAGGCCCTGGTCAAAGCCAGCTTTGCCGACCAGTCCTTCCTGCCGAATGGCCGCCAACTGGTAGCCGTCAATTCGATCAACTGGGCGCGCATCATGGCGCAAATCGTCTATTACTTTTATGCGGCCGTGCACTTGGGTGCACCGCATCGACCGGTATCGTTTTCGGTGCCAACAGGAAACTTTGGCGATATTTTTGCCGGCTACCTGGCAAAGAGAATGGGTTTACCGATTGAACAACTGGTCATTGCGACTAACAGTAACGATATATTGCACCGCACGCTAAGCGCCAATGACTATAGCCGCCACGAGTTACTGCACACCTTGTCACCGAGCATGGATATCATGATTTCCAGCAACTTTGAGCGCATGCTGTTTGATCTTTACGGCGGCGACGGTAACGCCATCGGCGCAATGATGGAGCGCTTCAAAACTGAGGCTCTGACGCTGAGCGAACAAGCACTCAGTGCCGCTAGAGAGCTGTTCGCCAGTCATCGCGTTGACGATTTGGCAACCTGTAGTACCATAAAAGAGGTATACGCCAGCAACGAATATCTTCTCGACCCGCATACCGCGATTGGCGTGAATGCGGCACGCGCCTGCTGGCGCAACAAGAGTACACCGATGGTGACGTTGGCCACCGCCCACCCGGCGAAGTTTCCAGCGGCAGTAAAGCAGGCCGGCGTGCCGGTCGAACCGCAGCTACCGCGGCACCTGCACGATCTGCTGCAGCGAACCGAGCGCTTCGACGTTGTGGCGAACGACCTTGGTGCTGTGCAGGCTTTTGTTGCAGGGCACCTTCATTGAGAGCTGCTTAAAAAGACCGTTCCCCGGTCGCATCCAGCGGCAGATTAACCGTTACACATAGCCCGGGCTGCGCATTGCGCGCGCTAATCGCGCCATGATGCAAGTTCACGCTACGCTGTGCAATCGCCAACCCCAATCCATAGCCTCCGCTATGCCGGTCGCGAGCATCCGACGCACGGTAGAATGGCTCGAAAATATGCGCCACATGTTGCTCATCCACTCCGGGTCCCTGATCCTGCACGCTGATGCACACCTGCTCGCCGTCTATTTCGCAGTGAACTGTTATCGTGGCAGCCGTTGGACTATAGCGGATTGCATTGGTGATGAGGTTTTCAAACACAACCGAGAGTAGCCTGCCACGGGTGCGCACCACAGCTTCATCGACGCTGTCCGTTAATCGCAGCGTGACCTGTTTCGCTGCCGCTTCCGGCGCTAATACTCCGGTCACGTGGCGCAACAAGCCAATCACATCGATCGCATCATTGAGCTCCAGATCCTGCTGCGGCAAGCTTAAAATTTGCTCTATCAGTTCGTCGAGTACCTGCACTTCCTGCTCGATAAGCTGCAGCTCCGGTAGTTGATCTTTGCCGGTGCGCTGTTGTGCCAGACCCAATGCCACCTGCAAACGCGCCAACGGTGAGCGCAATTCATGCGAAACATCCTGGATCAAACGCTGCTGATTTTTCAATGTTTGTTGCACTTTTTGCGTCATGTGGTCGAAGTCGCGAGCGAGCAGATCAAGTTCGTCCTTGGTCGGCTGCAGCTGTTTACTTACTCGCACATCGTAGTTGCCAGCCGCAACTTGCCTGGTGGCGTAACGCAGCTTTTTTATCGGCACGGTGAAATTACCGCTTAGTACGTAGCAGACCATACCGCTAAGCAGCACCGCGATCAGCAGCCGCGGCCATAAACTGCGCATAAAGACTTTTTGCAGCTGAGTACTTTCGTTAGGAGTATCGATAATCAGGCGCAGCAACGCACTGGAGTTTTCCACCGGCAGCGCGACCACCATATAACGCCGCTTGGCGGTGTTGATGGCAACACGGCCGTTTTGTGGAGTCACTTTGGTCAATGCGAGCAGTTCGGAATTTTTGGGTGCAAACAGCTCACCGGTAAGCAGGTTCTGGTTTCGCTGGTTGAGCAACAACGTGCGCGTGCCGCCTGCTTCTCTTGCCTCCCCGGACCATTGGCGCAAACCTTCCAGCTGGCCGCTGCTGAGCGATTCCAGCGCTTGCCTGATCAGCAGCTGCGGTGGCGTGACATCAATCGTTGTGTCAGTGACTGGCAGATAGTGGCTGGCCAGCACAGCGCCACTGACGATGACAACGGTGCTGAGCCAAAAACCGAGGAATACTTTCCAATAAAGATTTAGCATTTATACCGAACACTACATTGACTTAATCTTGCACAAGCATATAGCCAATGCCGCGAATATTTTTGATAACCTCTGCACTGGTGTGCGCGCTAAATTTTTTGCGAATATTGCTCAGGTGCATATCAATACTGCGATCGTAAGGGGTGAATTCACGCCCCAGCGCTTCGCTGTATAGAATTTCCTTGCTAACCACTTTGCCGGCTTTTTGCATTAGCAATTTCAAAATTTCGAATTCGGCATTTGTTAGCGCCAGAGTTTGTTCGGCGTAACTGATTTGATGTTTGCCCGGTTCCAGCAGCAGTTGATTTACCCGCAAATCTTGCGTATCTAACGCAGCAGCAGGCGTTATAACAGCGCGCCGCAGTACCGCTTTTAAACGCGCCACCAGCTCCCGCGGATTACACGGTTTGGGTAGATAATCATCGGCGCCCAGCTCAAGGCCAATGATGCGGTCGAGATCATCACCTTTAGCAGTGAGCATGATCACTGGCACCGTCGACTGCTGGCGAATGCTTTTTAATACCTCAATGCCGTTCAGCTCAGGCATCATGATGTCCAGCACCACCGCGCTAAAAGACTGCGCAAGCGCGGCCTGTAAGCCGTCAGGGCCGGTGTGCGCCAGCTCTACCGCGAAGCCTTCGTTCTCGAGATACGTTTTAAGCAACTCGCACAGCGCGAGGTCGTCATCGACAAGAAGTAATTTATTCATGGCAGGATTATACGACTAAACGCCACGCTGCTCGCTTCGCATACAGATATTTACAGAACCTTTACGGCAGCGCAACAGACATTTACACGGCGAATCCCTAAACTGCTTTGCATGTTGTCGAGAGCCGGTAACGAGCAACTCCTCTTGTCATCCGGTTTGACAACATCCTCTTAGCAGAGCCGCGACCGATACTCCCCAATATCGGAAGCGTTGGCCCGCTCCCCCGTAAGGGCGAGCGGGTTTTTTTATTTAGCCCAGCTGACCCACCAACGAAAACAGCGACAACACGAAAAACCCGGCAGTGATACTGACCACAGAAAACAAAGTGGTTAATACCACAATATTAGCGGCCATCGCCGCGTTACCCCGCGCCGCCACGACCATAATAAAACTCGCTGCTGCAACTGGCGATGACACCAGCAAAAAAAGCACGCCAAGCGGCTCATCTCTTACGCCCATTGCCAACGCCAGCAAAACCGATAGCAGCGGGGCGACGCACAGGCGCCAGCACGTTGCCTCCCAGGCGATAGGGCCGGCGCTGCGCAGGTCCGAGAGCTTCATTGAGCCACCGATACACATCAACATCATCGGCAGAAAGAAGGTGGAAAGGGCCTTGCCCAGCGGCACTACCTGCGGTGGCACGGGCAGGCCGGAGAGCGATAGCAGCACACCCGCGCTAATGCCAATGATCAGCGGGTTGCGCGCGATGCCGCGCACAATAGCGGCGGGCGACGAGGCCTGGCCGAGGGTTGTATTGAGTACCCACACGGCGAGTATATTGTACAGCACGGTCATTAGTGCCACCGGTAAGGCCGCTAGCAATAGGCCGCGCTCACCGTAAGCTGAAACCGCCAGTGCCAGACCAATGATGACCAGATTGGAGCGAAACGCCGCCTGCACAAAAATTCCCTGCTCGGCTCGAGGGTGGCCGCGCCAGCGGCTGTACACCCAGCTTAAAGCCATTACCAGCAGCGTCGCCAGCACGCCGGCCAACAGGTAACTGGCATCACCCATGGTGCTGAAATCTATCTGGCACGCGCTCGCAAACAGCATGCACGGCAGGCCAACATTAAAAGCCAGCTTTGAGACAAACATAATGAGCTTGTCTGGCAGTAAGCCCATGCGCTGCAGCAGCACGCCGGCCACTACCCAGCCGAAGGTAGGTAGTGACACAGAGAGCGCCGTGTGCAGCAGCGCCAAGCTATCGGCAGCAAACATCTATATCGCCACGCTGCTAAGGCGTCACGATGCTAAGGCGTTTAGTCGTCTCGAACAAAGTCAGGGTTGAGCTGTAATAACCTCACCCGTCGCTGTCGCCTGTGGCACACCTCAATCGCCAACCTGCCTGTGCACTCATACTTCGTGTATTGCAAAACCCTGCTCGCTTAACCAGTCCGAATTTTCCTGTACGGTTTTCTCATTGCTGACTACGGCGGCGCTGGCATCGGTGTTCAACAAATACTGTTCGCCCACGCGCTGCAGATCGGTGAGCGATACGTCGAGCACACGTTGCCGAAACGCCTGCATTTGCGCATGCGTGCGACCAAATAAACTATTGTGAAATTGCTGCTTGGCTTCACCGGCGGGCGAGCCGGGCTTGTCGAGACTGCTGACCACGCCAAGAATGGATTCTTCCAGCGCTTGCGGCTCATGGCTGGAGTCAAGTAGCCACTGTACCGATTGATCGAAGTCTGCCATTGTCTGTAGCAGGCGCGGGTCGCGATACGAATAGAAACGGAAGCAGGCATTGGCCGAATCATGACTGGCACCGCCGCCGTAGGCGCCGCCTTGTTCGCGAATAGCGCGATGCAAATAACCGTTCCGCAAAAAGCCGCCCAACACGGTCAGCGCTGCGGCGTCGTCATGTTCCACGCACACGGTAGGAAACGCCTTAGCGCAAAAATTGACCTGGGTTTCTGTTTGCCACGCTTGCCGCTTACTGCTACGTATTGATGGCAATGCGATGCGCTCATCCTGAACGCCGCCCTGGAAAAAGTGCTGCGCGTTTGATTCAATATCCTGCTGGTGGGCTGGTTCGGCTATGGCCAGTAACTGTCGCGACTGCTGCAAAACCTGTTGGTGTAGCGCGCTCAGCCGGGTGGCGATAGCTTGCACTTGCGCGGCATCGCCAATAGTTTTTATCCACTGTATTCCTGGCAGTCCTGAGTTCCTGTGCGCAAGTGCCGCGCACGGGCTCATGCCGCTGCTGGCAGCCAGCATGGCGAGGCCATGACCGTTGCCGGTCACGCTCTGCGCACGACGCGTACTGATTTGGGCGATAAGCTCACGCATGCGCTCTGTTTCGTCGAAACGCACGTCGTTAAAGGTGGCATGCATTAACTCAGTCATGGCTGCGAGGTCGCGCGTTAATGCTTTGCTGGAGAGCGTGATATACGCATCCACTTTCTGCTCGTTATTGGTGGCACCGCGAAATGCACTGTAAGCGTGGATACTGCCGCAGACGCTGGCCTGCCACGCCTGGGTAGCAAGATAGTCCTTGTCGCCCACGCCAAGCTCGCTGAGCATCGTGGTGTACAACGGCAGCAGCTCCAGCTGTGACTCATTCAGCGCCGGCAGTGGCAGTATCAGTTGCTGATATACCAGGCCATTGGTGCCTTGGGGGAAGAACGTCAGCGGCACGGCACCTGCTGTCGTCTTGCTGCTGGGGTGTTCCGGTGTGTCGCCGGGTACATCCGTCAGTGATACCTTTGGTAAAATACTGACGTCGTCCTGCTGTCGCTGACGCTGTTCCAGCGCGCTGGCAAGCTCGACGGTGCGCTGCTTGTCCTGCTCGTCCATTGCCGCTTTGATGGTCGCCAGTCGCTGCGCTTCATGCGCCTCACGCACGCTATTCAATTCAGGATCGGGCTGCAGCGTTAGCGTCACCCGGTGGCGGTTATCCAGCAACAATTTTTTGATAAGCTGTTTGATATAGTCGGGATCGGCGATCTGCTCGTGCAGATATTCCAGCACCGGGTCGATATCCAGCACTCCCACCGGGTCGCCGCGATGAGTGGCTGGTCCCAACGCCGCAAGAATTAACTGTAACCCGTAAGGGTAGCCATCGCCGCCAATTTCGCGCTGCTGCAGCTCAAGCTGATGCAGTACGGCTTCGAGCTGCGACTTATCGACGCCGTTAGTGTACAAATCGGTTAGTGTAGTCGTAATCAGTGCCTCGAACTCGTCGACCCGATCGACCTCACTGCCTTCTATGCCGCACAAAAAGCTCATTTCGCGGTTGGAGTCTTCCAGCCCGCAGAGGGGGCTGGGGGCGGTGCCAAGCTTGGTTGTTTCCAACACTTGCAGCAGGGGGGAGGCGGAGTTGTCGAGCAGTACGTTGGCGAGGAGTCGCGCTTCTAACGCAGCTTTCAAGTCGTTACTTTTGCCCAGCAGCCAACCCATGACAATATGCGTTTTGGCTCCGGTCTCGTCATTATCAATAGCGTAGCTTTCGATGACTCGCAACGGGGCGTAGTAACGTTTCTCGTCAGGCACGGCAATTTGTTGGTCGAGCCTGTCAAATTTCTGCAATACCCGCTCTTCGAAAATCGTTTGCTGCTGCTGCGCGCTGATATCGCCGAAGGTCATAAAAATCGCGTTGCTCGGATGGTAATGACTTTTATAAAAATCGAGCAATTGCTGGTAGCTCAAGTCGGGGATGCAGTCCGGCTCGCCGCCGCTATTAAAATGGTAGGTGGTGGTAGGAAACAGATATTTGCTCATTGTTTGCCACAAAATACTGCCGATGGAGCTCATGGCGCCTTTCATTTCGTTAAACACCACGCCTTTGAAAACCAGATCGCTGTTGGGGTTATCAGGTTCGGCAAATTCCACGCGGTGACCTTCCTGGGCAAAATCAAGTGGGTCGAGGCGCGAGAAAAACACCGCGTCGAGATACACGTTAAGCAGGTTGTCGAAATCCTTGCGATTTTGACTGGCGAATGGGTAGGCGGTCCAATCGCTGCTGGTGAAGGCATTCATAAAGGTGTTAAGCGAACGGCGCGTCATCATAAAAAACGGGTCACGCACCGGGTATCGCTCGCTGCCACACAGCGCCGTATGCTCAAGAATATGCGCCACGCCGCTGGAATCATGCGGCACCGTGCGCAGCGCCACCAGAAACACGTTTTCATTATTGTCCGCGGCTAAGTGAAAGTGTTTGGCGCCGGTTTTTTTATGTTCGTATTGTTCCAGCGTCAGATTCAGTGCGGCTATGGTGTGGCTGGGTAATTGGGTAAAAGCGGGGTGAGCGTTCATAAAGTAACCGGTTGCGGAGTATGAAAATCGACGTATATTCTATGGCGCGTGGGCTTTATTACAAGCAGTTACTTGACTTGAGGAATACCAGGTAACAAACGAATTTCGTATAGCGTACGCCAGTACTTGCCGGTTACCAGCAGTGTTTGACTATCGCTGCGCCAGGCGATGCCGTTCAATACGTCGGCGCGTCGGCCCTGCTTTTTGCTCAGGCGTGCCAGGTCCAGTTTGGCGATCACGGCGCCGCTTGAGGGATTAATAAAAACTATCCAGTCCGTCTGCCACACATTGGCCAGAATTAGACCATCCACCCATTCCAGCTCGTTCAGATTTTTTACCGGCTTATTATTTTCGTGTACATCGAGTAGCGTTTGTACGCTGAAATCCTCTGCCGCGCGAAATTGCAGCGTGGCGCTGCCATCGCTAACGATCAGCTGGTTACCGTTATGCGTAATGCCCCAGCCCTCGCCGCGATACGGCAGTGTGCCCTGCTGTTGTAAGCTGGTCGCGTCATAAATAAAAAGCGTTTCCGCCTGCCAGGTCAGTTGCAGCAAACGGCCATGGAAAAGGGTAATGCCTTCGCCGAAATAGCGTGCGGGTAGATAGCGGCTGGCGAGCACCGCGCCGTCCTGCAAGCGAATTTTGGCGATTGATGAGCGGCCGTGCTGGCCGGTGCTCTCCCACAGAAATCCGTCTTCGAATAGCAGACCCTGCGTGAAAGCATCGCTGCGATGCGGGTAGCTGTTAACAACTTCGTAGTCGAGCAGGCGCACGGCTGACTTGTTTTCGGCAAGCGCCGCAGTGCATGCAAGGCTCACACAGGTGAGCGCTATGCATAACAAACGTCTAACGAGCATGAATAATATCGCGCAACATAAAACGCCCGGGTAGCAGCGCACGCGTGATGTACGCAGGCAACGGCGCCGGTTCGCCACTAATTTGACTTGCCAGCAGTTCGGCGCACAGTGGGGCGAGACAGTAGGCGCGCGAACCATAAGCGCTATTCACGTACAGGCCCGACAGATGACGTGAGACGGTGGTGATGGTCTGCCTGGCATCCTTGCTGAGGGCGGCGTAGTCGCGCTTGAATGCGGTTTGTTCCGGCACCGGGCCGACCACGGGCAGATAATCCGGTGCCACGCTGCGAAAACCAACACGGCCTCGCAGCGGTGCAGGTAAGGAGGGTGCCATAGCGGGCAGTAGAGCTGCCAGCTGCTGCATGTTGTTACGGTGATCCTGTTCACTGAGTTGCAGGCAGGTTGCAGCCTGGTTATAGCTCGCACCGACTGTGTGCAGACCGTGACTTGGCGGAGTAATGAAAGATCGCTCGCAAATCACTGTGCGCAAATTATCGCTTGCTGCTGTCGTCGGCACATAGCTGACCTGGCCGCGAATCGCGGTTAGTGGCAAAAAGCTTGTCGCCGGAAAAGTATGACTGTGCTGACCCATGGCGACGACGACGGCGTCCGCTACCTGCAGCGTCTGCGTACCGGTATGATCAAGCCGCCAGCCGCCGGCATCACGGTGCAGTGCGCGCACTCGGGTACTTAACAATACCTGAATGTTCGGGTGGTCGATAAGCCGTGAGCACAACGGCTGCGGCGCTAACCAACCGGACTGCGGAAAGTAGACGGCGTTTTTGACGATTGCGATACCGGCAAGTATCGACGCCTCGGCGCTGCCACAGTGACGCATTACATCTGCATCGCTACATTGCTTTAATAGCGCTGTGTAGGTTTTTTCTTCCGCCGCCGAATCCAGCAATTGCAGCAGACCGCATTGTTCGCCCTGGTGTAGAAAATAGTCGCGGTAATAGCGCACGGCATAAAAGTAAGCCGCTAATGCGAAATCGTTCAAAGGCGACGCATAGGGCGACAAGCGTGTATACAGGGAAACCTGCGCATTACCAGACGCCGCAGCAGCAAGTTCCGGGCCTTGCTCCAGCAGCTGCACGCGGTAGCCACGGCGCGCCAGGCTAAGCGCAGTGCAACAGCCAACAATACCGCCGCCAATCACCGTCACGTTGGCGCAGTCGCCTACAGCAGCGTTGATATACCATAGCGCGCGCGGGAAGTCGTACATGGAATGCGGCTTTTTATTGGCAGGCTCAGCGGGATGCCGCTGCCACTCGGCGGTGAGCATGTCGCGCTTGCAGCCGAAGCCGCGTATTTTGGCGATGTTAAAACCGGCCGCTTGCAGGTGCTGTTTAACGCTGGCGGCGGCGCTAAAGGTGCTGAGCGTGGTGCCAGCTCGGCTAAGCCGGCTGATGGTATCGCATAGTTCCTGTGACCACAGCGCTGGATTGGCGCGCGGCGCAAAACCATCCAGAAACCAGGCATCGATGCTCGCGCCATTGGCGGGTAAATTGTCAGTAGCCTGCAATCCGGCACCGCAATCGGTGCAGAGCATCTGCCGTAACATAGGCGCGCCGTCGCCGAACAGCAAATGCAGCGTGATCGAATGCTGACGAAAGTGCAGTATATGGTGGCCGCTGACCAACGGTGGATATCGGTCTATAAGTTCATCGGCAAATTGCCGCAGCGCAGGAAAGCAACTCAGCGCTCGCTGCAAATCAGCGCGCCGCATAGGGTGTTGTTCGACGCTGATATAATGCAGGCGGCTGCTATGTGGTTGCAGCCGCTCCCATAGTTCGCGCGTTAGCAGAAAATTGAGGCCGCTGCCGAAGCCGGTTTCTCCAATACTGAATATTTTCTGCGCCGCCTGCCAGCGCTGTTCGAGCTGATTTTGCTGCAAAAAAACGTAGCGACTTTCTGCCGCGCCGTCATCGGTGGAAAAATAGATGTCGTCGTAGTCGGCGCTAACAGGGGTGTCGTCGTCGCGCCATTGTAAGTTTGCAGGCTGTAATATGTGGCGTAGTTCAGACACTCGAAAGGTTTCTGGCGAAAACCTGCATTCTACTTGCTAGCGAACGATTCTCACAGGATAATCCGCGACCATGCCGCGCCCTTGTTCACTCCTTATTGCCGGCGCGTTGCTGCTGTCAGTTTGCGCGCAGTCGGTTGCTGTATCCGGCGTCGACCTTGAAAACTCCACCCTAAGCCTTGCCATCCGCTACGAGCCGCCAAGTTTAAATACGGTTAAATCTTCCGACCGCGTCAGCGCCTTTTTGCTAACCCATTTGCTGGAAGGTCTGACCCGCTACGCAGCCAATAACGAAATAGTGCCGGCCGCCGCTGAGCGCTGGCAGCAGCAGGGTAACAACATCACGTTTTATCTACGCCGCGATGCCCTCTGGAGCGATGGCAGGCCGGTGACGGCGCACGATTTTGTGTTCGCCTGGCGCACATTGGTTGACCCCGCCACGGCGTCCAGATATGCGTTCATTATGGAGCCGGTTAACAATGCGGCGGCGATCACGCGCGGCGACTTGCCGGCGCATGAACTCGGTGTAACAGCAGTAGACGAGTTCACGCTAGCGGTAGAACTGCAGGCACCGACCCCTTATTTTGTTGGCATGACGGCTTTTCCGGCTTTTTTTCCGTTGCGAGAAGATTTCTACCGGCAGCGTGGCAAGCTTTATGCGGCTGATGCTAAAGACCTGCTGTTCAACGGTCCTTATCAGCTCACCGAATGGATACACGGCGCATCGCTAACGCTGCGCAAAAATTCGCTCTACTGGAATAGAGACAATATTCGAATTCGCGGCATCAATATTCCTTACATCACCTCTGACTCAGTGGCCACACTGAATTTATTCAAGAATAACAATATTGCGTTTGCCAACGACCTGGCCAAAGAATCGATAGACGATGCGCTACGAAGTGGCCTGCCGCTGCGCAAATTTTTAGACGGCTGCAGCTATTTTTTCAGTCTCAATTTTCGTGACGGCAGAATCACCCGCAATAAGTCGCTGCGCAAGGCGCTACAAGCGGTGTACGACCCGGCGACGATCAGCAATAAAATTATCGCCATGCCGGGTGTGCAGCCGGGCGTGTCGTTATTCCCGCAATTCCTGCGCGGTAAGGCGCGCTCGCTGCGCGCGGAAATACCGCCTGAGCCGATCAATATAGATTTGCAGCGGGCGCGGCACTATATGCAGCAGGCAAAAAGCGAGCTGCAGCTCGACTCGCTACCGCCGTTGGTGCTGCTGACCAGCGACGTGCCGGTGTCGGTAAAGCTGGCCGAATATGTGCAATATCTTTTTAAGCAAGCGCTGGGTTTAAATATAGTGATTGACAAGCAAACCTTCAAACAGCGGCATGTAAAATCCTACAACGGCGAATTTGATATCGCCTCGCTGAGCTGGTGCCCGGACTACAACGACCCGCTGACCTTCGCCGATTACTTCGCTTCATGGAATGAAAATAATCGCGGTAAATATGCCAATCCGGCCTACGACCGCTGGGTGAAAACAGCGCAAAACAGCAGCGATCCCGGCACGCGCGTGGCTGCCTTTGCGAAAATGCAACACATTATTGCCGATGACGTGGTGATGCTGCCGAGCTACGAAGCCAGCGTTCTATATGTGCAACACCCTCAGCTAAAGGGCTTGCAGCGTGGTATTTTTAGCGGCGACCCTTCGTTTTATTTCGCCTGGCTGGAACAATGATTCGCTACATAGTGCAACGGCTGCTGTTTGGGCTGCTGACCATCTGGTTTGTCGCTACCGCAACGTTCGTAGCCATGCATAGTGTTCCGGGCGACCCGCTGACTAACGATAAAGCCATGGCGCCAGAGATACGCGCCAGCCTGATGCGCCAGTACGGACTCGACAAACCCGTGTTACAGCAGTACGGCATTTATTTAGGCAATATGCTGCGCGGCGACTTTGGTATTTCGTACGCCGAAGAAAACCGCCGCGTGAACGACATTATTCGCGAGCACTTTCCGGTGTCAGCCACGCTTGGCGTGTTGGCTATAGTGTTCGCAACGCTGGGAGGTATTGTGTGGGGCGCGCTCACAGCGCGCTATCAGCATCGTTGGCCTGATTTTGCGATTATGGGGCTGGTCATACTCAGCATCTCGGTACCCGGATTTGTGTTTGCCGCCCTGGCGCAGCTGGCGCTGGTATCTATCAATCGCTGGTACGGCGCGGAGCTACTGCCAATTGCGGGCTGGGGTACGTTACGGCATATGCTTATGCCAGCACTGGTGCTGGGACTGGGCACCATGGCTTTTCTCACTCGCCTGATGCGCGCGTCGCTATTGGAGATAGCGCAGGCAGATTACATCACCACCGCAAAAGCCAAAGGGCTTTCGGCGGCGCGTATATTTTTTGTGCATCAGCTCCGCAACGCCTGCCTGCCGTTGCTGACGCTGCTCGGACCGGCCATTGCTACCATTACTACCGGCGGTTTCGTGGTCGAGCTGGTGTTTTCCATACCCGGTCTGGGCCGCTATTTTGTGCAGGCGATACAGCAGCTGGATTACACGGTGATAATGGGCACTACGGTGTTCTACGGCAGCTTTCTGGTGCTAATGGTGGTGCTCGTTGACTTACTTTACGGCTGGGTCGACCCGCGGATAAAACTACATGCCGGTTAGCGACATTGACCCACAGTTGTTCACCCCGTGCGCAACGGTTGCTGAGCAACAATCGCTGAGTAGCGAGTCAATCGGCTATTGGTCACGCGTGTGGCTGCAGCTGCGGCGTAACAAACAGGCGTTTACCTCCCTGCTAATTATCATTGGCTTGTTGCTGTTTGCGCTGGCCGGTCCAGTTCTGTGGCGGCTGAACCCGGCCGAACAAAACATCGGCCTGATCTCTCAATCACCATCATGGCGTGCCAGCGAGGCGATTATTCTGCCGCCAGAGCGCTGGTACCCCGACCCGGCAGCGGTAGCGATGCTTGAAGAGTTTGCTATTCGCGTAGGTAAAGCAACGACTGCCGGCATCCAGCTGCAATGGTCGGCGCTGCCGGGCGCAGCTGAGTATCAGCTGTTTCGTCATCAGCGACAGCCAGCCAGCAACAGTGATTTGGGCTTGCCACTGGCTGAGATGCCAGCAACAACACCCTGGTTCGAAGACCGCCTGCAACTTGAGCAACGCCGCTATGTTTACACCGTCATTGCGCTGGATAAACAACAGACACTGTTGGCAAGCGTGCAGGCGAGTATCAAGCCGCAATTAGCAATCAGCTTTTTCGATGCCCAGCTACGCGGCTTTGTGCCGATCACTGCCAGGCCTCAGCAGTGGCGGGGTCAGACGCTAACATTGCCAGCACACCCTTTCGGCACCGACTACCTGGGTCGCGATATGCTGGCCCGCATGATGTATGGCGCACGTACGTCGTTATTCATCGGCGTGCTTGCGCCGGTCGTGTTTATCATCTTCGGCGCATTGTACGGCGCTATCGCCGCCTACCACGGTGGTTTTATCGATAATCTGATGATGCGCGCTACCGATCTTGTGATTGCGCTGCCATTTCTGTTGTTTATGATATTGCTCAAGGTAGCGTTTGGCCTTGGCCCCGGCGATAGCGGTGTACTGCCCATGCTGTTAGCGCTGGTGTTGCTGAGTTGGCCCGCTGCAGCCAGGCTGGTGCGGGCAGAAGTGTTGAAATTACGCTGTCTGCCATATATCGATGCGGCGCGCTTAATGGGCGCCGGTGCAAGCCACCTGCTGCTGCGTCATTTCGTTCCCAACGCCTTACCAATTATGTTAGTTGCATTTACCTTCGCCGTGCCGGCGGCAATTTTTACCGAGGCATTTCTATCGTTTATTGGCATAGGCGTGGTGCCGCCTACGCCATCGTGGGGGGCAATGAGTTTCGACGGTATCAAGTCATTGCTCGCCCATCCGCACGAACTGCTGTTCCCGGCGGCGTTTATTAGCCTGACCGTGCTGGCCTTTAATTTGTTCGGTGATGGCTTGCGGGATGCGATGGATGTTAAAACCAATGACGTCTAACAGGACCGCGCTGCTAACGATAGAAAAATTGTCAGTACAGGTCACCTCGCGCGCGGGCTGCCAGCGCGTGATACGAGACGTTAACCTGACACTGCAACACGGCCGCACGCTGGCGCTGGTGGGCGAGTCGGGTTGTGGTAAATCGATGACCATGCGCAGCGTGATGGGCTTGCTGCCCCGCGCTGCCAGCGTGGTGGCGGGGCGCGCGATATTCGGCGACATGGATTTGTTACAGCTCAAGCCACGCGCGCTAAATCGCGTCCGCGGCAAACGCATCGCCATGATTTTTCAGGAGCCGATGAGTGCGCTTAATCCCACCCTGCGCATCGGTACACAAATAACCGAAGTGTTGCGCTTGCAGCAAGAACTGAGCAAGCGCAACGCGTTACGGCGCGCCATTGAACTGCTTGACAGCGTAGGCATTCCTGAGCCGGCCTATCGATGCCGTCAATACCCATTTGAACTGTCTGGCGGTATGCTGCAGCGGGCCATGATCGCGATGGCGCTGGCCGGCGAACCCGAATTATTGATAGCCGATGAACCGACAACAGCGCTGGACACTACCGTGCAGGCGCAGATACTGGATTTACTCAAACACATTCAGCGCCAGCGCGGCATGGGCATTGTGTTAGTGACCCACGATCTTGGTGTGGTGGCACGCATGGCTGACCAGGTTGCGGTAATGTATGCCGGTGAAATTGTCGAGCAGGCCAGCGTTGATCGCCTGTTTGCGCAGCCATTGCATCCGTATACTCAGGGTTTGCTGGCCGCTACGCCGCGTTTGAGCGCGGCTTCGAGTGACAGGCTTGAGGCGATTCCTGGCACGCCGCCTGACTTGCGCGTGCGGCAGACAGGCTGCAGTTTCGCGTCTCGCTGTACGCACTGCATGCAGATTTGTCGTCAGCAAAGTGCACCACCGCTTGCTGCTGCAGCCGGGCATGACCTGAGCTGTTGGCGCTATCATGCCGCCAATCCGGGCGCACAGCTCGTGCTGGAAGCACGTCGATGACACAATTACTCGACGTCTGCGAGCTTAAGAAGCATTTCTCCGCGCGCGGCAAAACTGCGCATGCTGTCGATGGCGTGTCGTTAACGCTGAATGAAAAGGAAGTGCTGGGCATTGTCGGCGAAAGTGGCTCCGGAAAATCTACGCTGGCACGCACCATCATTGGTCTGTTAGACAAAACCGCAGGCACGGTCAGTTGGCGTGGTGAATTGTTGCCGCAACGCTATCGTCGCAGCGACTTTCGGCACTACGCCGCTATCATGCAAATGATATTTCAGGATCCACAGGGCTCGCTAGACCCGCGCATGACGGCAGGCGAAATTGTTGCTGAGGGGGCGCGCCTGTTAAAGCGCTACCCGGCAAATCAGCTACCAGCGCAGGTTGATAAATATCTGACCCTGGTCGGGCTCGGCGCACACAGCGCCGACCGCTACCCGCATGAGTTTTCTGGCGGCCAGCGCCAGCGGCTGGGAATTGCGCGGGCATTGATGATGCAGCCGCAGCTGTTAATTTGCGACGAGCCGGTCGCCGCGCTGGACGTTTCTGTACAGGCACAAATCGTTAATTTGCTGGCTGACCTGCAGCGTGATATGGGGCTCAGTATGCTGTTTATTGGCCATGATCTGTCGATAGTGCGCTATCTGTCTGACCGCATTATCGTGATGTATCTAGGCGTGGTAGTGGAGGAGGGGCCAAGCGAGCAGGTGTTCAAGCAACCGTTGCACCCCTACACGCAAATGCTGTTGGCGGCTAGCCCTGAGCCTGACCCGGTATTCGAACGGCAACGTCCGCGTTTGTTGCTGCAAGGGGAAGTGCCATCGCCGTTGAACATTCCACCAGGTTGTCGGTTTGCATCGCGTTGCCCCGAAGTAACGCCGGCCTGCAAGCGACGAGAGCCGGGTCTAATCCTGCAGCAACCGCGCCGCAAGGTGCGTTGTCTACTTTTTGCTTAACGACGTCTTGTTTGCCTGTGGCGGCTTTGGTGGTGCCAGCGCAGCGTTATACATGATCAGTTCGAGGCGTCGGTGTGGCGTTGCATTCAGCACAAACACATAACTAGCGCCGTCGTCGTGGGCGGGAATGTTGGTAATCCAGCGTTGTTTGGCTATCTTGAAAACATGTTTACCAGCATGCACGGTGCCTTCGGTAGTGTAGTGGTTGGCACCGATATAAGCTAAATCGTAGAAGTGCTTGGCACCGGACTTATCTTTATGTTGAACCTCCAGCGTTTTAGCCCGCTCACCCGCAGGCTTTTCGGAGGCTGCGGTGGCTAACAGCGCCTGCAGTCGCCTGGCCTGAGTAATGGCGTAACGTTGCTCTGCTTTTGTCGCGGTCGGTTTTGAATTAGTCGTTTTGACAGTGTTTCGAATCGCGCGTTTGGGTGGCGCTGCAAGCGTGGCATTTGGCGGCACGCTTGCAGGTGAGCTGGCCTGTTGAGAAGGAGCGGCGGTTTTATTGCGGCTTTTTATTTCTATCCGCTCGGGTATTGTTGGCGGAGCGCTGGCCAGCCTGGTAATAACTTTTTTTTGTGCAGCAATTTTCTTTTCGCTTTGTTGCAGTTGCCGCTGTCTATCGCGCAGGCTTTGTTTTAGCGGCGCCATGTCCTGGTCCAGCTGCTCTGCTTTCTTTTGTAGCCTGGTAAGTTTTCTCTCGACCAGATAATACTGAAACCGGGAGTGTTCAGCCGCAGCATCAGCGTTTTTATCGTTGCGTGCGGCAGCCGCTGCCAGCGCCTGTTCGTGCTCCCGTTGCCTGGTAAGGTAGGTGCGGGTAAGTTCATCCAGGTCCCGTTCGACCCCGTCGCCCTGCCGTTGCAATGCAGCCAGCTGGCGGTCGAGACTTCTCATCGCCGTCAGCAGGCTGGGGATGCGCTGTTCATAGGTTTGCAGCGTTTCACGTTCCTGCTGCAGCTCATCGGCGGTTGCGGCCAGGCAGCCCGCAGTAAAACAAAAACTGAATATGAGCGCAAAGTAACAACTCAGTGTAGTTTTCGAACGGCGGCGCGGCTCACTCTTTAACTCTGGCATAAAGGATATTACATAGGGGAGGGAAGACGGCAGTGCAGATGGTCCGGCCTCTGTTTTCAGCGAATTGTAGCACACGAATTCCAGCTGTTCGTCACATCGATGTCATTCAGGTAGGCGGCTTGTTGGCAGTTATAGTCGGCGCAGAGGGGCGATAACTGTTAAAATATTCGCTGTGACAGCAGCGCCGCAGAATCAATGGATATACTAAATTGGAGCATCGTGCTCCTCGGTGCCGTGCTGTCAGTGTGGGGTGCCGGGCACGCGCTGCTGAACAAGCGTGACCCG
Source organism: Pseudomonadales bacterium (assembly GCA_037969395.1). Classification (GTDB taxonomy): domain Bacteria; phylum Pseudomonadota; class Gammaproteobacteria; order Pseudomonadales; family JAUIET01; genus JBBKXJ01. The sequence goes on from JBBKXJ010000389.1 coordinate 44,689, forward strand.
CGCAGCGCCACCGCCTGGATCGCCGTGTGCTTCGTGCTGCCATTTCTGGGCGCGCTGTTCTACTACATGTTCGGTAAAAATCGCATTGTCACGCGTGCAAAGCGGCTGCGGCAGGAATCGAAAGCGTCGCAGGAAGTGCTCACAAGGCTGGACCATCCGGTCAACATTCTTGACGATTACATCAATCTGGCAGAACTATCGCTCGCGGCGAGCCGCAATAACCTGCTCGGTGGCAATTCAGTATCGGCGCTACACAATGGCGACAACGCGTATCCCGCCATGCTGCGCGCCATAGAAAGCGCCAAATCCTATGTTTATCTCACCACCTATATTTTCGATACGCGCGAAATCGGCAGTGACTTTATGACGGCTTTGGCCGCGGCGCGGCGTCGTGGTGTGGAGGTGAAAGTACTCATTGACGGCGTTGGCGAAAAATATGGTTTTCCGTGGGCCAGCCTGGTGCTGCGCCGTCTGGGCGTTGATACGGCGCTGTATCTGCCACCGACGCTGATACCACCGAGCCTCACCATCAACTTGCGCAATCACCGCAAACTACTGTTGGTAGACAGCGAAATCGGTTTTACCGGCGGCATGAATATCAGAAATAATCACGTGCTGGCAAAGAGCAAAAACGGCGTGGTTGATTTACACTTTCTGCTGCGCGGTCCTATTTTGCGGCAGATGGAGCGCACCTTTATTTATGACTGGCTGTTCACTACCGGCGAGTCACTTGACTGCAGACCCAAGCAAGCATTCATCGCCCAGCCTGAAAATATGCCGTGCCGCGTACTGCTCGAAGGACCGGCTGAAGACCAGGATAAGCTCACCTGGGTATTAATGGGCGCTATTTCGGTGGCACGCAAAAACATCGCCATCATGACGCCGTATTTTTTGCCCTCACGCGAGCTGGAGGTGGTGCTGCAAACGGCGGCGCTGCGTGGCGTGCAAGTCGACATTGTGTTGCCTGGTAAAAACAACATGCCGTTTATAACGTGGGCGGTTAAACATATGGCGACACCTTTAATGGACGTTGGCGTCAATATTTATTTTTCCAGCGGTTCGTTCGTGCACAGCAAATTATTCGTAGTCGACGACTATTATGTACAAATAGGCTCGGCTAACCTCGACGCGCGTAGCCTGCGTCTCAATTTCGAGCTGGTGGTGGAGGTTTACGACCGTCAGCTAGGTGCCGCTATGGGCAAACATATTCGTGCCAGTAAGCGCGATGCCATCCCCCTTGTCGCTGCAGAACTGCGCCAACGCAACCTGTTTTTTCGCCTGCGTAATGCGTTTATCTGGTTGTTTTCCCCATATTTGTAGCCATATTTTTTGGTCACAATTTTTTCAATCACAACTTAATAGTCACAACGTATTATTCCTAACGTGCAACTCTCTCCTTCTGAAATCGATGCCCAGCTAGGCGACCTCATGCTTGTCGACCAGGCGCGTTTGCGTCGCAAGCTAAAGCAGTTGCGGGCGCAAACGCGACGTGGTCAGCCCGCAAAGAAATTAACGGAGGCTATTCAAAGGCAGCTGCTGGCAGGCACTGAACGCATCGCGCAACGACGTCTACGGGTGCCCGCTATTAGCTATCCTCAGCCGCTACCGGTGACAGCGCATGTGGATGAACTGCAGGCGGCACTGCAGCAGCATCAGGTCGTTATTGTGGCGGGCCATACCGGCTCCGGCAAATCTACGCAATTGCCGAAAATATGCATCGCCGCCGGACGCGGCATTGCCGGCCAGATAGCGCATACGCAGCCGCGCCGCCTCGCCGCCCGCAGTGTCGCGCAACGCATTGCCGAGGAGTTGCAGCAGGAGCTGGGTGCGGCGATAGGCTTTCAGGTACGCTTTAGCAAGACCTACTCCGAGCATACCCTCGTCAAGGTCATGACCGATGGCGTGCTGCTTAACGAGATTGAGAACGACCCGCTACTGTTGCGCTACGATACGATCATTGTCGATGAGGCGCACGAACGTACGCTGAATATCGATTTTTTGCTTGCCTACGTTAAGCAACTACTGCCGAAACGGCCCGAGCTCAAGTTGCTGATTACCTCCGCAACTATCGATACGCAGCGCTTTGCTGACTACTTCGACGCCGCCCCGGTGATTGAAGTGTCGGGCACTCTGTATCCCATCGAAGTACGCTACCGCCCGGCAGACTACTACTTTGCAAAGCTTGGCAATGACAGCGGGCGGGACCGCGATGCAGAAGAAGAGGGCGATCTAACTGAACATATTAGATTAGCCGTGCAGGAATTGAACACGCAGCGGCAGCGCGGTCACTACGGCGCGCGCGATATTCTAGTGTTCCTTAGCAGCGAGCAAGAGATTCACGAAGCGCAGCGCGGTCTGCGTAAAGGGCTTGGCGATGAGCTGGAAATCTTGCCGCTGTATTCGCGCCTGCCGCAGCGTGAGCAGCAAAATATATTCGCCGCAACAAAGTCAGGGTCAAGGCAGCGGCTTATTCTAGCGACCAATGTGGCGGAAACGTCGCTGACAGTGCCGGGCATTGGCTACGTGATCGACACCGGTTTTGCGCGCCTCAGCCGCTACAGCTATCGCAGCAAAATTCAGCGTCTGCCGATAGAGCCGATCTCGCAGGCGAACGCTAATCAGCGCAAAGGCCGCTGTGGAAGGCTGGCGGCCGGCGTTTGTATTCGTTTGTACAGTGAGCAAGATTTTAACGCCAGGCCGGAATTTACCGAGCCGGAGATTTTACGCACCAATCTGGCGGCGGTTATTTTGCAGCTGCTGTCTATCGGCGTCAGCGATGTCGAAAATTTTCCGTTTATAGAGGCGCCGGAACGCAAGCAGCTCAGCGATGGCTTTAAGTTGCTGCAGGAACTGCAGGCTGTGAATGAGCGCGGTCAGTTAAGCGACATCGGCCGGCAACTGGCGCGCTTGCCGCTAGAGCCACGCCTTGGCCGCGTGTTGATCGCCGGCGCCAAACATGGCTGTTTACAGGAAATGCTGGTGATAGCGGCCGCGCTCAGTGCCATCGACCCGCGTGAGCGGCCGCTGGCCAAACAACAGGCGGCGGATGTGCTGCACGCGCGTTTTGCCGACCCGCGTTCTGATTTTATGTCGCTGTTAAAGCTGTGGCGCCATATCGAATTAAAGCGTAAGGCGTTGAGTTCATCGCAGTTTGGCAAGCTGTTGCGCAAGGAGTTTTTGTCGCCGGCGCGCGTGCGCGACTGGCGCGAAGTGCATGCGCAATTGCTCAGCATGAGTCAGGACTTGCGCTTGACCTGCAACAAACGTGCGGCAAATTACGCAGCGATTCACCAGTCATTACTCACCGGTTTTATCACCCATGTGGGTCTACGCGAAGACCGCAAGGACTATCGCGGTGTACGTGATCGACGTTTCAGGGTGTTTCCGGGTTCTGGCCTGTACGCTCGGCCGCCGCGCTGGCTGGTTGCTGCCGAGCTGGTTGAAACGCAGGCTTTGTATGCCCGCACGGCAGCCGACGTGCGCGTCGCATGGATAGCACACGCCGCCCGCCATCTCTGTAGCACCGAGTTCGCCGAGCCGCATTGGGATGCCAGCAGCGAACGGGTGATGGTGTACGCCAAATATAAGCTCTACGGGTTGGTCATTGCCGAGCGCGAGAAAGTCGCCTATCGGCCGGTCAACCCTGTGCAGGCGAGACAAGTGTTTATTCGCACGGCACTGGTTGAACAACAGTGGCAGGCACCGTATGCTTTTTTTCAACATAACCAATGCAGTCTGCGCAGCGCTGAAGATATTGTCGCGCGTCTGCGTCGGCCGGAGCTGCTGCACGCCGCCGATGATATCTTGTTTGACACCTATGACAGCGCGTTGCCGGCAGAGGTTGCCGACGCGGCGAGTCTCAGGAAATGGTCGGCCAGGCAAACACCACAACGCCTGCAGGAATTGCAGGTAGCGGCGCCGCAGTTGCTGTCGGAACCGGTCAGTGACCAACTGTTGCAACAATTCCCTGATACGCTGCGCTGGAATGGCAACGAATTTGCTTTGCGTTATCGCTGCGCGCCGGGTGCTGCTGATGACGGTATCAGCGTGTTATTGCCGCAACATCTGCTCTCCTTCCTGCCGACTGATTTGTTTTCACGGCTGGTGCCGGGCATGTTGCGGCTAAAGTGTGTGCAGTTGTTAAAGGCCCTGCCAAAAGCGCAACGTAAACAGCTGGCACCGGTGCCCGACACCGTTGACGAGATTTTCCCGCGCCTGCAGACGAGCAGCGGGCCGCTGCTTGAACAGCTCGCTGAACTGATCTGGCAGGCGCGCAAGGTTAGAATTGAGGCCGATGATTGGCGGCCAGAACAGTTACCGGCTGAATACCGGATGCTGTTCTGCAGCATAGATCATGAAGACAAGCTGGTCGCCAGTAACCGTGATTTATTACAGCTTAAGCGCGACGCCGACGGCAGCCATCACGGCCAGAGCTATTTTTTACTTGCTCAATTCGACGGCAGTGAAGTGCTGTACAACAGCATTCCCGAACTGCCGGCAGACTACGCCTTCAAGCGCGCCGAACTGCAATATACTGCTTTTCCCGGTTTGCTGGCAGAGCAGCAGACGGTTCGCTGCGTATTGTTCCATCGGCTTGACGACGCTCGCCGACACAGTGCACTGGCACTTGCGCTGCTGGCCACCCAGGCGCGGCGCGAACAGAACAAAGCGCTGCGCAAGCGCTTGTTCAATAACAATGCGGCCCGATTGCACCTGAGTTTGTTCAGTGATCACCGCGGGCTCGTCGACGATTGTGTGTGCCGAATTTTCTACGAGGCCTACGATTGTGCTGCACAGTGGCCAATCAGTGGCGACCTTTTTCAAAAGCAACTGCGCGTTGGAAATGCCAGATTAGGGGCTGAGACTGAGTCGTTGGAAACGCTGTTTGAAAAGATACTGGCTAACCATTTTTCCCTGTGTAGAGCGCTGGACAAAGTCAACATCAGTCAGGAAGAGTTGCTGGCTGATGTCAGGCAGCAGTTACGGCGGCTTATGTTTCCCGGTTTTATGCGCCTGACTCCTGCGCGCTGGTTGCAGCATTACCCACGTTTTTTGCAGGCGGCGTGCTATCGCGTCGAGCGCATTGAACAGCACGGCAAGCGTGATTCCCAGTTAATTGAAAAGTTGCTACCCTGGATACGTCGCGTCGAGCAGGCTGATTTAACCGATGCGGATAGCGTGCTGCCATGGCTGATAGAAGAATATCGCGTCTCCCTGTTTGCCCAGCATTTAAAAACGTCGGTGCCGGTATCAGCAACCAGATTGCAGCAGGCGTGGCAACAAACAGATTAGTGCCACACTAAGCTAACTCGAACAAACGTTAATTACTTCTCGCTATTGTGAAACTCTGATTGGTGGGCCGAGTCAGAGTAAGTGATCGTTTAGCGAACAAGTTTGTTACTGTTTGCCGGTCTGAATAACGAATTTATTAATCTGGAGTTTTAAGCATGGCTAATCATTCTATCAAACCTATTGCCGCAGCCCTCGGCGCGGCGTTTTTAGCATCCACTATCGTTCCGGCTGCTTCCGCCAGTGCCAACCCCTTCGCAGCCACAGAATTGAATGCTGGCTATGATATTGTCAATCAAGGCAAGGAAGGCGAAGGTAAATGCGGTGAAGGCAAATGTGGCGGCGACAAAGGAGATAGAGGTGAGAAGGGCGAGAAAGGCGGCGAAGGTAAATGCGGTGAAGGCAAATGTGGCGGCGATAAAGGAGATAGAGGCGATAAGGGCGAAAAAAGTGGTGAAGGTAAGTGTGGCGGTTAAAGCACACTGATCAAGCTTGAAGGGCCACTCTCTTTTGCGAGGTACTGTATCGCAGGAGCATGATTTGCAAACAGCCCCCCTACAGGGAGCTGGTCTGGGGCTGCGTCGCGATTTCTCTAACGAAGTTGCGGCGCTGGCTCTTAACGCTGTTGACTTCTTCGAGGTCGCCCCCGAAAACTGGATTGGGGTGGGCGGTCGATTTGGTAAACAGCTACGTGCCTGCAGTGAGCGTTGGCCACTGGCATTGCACGGTCTGTCGCTGGATATTGGCGGCTTCGCGCCATTGAACACCGATCTGCTGTACAGCATCAAAGCTTTTATGCAACAGCATGGCTGCCAACGTTATTCTGAACACCTGACCTATTGTGCAGACGAGGGTCAACTCTATGACCTGTTACCCATCCCGTTCACCGCAGAGGCCGTGCACTACGTGGCAGGCCGCGTGCGGCAGGCGCAGGATATTCTGGGCTGCCGCATAGCACTCGAAAATGCCTCTTACTACGCTACCGCCGGGCAAGAGCTATCCGAACTTGAATTTATTAACGCCGTGATAGGCGAAGCCGATTGCGACCTGTTGCTCGACGTGAATAATATCTACGTCAACAGTATCAATCATCGTTACGATCCTTACGAATTCCTGACAGGCCTGCCTGGCCAGCGCGCGACCTATATTCACATCGCCGGTCATTACGAAGAGGCCGCAGATCTGCGGGTAGATACCCACGGTGCCGATGTCATTGATCCGGTATGGGATCTACTGCGCGCCGCATACCGGCAGTTTGGCGAATTGCCCACGTTGCTGGAAAGAGATTTTAATATCCCGCCGCTGGCAGAACTGCTCAATGAAGTAGAGTTGGTGCGTAAGCAGCAGGCGCTAGCAGCCAACGTAGACGTACCCTGCAACGAAAACCAGGCGTGCAGCGGGTCGATGTGAGCTCCGAAATAACCACCCTGCAGACGCAACAAAAATTATGGACGGCACACTTGCGACAGCCCGCCGTGCATGCTGCCCCGGCGGCGATTGAAGATCGCCGCCTACAAATTTATCGTGATCTGCTGTATAAAAACGTTGAGGGTTTGATCAGCGGCGCTTTTCCAGTGCTGCGCAAGATTACTGACGACGCGGCCTGGCACGCCATGGTGCGCGATTTTATGCATCGGCACGTATGCCATACGCCGTATTTTATGGAAGTTGCCCAGGAATTCATCCAATACCTGGAAAACGAGCGTCGTCAGCAAGAGGGTGACCCGCCGTTTCTGCTTGAACTCGCTCACTACGAGTGGGTAGAAATTGCGCTTGATCTGGCGGAGACCGACATTACTCAAATTTCCGTAAATGCGGACGGCTCGCTGCTGCATGGCCATCCGTTGGTGTCGCCATTAGCGTGGTCGCTTGCTTACCGTTTCCCGGTGCACACCATAGGCCCTGCGCTGCAACCGGAGCAGGCGCCTGCGGAGTCAACTTACCTGGTGGTTTATAGAAACCGCAGCGACCAGGTCAGGTTTATGCAAGCCAACGCAGTGACGGCGCGAATGTTAGCCTTACTGGACGACGAGCAAAAATTGACCGGTGCGCAGGTTTTGCAGCAAATCGCCGAGGAAATACAGCACCCGCAGCCAGAACAAGTAATCAAGAGTGGCCTGCAAACACTGACAACAATGCGCGAGCTGGACATCATTTTAGGTACGCAGTAATGTGTCCGTTAACAAAGGCTGTTACAGGCGTGGTGTTACCTCGCTTTTTTTGTTTAAATCCGCGCAACCCCATTCTATTTTGCGCGCAGAGATTGTCATTTATGCTTAATCGTTACAGCGTCGTCTGGCTATTGAGCCTGCTGTTCTTCATGCAGCCGGTTGCTGCGCAATTTGACCCGCCACCTAACCCTGATCCCTGGGAGAGCTGGAATCGTAAAGTCAACAAATTTAACAACTATGCCGACCGCTATGTGCTTAAACCAGTAGCGAAGGCGTATCGGGCAGTTACGCCCGAGGTGGTTGATATTGGCGTTACCAATTTTTTCCGCAATTTGCGCGAGCCGATAACCATTGTAAATGACATATTTCAGTTCAAGCTGATGCAGGCCGGCGCCGACAGCAGTCGCTTTTTGATCAACAGCTCGCTGGGCCTGGCTGGGCTATTCGACGTTGCCAGCGGTTTGGGTTTGCCGCGCAACCAGGAAGATTTTGGCCAAAGTCTGGGCTATTGGGGCGTGGGACCGGGTCCTTATGTGGAATTGCCGTTGTTGGGCCCCAGTAATGTGCGCGATGCATTTAGTCAGGTGCCTGATGCTTACACTAGTCCGATTTTGTACGTGAATGATTTGACTGCACGCTACGCTGCCACTGGTTTGCGTGTCACCGACTTGCGCGCTGACTTACTTGACGCCGAAGGGCTTATTACGGGTGACCGTTACATCTTCATACGCGACAGCTTTCTGCAACGCCGTGAGTCGCTGGTGCGGGATGGAGAAGTGGAAGATGATTTTGGCGAGGAAGACTTTTAGAGCCCCTTTAGCGGGGGTTCCAACTTACCTTTCCTGCTCGTTATTCGAACAGGTTGCTACTCGAAAAAGCCGCTAATCAAAAATTTCGACAATGGACAACGCCAGATGCCTGTCAGCGCCACTGCCGGTAATGCGATTGACGCTGGCGCTGGCGGCGAATTCGCTGCTTTTCTTGTCTAGCGGCTTGATGCGCACAACCAGCTTGTCGCCTTCTTTAAGCGGTGCGTCGGTGCGGATCAGCAGTCCTACGCCGCTTATATCCTTGCACATGCCCTCGTAGGTTTCAGAGCCCTCAGCGGGCTCTAAAATGACAATGCTATCGAGCTTCATGCGGATGAAAGCGCGTTTGTCATCTGCGGTGGTATCTACGCCAGGCATAATTTCCTCAAAGTTCAGTGTGACGGGGCGTCTTTATATTATGAGTGTGGCGCCGAGTCAATCTACAATGTCCACTTGCACTTGTTTGGTGAAACGAGTAACGTGCGGGGCAGTTTTTTTGGGCAAAGAATAGCCGCCCTTATCTTATAAAGCACCAATCTGGTGTTGGTAATTTCTGTCTCGAATGGATACTGAACGCCGTATTTTAGTCATCGATGATGACCGTGTCGTGCGTCAAAGCATCGCGGCATATCTTGAAGATAGCGGCTTTGACGTTTTGCTCGCTGATGATGGTGCCTCCGGTCTTAATGTATACCGGCATGAACACCCCGAGCTGGTTGTGTGCGACCTGCGCATGCCGGGGTTGGATGGCATCAGCGTGCTCCATGAAATCGCCAAAGACGGCAGCGATACGCCCATTATCGTCATATCCGGTGCCGGAGTGATGGCCGATGTCGTCGAAGCATTACGCATTGGCGCTAGCGACTATCTGATCAAGCCCATTATCGATCTCGAAATGCTTGAGCACGCGATTTCCCGTAGCCTTGAAAGTTCGGACCTAAAAAAGCAGAACGCTCACTATCGCAGCGAACTTGAGCAGGCTAACAAGGAACTGCAGTCGCATCTGCACGCTTTACAGCAAGACCAGCAGGCGGGTCGCCACGTGCAAATGCAAATGTTGCCGACCACGCCAAAAGTGATTGATAGCGTTCGTTTCGAACATAAGATTATTCCGTCACTGTATTTGAGCGGTGATTTCGTTGAGTACTTCACCGTTGGCAGCGACCACAGCGTATTTTTGATTGCCGACGTGTCTGGTCACGGCGCATCGTCAGCTTTCGTTACCGTGTTATTAAAAAATCTTGCAGCCCGGGCGCGCAGTAATTTCGGCCGCCACGCTGATCGCAGCGTACTATCGCCGGCAAAGCTGCTGGAGAGCATTAACAAAGAGCTGCTCGACACCGCACTGGGCAAGCACATCACCATGGTGGTTGCGACGCTGAATAATAAACAAAATAGCCTGCTGTACAGCATTGCCGGTCACTTGCCATGCCCGATACTGACAACAGCAGATGAAGTAAAATATCTCGAAGGCAAGGGTTTGCCCATTGGCCTGTTTGCCGACGCGACGTATGATGAATACCAGATGGACTTGCCGCCACAATTTCGTTTGACGCTGTTTTCCGACGGCATTCTGGAATTGCTCGAGCAACAGAGCCTGCAGGACAAGGAAAGTTACCTGCTGGATGTGGCACATAACCCGCAGCTAAGTTTGCAAGAAATAATGACTACGCTGAATCTTTCAGACCTGCAGGAAGCACCCGATGACATCGCCGTTCTTATGCTCTCCAGAGACGGGTAGATGACGCCATGAACCAAGCCGCAGAGCCGCGCCCTGGGAAAATTTTAGCCGCCCGCCACGGTGGAACCACGGTACTTAAGTTGGTCGGCGATGTGCGCCTGACGATGAGCACCAGCCTCGATAACTTTATCATTGCCATGTTTGACGAACCAAGCTTTGCCAGCGTCTCTATTGATCTTGGCGAAGCCGAAGGTCTCGACAGCACCACGCTCGGTTTGCTTGCCAAAATTGCCATCAGGACGCGTGGGCAATTTCAGTTCACGCCGATTTTAGTCTGCAGCGATCCAAGCATACTTAAACTGCTGGATAGCATGTGTTTCGACACAATCTTCGAAATTCGTGAACAGGCTCCCGAACAACTCAGTGATTTTGGTGAGCTACCTGTTGCTGTTTCCAGCGAGGCAGAGGTTAAGGAAAAGGTGCTGGAGGCGCATCGCTTGTTGATGGGATTAAGCGAGGAAAACGCCGAGCGTTTTCGCGAATTGGTGTGCAGTCTGGAAGCCGCGCCTACGGCGCTTTAAGCGTCGTCTTAATGCCGCTTCTATTCTGCGGCTCTCAGCTTGGCCTGAATGAAATCCTTGTGCGAAACGTAAAGCAGGTCGGCGATCTTGCGTATGTAGTGCTCCTCGAATTTGTCCAGATGGCCGTCGGCATAGGCAACTTGCCAAAGCATAGCAATGATCTGAACCTTCTCACGCGCGTCAAACTGTTCGTTAATAACACTGGTAAACGGATACATGGAGACGGCGTCCTGCTTTTCCTGCTCCGCAAGGTCGATCAGTTCCTGCAATGCGGTTTCCTGCAGCGCAAAAGTGTTTTTCAGCGCTGCCTTGGCCGCATCGATCTCAACCGGGTCTTTGTTATAGTCAGCGTAGATCAGCTCAATTAACAGGGCGGCACTCGCCAGCTCAATTGACGGCGCCAGGTGTTTCTCGTTACCCGGCGTCGCTGAGAGAATATCTTTCAATTTATCAAACATTTAAGTATTAAGCCTGTAGTAATCTCTCAAGTTTAACCTGGTCCGCAGCGAAATTTCGTATGCCTTCGGCCAGCTTTTCGGTAGCCATCGCGTCTTCATTTTGCTGCCAACGAAAGGCGTTTTCATCAAAAGCTACCCGCGTAATCTGTTCCTGCGGCTGATCGGCGTGCAGCTGTTGCGGAAGCTCCCTTGAGTCAGCCGCCAGCTCGCTCATTAGCTGCGGACTTATGGTCAGGCGGTCGCAGCCGGCCAGTGCTTCAATTTCACCAATGTTACGAAAGCTGGCACCCATGACGACCGTGGCATACTCATGTTGCTTGTAATAATCATATATTTTACGCACTGAAAGCACGCCCGGGTCATTGCTGGCGTCGTATTTGAGATCGGTGTTGGCCTTATACCAGTCGAGGATGCGACCCACGAATGGAGAGATTAGAAACACACCAGCATCAGCACAGGCCGCCGCCTGAACAAAGCTGAATAACAGCGTAAGGTTGCAATTTATATTTTCCTTTTCCAACACTGCGGCCGCTTGAATACCCTCCCAGGTCGAGGCAATTTTGATCAGTATTCGGTCGGGGCTGATATCTTCGGCCGCATACAATTCGATGATTCTGTGCGCGCGATCTATAGTCGCCTGCGTGTTAAACGAGGCACGGGCGTCAACCTCGGTCGACACCCGGCCCGGCACAATTTGCAAAATTTCCTTGCCGATGCTGACCGCGAGTTTGTCGGCACACAACTGCAGTTGCTCGGCGTCGCTGGCACGCTGCTGCGCAGCCCATGCTTTGGCCGCGACCATCAACGGCTGATAGTGTGGCAGCGCGGCGGCTTTCAATAATAGCGAGGGGTTGGTCGTGGCATCCTGCGGCTGGTATTGTTCGATGGCCTCAATATCGCCGGTGTCGGCAACCACTACGGTCATTTTTTTCAGTTGTTCCAGTTTGTTTGTCATCATGCTATCTCTTGATTTACGTTGTTTGAGCAACGCCGACCAGCGCATATGCCTCTTCCAACAGCTGGATTGAGGCAGTGTCTTTGTGGACATTCTCGCTGATATGGCGACGAAAGCGGCGCGCCCCTGGTTGCCCGTGAAATAAGCCCAACACGTGTTTGGCGGTATGCTTAAGCGCTGTGCCGGATTGCAACTGCTGTGCGGCATATTCAAGGTAGCCGGCGAAAACCTGTTCCCGGCTCGGTGTAGTGCGCGCCACACCAAATACTCGACTGTCTACCTCGGCGAGTATGTAAGGGTCGTAGTAGGCAGTGCGACCGAGCATGACACCGTCTACTTCAGTGAGATGTTGCAGAGTATCTTCCAGCGTAGTGATACCGCCGTTAATCACAATGTCGAGCTGCGGAAATAACGTTTTAATGCGATACACGGTAGCATAATCCAGCGGCGGTATCTCACGATTCTGGCGTGGGCTCAAACCCTGCAGCCAGGCTTTGCGCGCGTGAATAATAAAGTTTTGACAGCCGCTGTTGGCGACCGTTGCAATAAAATGCGGCAACGCCGTATGCGGTTCCTGCTGATCGACGCCGATACGGCATTTGATAGTAACCGGAATATCGACCGCCGCCTGCATGGCCGTAAAGCATTCGGCAACCAGTTCGGCATTCAGCATCAAACACGCGCCAAAACTGCCCGACTTTACCCGGTCACTCGGGCAGCCCACGTTCAGATTAACCTCGTCGAACCCGTGTTGCTCGGCGAGGGTGGCGCACGCTGCCAGTTTCGCCGGATCGCTGCCGCCCAGCTGCAGAGCCAGTGGATGTTCCGCCGGGTCATACGCCAGCAGCCACTGCGGATCACCGCGCAGCAGGGCTTCGGCAGTGATCATCTCAGTGTATAGCAAAGCATGCCGACTGAGCAGGCGCAGCAGATAGCGGTCGTGGCGGTCGGTCAGGTCCATCATTGGAGCAACGCAAAAGCGTCTGTTGAGGCTTGTCATATAGCGCGAAATAGCAATGGCGTAACTGCTATTTTATATATTCCGTGGTATCAGGCAAAGCCTGGTTTGAGCAGCGTGTCTAAACGACAAAGTATTTGAAGTACAGATATGCTGCACTATGCAAACGCAAGAGCCCTGGCCATCCACCGCTGCGCTTGCTACATATCGAGGGCTGGGCAGAGTGTCGACAAGGCAATTAATTCACGCGTTTTGTATATAATGTCGACAGTTCACCGCAATCGGTAGTGATATAATGTCACCGCACTGGCCGAACCGTTAAGTCACAGCATGCAATTTTTACCCAACTTTATTGCCCACGCTCTTGTTATTGCAGGCATAGGCATTCTCATTGTTGCGATGCGCTCCATTCGCAAGATCGCGCGCGGGCTGGCACCGCAAGATGCCTTGTACAAATGGCATTTATTAACCGCGATTGTGGTTTTTCTGATTTTCGAATACTGCATTTATCTCGCTGTTCAGCTAACAGCCGGCGCGGCAGATATCTTCCTCTCCACTATTTTCTTCTTCACTGCATGCTTTATTTATATCGTCGGCAGACTGTCAATTGAAACGACGTTCGATCTGCGTCGTCTGGAAGTGCTGGAATACGAAAGCAACACCGATGCACTCACCAAACTCTACAATCGGCGCTACCTTGACCGATCGCTGGCCGATGCCGTGTCGTTTGCGCAGCGATATAAGCTGCCGCTGTCGGTGTTGTTGATCGATGCCGATCATTTCAAACAGATTAACGATAATCATGGCCATCACACCGGCGACCTGGCCCTGATCGCGTTGGCCGAGACGATTGCTGATACGGTGCGCGAGAATGATGTGGTCGCGCGCTACGGCGGCGAAGAGATTACCGTGATGACGCCAAATACCGCAATCGAACATGCGGTGGAATTGGCCGAGCGATTACGCCGTAAAATTGAAGTGTCAACGGCCGTGCCGGCGGGTAAGAACAGCGAGACCGAGACCGTGCCACTCCGAGTAAGCATTGGCGTTGCCAGCCTGAGTACAAAAATACAGGATGCGAAATCCTTGCTCAGCAGTGCCGACGAGGCGCTCTATCACGCCAAACTCAGCGGTCGTAATCGGGTTTCCATCGCGGTGCCACTGGCGGCGGGCAATGCGGCCTAGCATACGAAATATCTGTAGAGAAAGCGTTTAAGAAACAATAAAGTATCGGTCAAACTTATTGTAGTATCTAGCTATTTATTTTCTGGACCGCTTTAAATCGATCAGGAATGGGTCGCAGCACTTTTATACAGAGCAGGCAATGCGGCCTCCACTTTTCGCTTACGACTATGTTGCTGTTTGCGCCAGTGCTGCAAACCGGTGTTCAAGCTAATAAAATCGAAGTCGGCAGCGGCGTCCTGCGTGCTATACAGGGTACGGTCAAGCTCGCCCAATTGGCGTTGCAGCTGGTCATCATTGCAGCGCTGACTAATATCAGACAACGCGCTAATAGATTCGCTGTTCCAGAAAATTCGTGCCCAGTCAATTAGCGCGGTGCGCACTGCCTTCGGTTGGCGTTGTTCGCAGGCGCTGGCTATGCTGGCGAACATCTGCGCTTCGCTGCTGTTGGTAGTAATCGCCTCGTTGCCCGCAGGCCGGCTGATTATCTTACGTAAATAAAACACGTAGAACAGCGTGAGTAACCAGCCGAAGGCGAACAGCGCTGCGCTATAAACCCAGATTGTCGATGCCTTTGGCGCGGGTTGCTGTGCGGCCTCTGCGGCAGGCGTCGTCGTTGGATCAACCGCGGTGACAGCGGGTGGCTGCGCTACTGTCGGCTGGACTGCGCTACCGCCCAGTAGCGGCAGCTGCTTGGCAGGAATAACCGCTACCTCTTGCTCGTTGGTTTTTGTATTCCACCACGGCAGGCGTATCTCCGGTAGCTGCAGCGCAGCGCCTGCGCTGGCAATAATCGCGACACTTTCAACGCGAGTGCCGGTAATGCCGCCGAGTGACGGTTCGTCGCTGGTCTCCGCCTGGTCCGGATACTGCTGCGCGTTGGCGATATCCTGCATGTCTAGTGGCGGTACTTGAGCGGCTTGCAGTCCTTCAGTTGTGACCGTAATGGTGCGCGTGATGGGCTCGCCAATACGTAACTGGTCGGGATCTTTACTCCAGCTTTCTACCATGCTCAGATTTTCAGCCGGTAACCAGTGTTTCGCCGAGTAAGCCGCGGCTTTGGGTTTAACTTTGACGTTATGTTCCTGGCTGCGGGCGCGCACCGTTTTGCCGCGCGTTGCGCCGAACGCTGAGTAGCCCCGCTGGCCGCTAAGGCGCGCGCTAAAGATTTGCGGCGGAATGTGCAGCTGCCCGCTGCGCTGAGGAAATATCGCGTACTTAACTTCGTGGACGTTATAGCGCATGGTTTTGATAGTAGTCTCGTACGAGGCTTCGTTCAGCCTGCTGACCAACGCATCCTTAATTTCCAGGTCGTCGAGTTCAGCGCCGCGCGCGATGGCGACTGCATAATATATTCTTACCGTAAGAATTAACTGCGCCTGTACAAAGACTTCATTTTTCGCAACTTCTGATTCCAGAAATACCGGGTCAGTGCCGGCGCGCTGCGACGGGGGTGGTGCGTCGCTCACCTGCACCACTACAGACTCAGTGGCTTCGTCGCCGACCTCAATCGGTGGTATAACCAGATCACCGGCACGTTTCGGTGCCAGATCGATATGCCATTCCATAGAAGATTCGGCGCGGCCATTGACGATACTGTGTTGACTGCTACGGCTGGTGCCCAGCACTTCAAAATCTTCCTCCAGCGCCGATAAGTCGGGGCTATCAAATGCCGACCCCTCGCTGCTGCGAATAGTCAGCGACAAACTGTCGACAATGCTGATTTTATCGCGATCGACAAACGCTTTAACGCCGGCGGCAAAGGCTGATTGACCGACCAGCACACCCACTAGCAAAAAAGCGGTAAGCAGATATTTACCAGGGCTGGCTGGACTCATCGTAATATTCCTGTCGTTGTCGATTTTGCTCGTACTGATAGCGAAATTTATTGCGTAGCAAGCCGCCCGGATCATCCGGCACTTTGCGTAGCCACTGCTGTAGCGCTTGCTGCTGCTCCGTTTCTGACTCTGTCTCTGTCTGCGCTTCGGCTTGTTGTGAGTCGTCTGCCTGTTGCTTATCGTTTGCGGCCTGTTGCTGCTCGCTTTGCTGCTGTTGTTCTTTCTCCTGTTCTTGCTGCGCATCAGAGTCGCTGCTCTGTGCTCGCTGTTGCTCTTCCTCCTGCGCGTTTTGCTGGCCGTCTGACTGTTGCTGCTTGCTATTCTGCTGTTGTTGTTTTGATTCCGCGTTTTGCTGGTCTTGCTGATCGCTATTCTGCTGTTGCTGCTGGCCTTCGTCTTTTTGTTCGTTTTCCCCGTCGTCCTGATTCTGCTGTGGTTCCTGCTGCTGCTGTTGTTTTAACAGATCTTCAACCAGCTTTTTATTAAATGCGGCGTCTTCGTTGTTCGGCTGCTGCTCAAGGGCCTGAGAATAAAGGTCGATGGCCTCCGCTAGTTTTCCTGCCTTGGCTAAAGCGTTAGCCTGATTATACTTGCTGCTGCCAGCGAACAGTTCGGCGGCAGCGGCGTAGTCGCCGGCCTTATATTTCGCGCTGGCTTTCCAGTCCTGATCTTTGAACAGCTCGGCGGCGCGCTCGGCTTCACCCTCGGCCAGCGCTTCGCTGCCGCGCTGGTTTTTGTTGGACCACAGGTCGGCCCACTCCAGTGCGTAACCAGGTTGCGGCGCTTGCACTAACACCAGCACAACAATAGTCAACAGCCAGCCGCGACGGAATGCTAGCAGGGCGATGGGCAGCAACAGCAGCACCAGGCCTGCGCCGGCGTCGCGCCATACGTCAAACTCGCGGTCAACCTCCCGCGTCTCGCTGTGGCGCTCAAAGTCAGTAGCTAATAATTTTTCAATATCCTGCGGGCCGATCTGTAACTCGCTGTAGCGGCCGTCGGTGCGCTTACGGAGCTGCTTGAAGTTATCTACCGTTAGTTGCGGCACGACTATCTCGTCAGACTCATCTTGAAAAAAACCGCCCTGTGGCAGCGGAATGGGGCCACCTTCGCGTGTGCCTACAGCCAAAATAGACAGCTCCAGGTTGTCGCCCAATGCCTTGCTGATGCGGTCAATATCTTTTTTCAGTATGCCGTCGCTGACTAGCAGCAGGCGGGCGTGGCGCAATCCTGCATCGTGCAATAGCTGTTGACCAAGTTTTACCGCGAGGTCAGGTCGGCTGCCCAGTTTCGGCATGATTTCCGGTGTCAATGCCGGCACCATGGCGGCGATGGTCGCGGCGTCGTCGGTGAACGGTACCACTGTGTGGGCATCACCAGCGTACGCGACCAACGCCGTCAGGCCTTCGTTGCGGCGTTGTAGTATGTCTTTGATTTTATGCTGGGCGCGGGTGATACGGGCGGGCTTGATGTCGCCGGCGCGCATCGACAAACTCAGGTCCAGCGCGACTAGCAGCGCATCTTCAGATTGCTGCACCGGCTGCGGCAGCTTTTCCCAGGCAGGGCCGGCGAGGGCGATAATAGCCAGCGTCAGCGCGGCAGCCAACACATACACGGGCCACTTGCCCGATTTGGCGGGCGCCTGGTCCAGCAAATGAGTGATCAAACGCGGGTCAATTATTTTTTGCCAGCCAGACTCGTGTGCCAGCCAATGCCAGGCGGCCCAAATGACCGCCAGCGCTGGCACTACTAGCCAGAAAAATCCGGGTCGCAGAAAATGCAGTTGTTCGATCATGCTACTGCTTCCCTAACGACGCTGCTGGCGGGCCGGCGCGCTGTGCCAGCATATGGATAAGGGCCCAGCAGCCAAGCAAACCTAGCGCCAGTGCCAGTGGATAATAAAACAGTGCCTTGCGGGGCCGGTAAAAGACCTGGTCCTGGTCAACCGGTTCCAGCCGGTCCAGCTCAGCATATACGTTTGCCAGTTCTTTCGGGTCGCGCGCTCTGAAGTATTGGCCGCCGGTTTTGTCGGCGATAAGGTTAAGCGTTTTTTCGTCGAGATCAGCCGAAGGGTTGGTGCGCCTTGAACCAAAGTTGGAGCCGAAGATGCCAGGCACTACCATCTCGTCGGCACCCATGCCAATGGTGTAAATCTTTACTTTAGCCTGCGCGGCTAACTCCGCCGCTTTCTGCGGCGACACCTCACCGGCGGTGTTGGCGCCGTCGGTAAGCAGAATCAGTATACGGCTTTGTTCGCTATTGCCCTGCAGGCGCTTAACGGCGAGGCCGACTGCGTCGCCAATCGCGGTTTTCTCGCCGGCGAATCCTATCTGCGCTTCGCTGAGTTGGGTTTGCACGCTGTAACGGTCGAAGGTCAACGGGGTTTGCAAATAGGCCTGCGTGCCAAACAGTATCAGACCTAGCCGGTCGCCGCCGCGCTGCTGCACAAAGCTACCTACCACTTGTTTCACTACCTCCAGCCGATTTACCGGCGCATTGTTCAGCTGCATGTCCTCAACCTGCATGCTGCCGGAAATATCTACCGCCAGCATCAGGTTACGCCCGCTGCTGGGCAGCTGTACCTGTTCGCCTATCCAGGTAGGTCGCGCTGCGGCGACAATCAACAGCAGCCAGATGGCGGCCAGCACCAGTAGCTGAGAGCTCACGGCCTGGCGTACAGTCTGCGCATCGGCCAACGGCAGGTTAGAGTAAAACGGCACGCGCAGCGCCGGGCTACTGCGGCGCGCCGGTGGCATAAATTTATATACCAACCAGGGAAGCGGCAGCAGCAGAAAAATAAACGGCCAGTCAAAAGTTAGCATAAGCTTATTTGTGATGCCGCAGCCAGTACAGCGCCGAGTTGTGCAGCTCGGCCGCTGTTATCTTTGGCGCGGGTTGGTAATGCGCCTCGTGCAACGCGTCGCCAAATTTACTGGTGAATTGCTGCTGGTCAACGCAGCTGTCCAGAAAACTGATCCATGCACTACCGCTGAGCGGGGCGATGCTGGCGCGCTGCTCGGCGTAACGGTATAGCGCGGCGCGGCGCAGTATTTCCTGGCTGGCGCTGATGTATGCCGCCGTATCGTCACTGCGCTGAAAATTCTGGTAGCTCGCTTCAAGCTCCGCTACTGCCAATTTGCGATAGCGTTTGGCGCGTGCCCGTTGCACTACCCACCAGACCAGCGCACCGGTGGCTAAGGCGCACAGTATCAGCAGCAGCCACCAACCGGGTGCCAGTGGCCACAGGCTGACGGCCTCCGGCAGATGAATATCGCGCAGCTGCGCTAGAGGGTCTTGTTCCATACAATTTAACTACCGCGATAATACGCGTAATACTTCAACAGCTCGGTCAGCGGCTCGCAGCCGGTTTGCAGTTCAACCAGGGGCACGCCGTAGCTCGCCAGGCTCATTTGCAGGTTTTCACGGCGGCGCCGGTATTGCCGGGCATAGCTGTCGCGCAGTTTTGAACCGCGAGTATTTAGCACGCCGCGCGTGAGTCCATCGGTTACGCTATATTGACCGGCCGGCGGCAGGTTTTGTTCCAGCCGGTCATTGACCAGCACGGCGGTAATTTCGCAGTGGCGGGCGAGGTTGAACAGCTGCTTGCTGGCGTCGGCATCGAAATCATGAAAGTCGCTGACAATGAAAATAGCGCTGCCGGGCCGAGTAATGCGGCGCAGATCGATCAGCGCCGTATTGATCGACAGCGGCGCGTCGCTGCTGACCGGGTCGAGGCCGAGTCGGTTATTGAGCTCATGCACGGTATGCAGCAGTTTCAGTACGCTGGCTTTGCTGCGCTTGGGGCGTACCTCGACGTGCTGCTGCTGGCCCCAAACGAAGCCGCCAACGCGATCATTATTGCGCAGCGCCGACCATGCCAGTAAACCGCAAACCTGCGCCGCCAGCACCGATTTAAAACACTTTTGCGTGCCGAAGAACATTGGCTGGCGCTGATCGGTGACGATCAGCACCGGTCGCTCGCGCTCTTCGCGATACATTTTTGTGTGCACATCGCCGGTGCGCGCGGTCACACGCCAGTCGATGGCGCGCACTTCGTCACCCGGCTGATAGGCGCGTACCTCGTCAAAATCGAGTCCACGGCCGCGCATGCTGGAGCGATTCGGGCCGGCCAGGGCACTCAGGCTGCGGCGATGTACGCTCAGCTTTAAGCGGGCGCGAAACCGCAGCGCAAACAGTTCTGCCTGCTGTGTGTACGCACCGCTGAACTCGTTAGCGTCAGTCATATTTGCTTACGCGGCCGCCTTAATCACGCGACCGGTACCTGCGCCAGCAGCTCGTTAATCACTTGATCTGTATTTATGCCGTTGGCCTCTGCTTCATAGCTGAGAATCAGGCGATGGCGTAACACATCATGTGTCACCGCCTGCACATCGTCGGGGCTGACGTAGTCTTTGCCGTTAAGCCAGGCGAGCGCGCGGGCACAGCGGTCCAGTGCAATGGTCGCACGCGGGCTGGCACCCCATTCAATCCAGCTTTGCAGCTCTTTGCTATAGCCTTCAAGGCGGCGGCTTGCCATCACCAGTTCGACAATATAGTGCTCCACCGGCTCGGCCATATGCAGATTCACTAGCTCCTGTCGCGCGGCAAACAGTGTGCTCTGAGTCAGCGGGGCAGGTGGTTCGACTGCGGCATTGCTTTGTTCGGCGCGCACCAACCGCAAAATTTCCAGCTCCGCCGCGCTGTCGGGATAGTCAACTTTTACATGTAGCAGGAAACGATCGAGCTGGGCTTCTGGCAGCGGGTATGTGCCCTCTTGTTCAATAGGATTTTGCGTGGCCATCACCAGAAACAGTGGCGGTAATTCATAGCTCGTGCCGCCGACGCTGATTTGCCGCTCGGCCATTGCCTCCAGCAGCGCCGATTGCACTTTGGCCGGCGCACGGTTGATCTCATCGGCGAGAATAAGATTGTGAAACAGTGGCCCTTTCTGAAATTGAAAGCTGCCATCTTGCGGGCGAAAGATATCGGTGCCGGTCACATCGCCCGGCAACAGGTCGGGTGTGAATTGTACCCGCTGAAAGTCGGCTTCGAGGCCTTGCGCCAATGTTCTGATCGCTTTGGTTTTTGCCAGCCCCGGCGCCCCTTCTACCAGTAAATGACCGTCGGCTAATAAAGCGATGAGCAGGCGATCAACCAGATGCTGCTGGCCAATAATTTGCTGGCCCAGCCAACTGCGTAAGGTTTGCACTGCAGTAACGGTATTACTCATCTATTTCTGTCTCTCCATTGAAACGCAGGCGCGATTGTATACTTCATGCTGCGCACATGCATACGTCGTTGCAAAATATAGAGTTCAGTCGCGAATTTGCAAGCCCAACTATTGAATAATGTTAGATTGCGTGAAGTTCAATTCGATATGTGATCTACTACTTCAGCATCTGGTTTACAAGGAAAATAACAGCCATGGTAAACACAAAAAACACCGACAAACTGATTGCCGAAATCTACGAACAAGTAGCGGAGCGATTGGACGCGCCTGAGCGCAAGCGGCTTACTCCCTTTATTAAAGCTTATTTTTCTACCTACCCTCTTGAAGAGCTGGAGGGCCGCAATCCCCAGGATGTGTACGGTGCCACGCTGAACTGCTGGCGATTTATTCAGCAGTTGGAAACGGACCAGCTCAAGATTGGTATTATCAATCCCGAATACGACACCTATGGTTGGCAAACGCCGCATACTGTAATTGGAATTCTGTTGCAGGACGAGCCGTTTGTGGTCGACTCGATCCGCATAGAATTAAACCGCCGTGGCATCGCCATTTACACCATTCACAGCATTCAGCTGCAAATCAGCCGAGACGCCGAGGGTCACTTGCAAAACGTGTCTCCGAATGATGCGCATACCGAATCAGCAGCGGGGCAGGACCTGACGCTGGAAGCCATGGTGTTTATGGAAGTCACGCGGCAAAGTGATGCCGGTGTGTTACTGGAGCTGGAAGACACCTTCGCCGATATTCTGGCCGAGGTGCAGTCCACCGTGACCGATTATCATCCGATGCGAGCCAAGGCCCTGCAGCTTGCCGAACAGATCGAGGATAGTGTCGAGGCGGCTGCCTTTATGCGCTGGCTGGCCGACGATCATTTTACCTTTCAGGGTTATACCGAGTATCAGGTAGACAGCGAGCAACCGCGTCTTGATGCGGCGACGATTGCGCGCAACGGGCTGGGGCTGTGTAGTCGCAATAGTGTCGCCCTGTGCGACGATATTAATTATGAATTAAAAGTTAGCGATAGTGCCAACAATGCCCTGGCGCCGCTGTACTTTTCGAAGTCGCGGCAGCGCTCGCGAGTTCACCGGCATGCCTATCCTGATTACATCACCGTGCGTGTAGCGGGTGACGACGGCCATTTTATGGAGTATCGCTTTCTTGGCCTGTACACATCTGCGGTGTATCAGATGAGTCCGCGGCGCATTCCGGTGTTACGCGACAAAATATCCTATGTACTTGAGCATTCCGGGCTGCAAATGAACAGCCATGACGGCAAGGAACTGACCCAGATACTGGAATCGTTCCCCCGCGACGAGCTGCTGCAAGGTACCAAGGAACAGCTGCTGGATATTACCACCGGCATTTTCAAGATTCAGGAGCGCCGCCAGGTGCGTCTGTTCGTGCGCAGCGATTATTTTGGAAAATTTGTTAACTGCCTGGTGTATACGCCGCGCGACGTGTACAGCACCGTTGTTAGAGAAAAAATCGAAAACATTTTGGCGACGGCTTTCGGTGCAGAAGACGTCGAATTCAACACTTACTTCTCGGAGTCCTTGCTGACGCGTACCTATTTCGTGTTTCGGGTTGACCCCGACCGGCAGCACGATTTTAGCGCGCTGGAATTGCAAAATCAGGTCGGCACGGTGGCCGAGCCGTGGTCCGACTTATTCAACAGCGCGTTGCAAAAAGAACTGGGGGAGGAGCAAGCCGCCGCTGCTTCAGCGCTGTATGAGAACGCGTTTCCTGCCGGCTATCGCGATGACTTCGAACCGCGCGCAGCCGTCCACGATATTAAGAAAATCTCGGAACTGATCGAGCCTTACGACATAGCGATGAACCTTTACCGGCTGCCTGAGGCGAACAACGAGCAGCTGCGTTTCCGTTTATTCCATTTGGCTGCACCGCTGGCGTTGTCTGATTTACTACCGGTACTGGAAAATCTGGGGCTGCGGGTGTTAGGCGAGCGGCCCTATTCAATCCGTCGCGCCGACGGCGCTGCTATCTTTATGCATGACTTTAGCGTGACCTACGGGTTGTCGAAAACTATCGTCTTACGTGACGTGCGTAATGATTTTCAGGAAGCGTTTCATCGCGTTTGGAAAGGCGAAGCCGAAAGCGACTCATTTAACAAATTAATTCTGGGCTCCAAACTTGGTTGGCGTGAGATTGCCTTACTGCGTGCTTATGCGCACTACATGAAACAGATTGAGGTTAATCTCAGTGAGGCTTATATCGCCGAGACGCTGGGACGTTATCTAAAGGTCAGTAATGCAATCGTCGATTTCTTTCACTGCCGCTTCGACCCTGATCTCGCCGCTACCAAGGAGGCGCGGCAAAAATCCGAGCAAAACATACTCGACCTTTTAGAAGACGTAGAGCAGCTGAATGAAGACCGCGTGGTGCGTTACTACCTGGCGTTAATTAAAGCCACCATACGCACCAACTTTTTTCAAACCGATGCTGAAGGCGATGTAAAACCCTACTTCTCCTTCAAACTGCAGCCGCGGCTAATACCCGATGTACCCTTACCAGTGCCAATGTTTGAAGTGTTTGTGTATTCGCCACGGGTTGAGGGCGTGCATCTACGCGGCGGCAAGGTGGCGCGCGGCGGGCTGCGCTGGTCTGACCGAAACGAGGATTTTCGCACCGAAGTGCTGGGTCTTGTTAAGGCGCAGCAGGTTAAGAATTCGGTCATTGTGCCGGTAGGAGCCAAGGGTGGCTTTGTACCCAAACGGTTGCCGCAGGGCGGCTCTCGCGAGGCTATGCTGGAAGAGGGCATCGCCTGTTACAAGATATTTATCTCAGGGTTGCTGGATATTACCGACAATATTGTCGCTGGTGAAATCGTGCCGCCAGCGCGGGTGCTGCGCAAAGACAAAGACGATCCCTATCTGGTGGTCGCTGCTGACAAGGGCACGGCCAGCTTCTCCGACATCGCCAACGAATTGGCAGCGCAATACGACTTTTGGCTGGGCGATGCGTTTGCTTCCGGCGGCAGCATAGGCTATGACCATAAAGGTATGGGCATTACCGCCCGTGGTGCCTGGGTGTCAGTGCAACGACATTTCCGCGAACGCGATATCGATATTCAAAAAACCGATTTTACTGTAGTCGGCGTTGGCGACATGGCCGGAGATGTATTCGGCAACGGCATGTTGTTGTCGGAACATATATGCCTGGTGGGGGCGTTTAACCACATGCATATTTTTATCGACCCGAATCCCGATTCAGCCAAAACTTTCGCTGAGCGCGAACGTTTGTTTGCACTGGGTCGTTCCAGCTGGAGTGACTTTAACAGGGAGTTGATCTCTGCCGGCGGCGGAATTTTCCTGCGTTCCGCCAAGGCTATTGCAATCAGCGCCGAGATGCGCAAACGTTTTGCAATCGAGGCCAGCAGTTTAACGCCAAACGAGCTGGTCTCAGCACTGCTGCGTGCGCCGGTTGATTTGCTCTGGAATGGCGGCATTGGCACCTACATTAAGGGCAGTACCGAAACGCATAATGATGTAGGCGATAAGGGCAACGATGCAGTTCGGATCGATGCCAATACGCTACGCTGCCAGGTCATAGGCGAGGGCGGTAATCTCGGCGTCACACAGCTGGCGCGCACCGAGTTTGCGCTGCACGGCGGAGCCTGCAACACTGACTTTATTGACAACGCCGCCGGAGTGGACTGCTCCGACCATGAGGTCAATATTAAAATTCTACTCAATGAAGTCGTCGCAAATGGCGATATGACCGAAAAGCAGCGGCGTAAATTGCTGGAGTCTATGACCGACGCGGTTGCTTTGCTGGTGTTGAGTAATAACTATCGGCAAGTGCAGGCCATCAGTCTGGCCGAGTCAGATGCGCGCAAGCGGCACCGCGAATACCGTCGCCTGATCAGCAACCTCGAACACAGCGGTTACCTGAATCGCGCACTGGAATTTTTACCCAGTGACGATGAGTTGAACGAGCGCGAGGCGCAGGATAAATTGCTGACGCGGCCCGAGCTGTCGGTGCTGTTGTCTTATCTCAAGGGTTCGTTGAAAGAGCGCTTGATCGATTCCGACATTGCCAAAAATGAATACATGGCGCAGGCGGTGGAAACGGCTTTTCCCAGCGCGTTACAGAAAAAATTCAAGCAACAGATTAGCGAGCACCGGTTACACAAGGAAATTGTCGCTACCCAAATTGCCAACCATATGGTTAACCGTATGGGCATTACCTATATTGACCGAATGCTACTCTCAACGGGATCCGGTGTTAGTAGTATTGCTCGCGCCTATGTCACGGCACGCGATATTTTTTCGCTGGACGAGCATTGGGAAGCGATCGAGCGATTGGACCACAAAGTGCCCGCCGACCTGCAGCTGCGCCTGATGCACGAATTAAAGCGCCTCATTCGCCGCGCCAGCCGCTGGTTCTTGCACAACCGCCGTGGCGAGCTGGACCCCAAGGTGGAAATTGAACGCTTCGTGCCTGGAGTGACCGTGATCAATCAGTCGCTGGAGGAGCTATTGGGCGGCCACTTGCTCGAATTATTTCATCAGCGTAAGGAAAAAATACTCAAGCACGCGGTACCAGCCGAGCTGGCGCACTGCATTGCCGGCGCGCCCATACTGTATGCCAGTATCGGTATTGTTGAGGCGGCTTACGCTACCGATACCGATATAGTCGATGTTGCGAGGGTATATTTCTCGCTTGGTGAAGCGCTGCATCTGCACTGGTTTGCACAACAAATATCGGATTTGAAAGTGGAGTCACACTGGCAGGCGCTGGCGCGTGAATCATATCGCGATGATCTGGAGTGGCAGCAAAGCGCAATTACGATCAGTGCCCTGCGAAATATGAAACCCGACGCCGAGCACGACGTGGAACAGAGTATCGCCGACTGGCTGGAAGCAAATGCCGAAGACATGCAGCAATGGCAGGCGATGATCAACGAGATGCGCGCTATGCAGACCAATGATTTTGCGGTGTATACAGTAGCTAATCGGGCCCTGCTCGATTTTGCGCGGCGCAGTAGTTATAGTCCTGACAGCTCATCCGCCGGTTGAATAAATCATCCCGCCGTATTAAGCGCCGTGCGCACGGTGTAAAATAGTTACCCCGGTATATGCAGGTTGCGCGACCGCGTTGCCGTGCTCAAGGCCGGCGCGCACAGCGCACCCTGCAATCACTGATAGATGTCTTTCCGTTGCCGTATCGCGTATCCTCGCGCCACTTATTAGTACCCCTTCAAGGTGATATTGCCTAATGCAGTCAGTTCAAAAGCGGTCCAGTGCGAGGCGTTTTCCCGAAGGCATAGTGGGCCTACGTCGAGGGAGAACAACGAAGCAATGGGCCGCTTTTG
>JBBKXJ010000390.1:0-4265 GCA_037969395.1 Pseudomonadales bacterium
CACTATCGATGGTCTTTCTACAAAACGCGAAATGGGGTCAGATAAATAGCGAAATAGCATCGGACGTGGGGTCAAGTCTTGACATCGCACTCGGTGTTAAATGAGTTCGCTCACGAAATAATAAGTGATAGGCATCGCCAATCACCGCTGGTTATACAACGCCTGCCAGTTATCAATCGCATCGGCTCGCTGGCCTTGGCGAATGAGCCACCACCGCGGTTTGAGTGACGACTAACACGACTGCTTTCCATGGTTCGAAATGCGACGGCAGTTGCTGGAGCAGACCCCCATAAAGCTTTAGTTCGCATAGCCGGTATGGCCAGTGAACCCGTTGACCGCCGTGCAGGATTCGTTTGATCACCCGCTGAAGCTGGGTTTCTGATGGGCTGACTGGCGGGTTTTAAATACCGACAGATTCTCAAGCGGCTAAAGACGCAATACTTTGCGTTTGACCGGAGAGCGGCCGGATCGCATTAGATGTGGTTTAACCCAGTAACAAACAGCTACACAGCGATTCCCGATGACCCTGGCGAGATGCTTTAAGGCGCCTGCAAGCCGTCTTCATGTAGGCTGGGGTAACATCTAAAGATGTATTTAAAGTGGTAACTTTTTCGACTTTAATTACTGCCATCGTTAATGACACAATGAGTTAATTCTTTTATCTCAACTCCTGACCCCTTGGTTCCCTTGAATTTCGTGGGGCGGCGATTGCTGGATCCATCAGCCAGCTCGGCGTTCTTCCAGCGGTATTGGTGATGTATATTACGTACTATCTCAGGTTTATCGCTGTACTTCCTGCCAACACAGTACCCGCTGCCATGATATTGATCCACGGCTCCTATTTGTTGGGACTGCTTGCCTCGATTGTTGTGCAGCGCGTAAAGAAAATGATATATCTGCTGGATTGTGCATTGGAGGGATTAGCTAACGAACCGCCGCCACAGACAAATACGCCGTGATGTAGCTAAGGAACGGTCACGAAATAACTTGACGTTCTTGCTTGTCTGTTCGCCCGTCTTCTTCGTTGCGGTAACAGTTACATAGTTCGACTATGCGCCTGTTACCACGCCTCGAAGACGAACGAAAATCCGGCGCAATAACGTTCAACTTGTTTCGTTCCCATTCCTAAACAGGAATATCGTGATCAAAGACCTCGCAAAATTCGTTCCTTTATTTCTTCAGCAAGCCCAATGCACGAATTACCATACCTTTTTCCACGACTGCAGTACTTGAAAAGTTGATCCGTGAGGTAATGCTGGTGGAGATGCCAAAATAGGTGGAAAACGGCTCGACCTTAATTGGCAGGGTGTTACCACCCGCCAGCGCGCACCCGGCGGGCGAAACAAGGTGCTGCTGACGGCGTCGCCAGCCAGCGCGTAGGTGGGGCCGGCTGCTGAATCCTGCCAGTCAATACCGAGGTCAGTCGCTTCACTTTTCCGAAACTCCACCATCTGTACTTTGGAGAGTGCTTGGCGACTCGATGAATTTTGATTACTGTGAAAGCATTTAAACGGGGTATTTGTGTATTGGCAGCAAACGTATCCCGGAAAAATCTGAATCTTTCGCTGGCCGGAGGCAAACCTGATGACGACGCTGACCATCAATTTACCGGATAATAGCCGAAGAAGCCAAAGACGCCGGCTTGCTCTCCCCAGACGCGATCGAAGCCATGCTGCGTGAGCGCTTGCGCTGTCGTGCCGTTGACGGCCTGTTTACTACAGCTGATAAACTGGCGGCAACACAGACTACACCCATGACCATGGACGAGATCCAATAAGAAGTGAACGCGGTGCGCGCGCAGCGGCGGCGGCAACGTGCGTCTGCTTCTTGGCCCCCATATCGTGGTTTCCGCCCTCATTTGGGGTAGTACGCTACGACACGTTTGACTTGGGGCGTGACCGCCATGTGACGTTATTCACCATCAGTGTTTTGCTCGGTGAGCTGGGGCGCGCCAAGTTCGCGCTATGCTGGAATGTCGGCAAATTACCCCGTCCGGTAGCAAGTATACATCTACGCAGCCAGGTCGATATACTCCTCTCAGCGATCAGCCTGAATCGGCAAGCGCCGGACTCGTACCGACTTATCCGTCACCGTGACCAATGCTCCAGCCATCAGATCACGCTCAATGTCAGGATAAATTCTGATCAGCAAGTCGGCCACACCCTTCCCACTCAATCCGACCTGACGGATGCGGATCACTGACGGAGAGTCGGCATTCTCTACTGCAATAATGCTATGGAAGTCAGCATCCAGCGTGACGCAATGTCGACCGGTTTTTCGTGCATGTTCAATAATGTCACGAACTGTCGCTCGCTGCATACCTTCGTCCACCGTATGCAATACATCCCAGCTTGCAGGTGACGCGTTGTCGAGTACGGTAAACCTTGATCCAGGAAGACCCTCACGCCGCGCCTAACTGGATCACATGGTCATCCAGATTGTAAGCGGCCATTGCCAGCGCCTGACGGATATCCTCTTCCTCCAGGCCAGGATACTCTTGCATCAGCGTTTGCCAGTCCGGCGTCACGGTCATAGCCTCCAGCACACGTTTCACCGTCAAGCGCATGTGCCGGATGCACGGCTGCCCATTCATCACACCCGGGTCGATGGTAATGCGGTCCAGTTTTGTCATGATCTTTGCCTTCATCGATTGATTCGTCGTCCTAGTATAACGATCAATCACCGTTTTCGCCTTCTGATTCACGCTTAGACAACCGTGCCGGAAGCGTCGTCGTATAACTGTCCTGCGGCTTTTCGATACTCACCTGCGTGTAAATCTGCGTCGTCGATGAGTCCGCATAGCCCAGCATCATCTGGATAACTCAAATGTCCGCGCCGTTATCCTGCATACGTGTCGCCATCACGTGGCCAAGCAGGTAACGCGTGCTCGGCTTGTGCCTCACCTGCCGGGTACTGCGACCCGCATCCACGTCGTACAAGATTAGGCAGATAGCCGTCGGGGGGTGTCAACCATCGATCACTCGCATTTTGTCACACCCTTCTTGGGTCGCATTAGCCGATTCGTTGATTGCCTAACACGTCCAACCGTTTATCATCGCCTCCATGCATAACCTGTTCGAACTCGCAATCCATGCCTTGCTCACCCTGCTCAAGCTGAGCAAGCCGGGTGGGGCAAAAGCGCTGCTCGCGGAGAATATGGCCATGCGGCAGCAACTTGTGATCGTTGGCCGTCAGCGACAGCGCGTGGCGAAGTTGACCGCAAGTGATCGGTTTATCTTTGGTGTGCTGACGGGTTTGATAGCACCTCACCGCTTGCGTAAAATCGCCGTTGTGATCAAACCCGCCACTCTTTTAAAGTTCCACAAAGCGTTGGTTCAGAGAAAATACCGACGGCTTTATTCCAACAAAAGCAATAGGCGCGCAGGACGTAAAGGTCCTACCCAGGAAATGATCGACCTTGTTGTTTCCATCAAACAGAAAAATACTCGCTACGGCTATCGCCGCATTGCGACGCAAATTTAACAGAGTTTCGGCGCGAATATCTGCTACTTTGCGGTTGGGCGCATCCTTCGCAAACATGCCCGCCCTAAGTACGGCGGTCACGGCAGCGGGCCTTCCTGGCTCACTTTCTGGGGCAGATGAAGGATAATCATTGGTCTGTGGATTTCTTCACGTGTGAATCCATCACGCTGGACACGCATACGGTGATGGTGGTCATGGATCAATTCACCCGCCGCATCATGGGCTTTGCCGTTTTCGCAGGCCATCCCGGCGGGATCGATACTTGTTGTCTGTTCAATGCCATCAGGGCCGAGCAATCTGCACTACCCACAAATCTCAGTTCTGATAACGATCCTCTGTTTCAATACCGTCGATGGCGAGCCAATCTGCGAATTCTGGACATTGGAGAAATCAAGTCGGTACCGTATTCGCCCGAAGAGAGTTTTTGGACCATACGCTGTTTTGGAACGAAAGAGATCTGCTCAATAAGCTGAATCAGTATAAAAATTACTATAACGAAACCCGTGGCCATGGCTCGTTAGATCAATTAACGCCCAATCAGTAGGCAGGCAGTGGGAATACGCCAAAAAGTGCTGAAAAGCTAACCGACCATTTTTGGCAATCGCATTGTCGCGGTTTGTTTTATACGCCGGTTTTAGCTTG
The DNA here is from genome assembly GCA_037969395.1 of Pseudomonadales bacterium. GTDB lineage: Bacteria > Pseudomonadota > Gammaproteobacteria > Pseudomonadales > JAUIET01 > JBBKXJ01. Next base: position 4,126 of record JBBKXJ010000390.1, read on the forward strand.
AATCAGGATTTCGCACCGCACAGGTATATGCTTGAATCACAGATGCTATGCGCCGCAGCCGCGAGCGTCCCTGGTATGCATGCCTCTACTTCAAAGACTTACTAACCACCTCATAAACATCCTTCGACAGATTCTTCTCA
>JBBKXJ010000391.1:0-17730 GCA_037969395.1 Pseudomonadales bacterium
AGGGCTCGCGCCAAAATAAGTTCGCAATTTTGGGTGTCGAGGCGCCCGCATGGCAAGACGCGGAAACGCTGGAATATAAGTATATTTCGAGTTTTCGCACCGAAGCCATGCGGGATGGATCGGCGGCCAAAATGTGAAGTTATTTTGGCGCGAGCCCTTAGGTGAGCGCTAAGACATTCGCGGCTAACTCCGTTTCTGGTACGGTAGCGCCTTTGGCCGCGAATCTTTGGGCTTGTAAAAATCCTTGATCGGCGCAGAATGCAGAATTGCTACTGACGCAAAGGATTCGACGTGCAACCTCATGGTCTATCCCAAAGCCCAATTCAAATCCCGGAATAAAAACTGCATCGGTGGCAACCCTAAAGAATGATGATGCGTCTGTCACATAATCTTCGTTGGCTACTCTATCCCAGCCTGCTGATCTGGTGGCTGTGGAGCAGCACGGCATTGTGTAATGCAGTGTCCGTCGCACCGCCGGACATGGCCGATCACGACAGCGCAGTGGCGCTGCAGGATTATGACGGGGCTCTGCAAGACCACGCAATGCCGATGCACGACCATGCTGCAAGCACAACCAGCGACGCAGAACATGAGCATAGCGTCACCGACGCAAGCCATGATTGCTGTGCAGCTGCCGAGTTACAAGCATGCTGTGGTCCGGTCGATGTGTTGCAAACGAAATCCTCGCTGGACATTGAGCCGTATTTTTTTGCGGTATTACTCAGCTGGTTGGCGGTCGTCGTCGAACCGGTCGGCGCAACTTTTCCAACAATAGATACAGTAGCCAGCCATGTGGTCTTTCCCAGGCTGCATCTCCTCCTCAGTGTGTTTCTGGATTAGCCACAACGCAGTAGGAGGCTGTCCGAGAATAGACTGATCTACTGCGGCCGCAATATTTTGGCCATCTTTCCGCGTCGATTTTGGCAAATAGAACCACTATTCACCTCAATCGACGCAAAAAGCTGACTCAAAATCTCACGTCCTCGCGACGATCGCCATTCTCGGACAGCCTCCTAGCGCTTCAAGCTCCGCCTTAAGCCGTCTCGTTCGCGAGACGCAATTTTACTTACAGCTTGTGCTGACCACTTCACTGGAGGTCTCATGCTTTCGACAATTTCTCATCGCGTTCTGCAGCGCGCTGCGGCGTGCTGCTACCCGCTGCTGTTCTGGCTAGTCGCGGCACCGTTGCATGCGCTCACGCTGGCTGCAGCCGAGCAGCTCGCGCTTGGCAACGAGCCGGGCATTGCTAACTTCAAGCAACAATCCCTGGCGTTGGAAAATACGGCCATCGCCGCCCGGCAACTACCCGACCCGACCTTACAAATAGGCGCAGTTAGTCTGCCCATCGATACCTTCGACCTTGACCAGGAGCCGATGACCCAGCTACGGCTTGCCATCAAGCAAAGCTTTCCCGCAGGCAAGACCCTGGCGCTGCAACAACAGCGCACGCTCGATGAAGCCGCCAGCATGAGCCACCAGGCGGCACAACGGCGGCTCGCCGTGTTGCGTGAGCTGCGCAGCAGCTGGTACGAAGCCCTGTACTGGCGAAGTGCCATCAAGGTGTATACCCGCGACAAGCAGCTGTTCACCAATCTGCTCAACACCACTAGATCCCTGTACCGTGTGGGGCGTAAGGAGCAGCGAGATGTGATTCGCGCCGAGCTGGAGCTCAGCCAGTTGGAAAACCGCCTGTTGCAAGCCAGAAACCAGCGCGACATGCAGCACGCGGCGATTGCACGCTGGATAGGTGCGCCAGCCCTGGCCGACTCATTCGTCCCTGAAAGAAGCGAACTGGAGAGCCGCGCGCTGCTTACACGCGAGCAGGACGCCGTCGCCCAGCGACTGCAACGACATCCCGCGCTGCTAAGTCTTGCCAGCCTGGTGCATGCCGGTGAGCAGTCAGTGGCGCTGGCGAAGGAGAGCTACAAGCCGAGCTGGGCGCTGGAGTTGGGCTATGGAGTGCGCGACGGGCAAAACGCTGATATGTCTGATCGGGCCGACTTTTTAAGCGTGGTGGCGAGCGTGCAACTGCCACTATTCACCGCCAACCGGCAGGACAAAGTCGCCGCCGCCAGCGTGCATCAGCGCGCGGCGCGTCACGCTGCCCATATGCAGGCCTTGCGCGTCTTAACCCAGCAGACTATCTCCGCGCATGACCGCGCGCAGCAACTCAGTGATCGGCTGGCACTTTATAAAACCAAAATTTTGCCGCAGGCGCGCCTGCAAGCTGAGGCGGCATTGTCTGCCTATCAAGCTGATACCAGCGATTTTACCGAACTGATGCGCGCTCGGCTTAGCGTACAGACTTTTCAACTTGAGTATCGTCGCTTGCAGGCCGACCGGCAACAAACGCTGAGCACGCTGCATTATTTGCTGCCTGGCGACACTGAACTGGAGATCACACCATGAAGACTATGGCTCGTAAATTCATTGTCATAGCATTGGCATTAGCTGGCGGTATCGTCATAGGCTTGCTGGTTGCAACCAAAAGCCCCATTAATATGGCAAGCGAAACAGCAAGCGAGCGCGACACCGATGCCAGACAGCCCCTCTACTGGGTGGCACCGATGGACTCGAATTATCGCCGTGATCAGCCCGGCAAATCGCCAATGGGTATGGATTTAATTCCTGTTTATGATAAATCAAAAGAAGATATGCCCGCTGACGAGGATGCGCTGACGATTGCGCCGCAGGTGGAAAATAACCTGGGCGTGCGCAGCGCAGCGGTCACATTTGCGCCGCTGGTGCAGCACATCAACGCCGCCGGTTTTGTTGTAGTGGCAGCCGATAAAATCCACCATATTCACAGCCGTGTGGAAGGCTGGATCGGCGCGCTGGCAGTGACCAGCAGTGGTGACCGGGTTAACAAAGGGCAGCTGTTATTCGAATTGTACTCTCCCGAATTAGTCAACGCACAACAGGAGCTGCTGTCTGCCCAGCGTATTGGCAGCCGAACACTGAAAAATGCCGCGCGGGAAAAGCTGCTTGCCTTTGGTGTAAGTGATAAACAAATACAGATGCTGGCACGGCGCAAAACCGCGCTGCAGTATTTGCCGTTTCACGCCGACCGGGACGGCTACGTTGGCGACCTCAATGTGCGCCACGGCATGTTCGTTAGCCCACGCAAGGAAATGCTGTCGATTTATGCGCTTGATTCGGTGTGGGTAATTGCCGAAATTTTTGAGCGTCAGGCAGGCTGGGTCAAACAGGGTCAGCGCGTAACGCTGCAGGCGCAGGCATACCCCGAGCGTGGTTGGCAGGGCAAAGTCGACTACATCTATCCTGAACTGGACAATAAAACCCGCAGCATGCAGGTGCGCATTGAAATTCCTAATCCCGATGGCTTACTGCGACCCAATATGCTGGTAAGCCTGTCAATTTCCGCTACCACCGACAACGACGTGCTGACCGTACCGAGACAGGCCGTGATTAAAACCGCCAGTATGAACCGCGCGGTCAAGTCACTGGGTGATGGCCGCTATAAGTCGGTGGTTGTGCAAACCGGGCGTGAGGCCAGCAAGCGGCTGGAAATACTCGCCGGACTAAAGGCTGGCGACTCTGTGGTCACCTCCGCGCAGTTTCTAATTGATTCAGAGTCAGACATCGATGCTGAGCTCGCGCGTATGCAGGCAACTAGCTCGCAAACGCAGCAGCATCCGCAGCAGCAAGACAAGCTTCCGCGTGAGGGTCGCAACAACAGCGGCGGACAGCAACCATGATTGCGGCCATTATTCGCTGGTCTATCGCCAACCGTTTTCTCATCCTGCTCGCCAACTTCATTGTGGTTGGCTGGGGCTACTATGCGCTCAGCAATATGCCGGTTGATGCAATTCCCGATTTGTCAGACGTGCAGGTTATTATTAAAACATCGCACGCGGGTCAGGCGCCGCAAGTGGTAGAGGATCAGATTACCTATCCACTAACCACCGCTATGTTATCAGTACCCAAAGCGACTGCGGTGCGTGGCTATTCCTTTTTCGGCGACTCGTATGTGTATGTGTTGTTTGAACCAGGTACCGACATGTATTGGGCGCGCTCGCGAGTGCTGGAATATTTAAATCAGATCGCTGGCCGCCTACCGGCCGACGCCCAGCCCGAGTTAGGACCCGACGCAACCGGCGTGGGCTGGATTTACAACTACGCACTGGTGGACAAAAGCGGCCGCCACGATCTCTCCCAGCTGCGCAGCCTGCAGGACTGGTTTCTAAAGTTTGAATTGCAAAGCGTGCCCGGCGTTGCCGAAATCGCCACCATCGGCGGCATGGTGCGCCAGTATCAGGTCACCGTCGATCCCGACAAGCTACACGCCTACGATATTCCGTTAGCACAGATCAGCACAGCGCTGCACCGTGCCAATCAGGAAACCGGTGCCTCGGTGATGGAAATGGCCGAGGCCGAATACATGGTGCGCGCCAGCGGCTATTTACGCGGCATAGAGGATATAGAAGCCGTGCCGCTGGGTGTCAGCCAACACGGCACACCGTTATTGTTAGGCGACATCGCCGAGGTCAACCTTGGCCCGCAAATGCGCCGCGGCATTGCCGAACTTAATGGCGAGGGTGAGGTTGTTGGCGGTGTGGTCGTGATGCGCTATGGAGAGAACGCGCAGCGCACCATCGAAGCCGTTAAGGAAAAGCTCGGGCAACTAAAGCAAAGCCTGCCCGCCGGGGTGGAGTTGATTACCACCTACGATCGATCGCGCCTGATCAAGCGCGCCACCGACAATATTTACCGCACTCTGGTCGAAGAGCTTTTGGTCGTCATTGCCGTGTGCGCTTTGTTCCTGTTTCATTTTCGTTCAGCGCTGGTGGTCGTGTTCAGTTTACCGGTGGGTATTCTGGCAGCGTTTGTGGTTATGCATCAGCAGGGGCTAAACGCCAACATTATGTCGCTGGGCGGTATCGCTATCGCCATTGTTGCGATGGTGGACGGTGCCATCGTGATGATAGAAAACGTTCATAAAAAACTGGAGCAGGAAGACGCCGCGGCGCAGGCAGGCGGCGTTGACCAGGCTGGCAGCGGCGGGCAACAACGCTGGCGACTGGTAGCAGATGCAGCGGTGGAAGTCGGTCCACCGCTGTTTTTCTCGCTGCTGATTATTGCCGTTAGCTTTGTTCCTGTGTTCACACTGCAGGCACAGGAAGGCAAACTGTTTGCGCCACTGGCATTTACCAAAACATATGCCATGGCGGCGGCAGCTGCGCTGGCAATAACCCTGGTGCCGGTGCTAATGGGCTACTGCGTGCGTGGCAATATACGGCCGGAGCGCGCCAATCCATTAAACCGCGCCGTTAGTGCGCTATACAACCCTGCGCTGAAAGCATGTTTGAATTACCCTAAAAGCGTTTTGCTTATGGCTGTGCTGGTTATAGCGGCAGGTCTGTGGCCAGCCAGCCGCATAGGCAGCGAGTTTATGCCGTCGTTGGATGAAGGCGATTTGATGTATATGCCAACCACGTATGCCGGCATTTCTATTGGCAAGGCGCGGCAAATACTGCAACAAACCGACAAGCTGATTCGCACTGTTCCAGAGGTAGAAACCGTGTTCGGTAAAGTCGGGCGAGCCGAAACGGCGACCGACCCGGCACCGCTGACCATGATCGAAACCGTTATCCAGCTTAAGCCGCGAGCACAATGGCGGCCTGGCATGACCACTGAAAAACTGCGTGACGAACTTGATGGCCTCATTCAGTTTCCCGGTCTGGCTAACAGTTGGGTAATGCCGATCAAAAATCGCATTGATATGCTGGCTACCGGCATTAAAACGCCGGTGGGTGTTAAAGTTTCCGGTCCTGACCTGACGGTGATTCAAGACATAGGTAAACAGTTAGAGCAGGTGTTGCCGCAGCTGGCGGGCACCAGTTCGGTTTATTCCGAGCGGGTTGCCAGTGGACGCTATGTTAAAATTGACATCAAGCGCCGCCAGGCCGCACGTTACGGTTTGAATATTGAAGACATACAAGCGGTAGTGCGCACTGCCATCGGTGGCGTGAATATTACTGAAACCGTGGAGGGGTTGCAGCGCTACCCTGTCAACCTGCGTTATCCACAGATGTATCGCGACTCAGTTGAACAGCTGAAAGTACTGCCGGTCATTACCGCCAACAAGCAGCGCATCGCGCTGGCCGACGTTGCGGAAATTTACATAGCCGATGGACCAGCCGCCATCAAAAGCGAAAACGCGCGGCTAACAGGTTGGACCTATGTTGACATCAGCGGTCGCGATCTGGGCTCTTACGTCGCCGCAGCGCAACAGCTGGTTGCCGAGGCCGTGCAACTGCCTGCCGGCTATTCGCTGAATTGGTCGGGACAGTATGAATACATGCTGCGTGCCAAGGCGCGCTTGCAGGCGGTTGTGCCGCTAACTTTAGCCATCATCGCATTACTGCTGTACCTCAACTTTCGAAGCGTGATCGAGGTGGCCATCATTATGGGCACCGTGCCGTTCGCGCTGGTTGGTGGCTTCTGGTTAATGTACGTGTTGGGCTATGAGTTTTCGGTGGCGGTGGGCGTTGGTTTTATTGCCCTTGCCGGCGTGGCCGTCGAGATCGGGGTGTTGATGCTGGTATTTTTGAATCAGGCGCATGCGCGTATGTTGGCAGCGCTAGAAAATACAGACGCGACGCCAACGCGTGCAGCGGTAAAAAAAGCCGTGCTTGAAGGCGCCAGTCGGCGAGTGCGACCCATTATGATGACCTTCTCGGCAACCTTGATAGGGTTGCTCCCGATCATGGTGGGCAGCGGCACCGGCTCTGAAGTGATGCAGCGAATTGCAGGACCGATGATTGGCGGCATGTTGTCGACACTGGTGTTAACATTGGTGGTGCTGCCGGTGATTTACCTGCAGTGGAAATCGCGCGGCGTGAGTGTGCGTCATTGATCATTCTCTGCGCCTCTGTTGGCGTTGCGAGAAAGCTCCTGTTGCAGCGATAATGTTCAATCCATCCCACACTAGCCGGAGCAGCTATGCTGTTGTCATTCCACAACCTCACTGCTTTTAGTTTGCGCCTTGCCTTGGTAGCGGCTCTGGTAGCTGCCACCGCCTGCGCACCTGCCGTTCGTCAACCTGAACAGCCACCCTTAACTGGCGACATTCCTGAACAATTTCCAGCGCGGCTTTATCAGCCGCAATCGCAACCGGCGGCTGGTAAAGTACTGAAAATTAATACAGCGTTGTCTGATGTTCGCATACTGGTTTACCGAGGCGGAGAGCTGGCACGGCTGGGTCACAACCATGTTGTCAGTAGTGGCGATCTGCAGGGATTCGTTTTGCACGCTGACGATATGCTGGCATCGCGTTTCGATCTCTTTTTGCCACTTGATCGGTTGATAGTCGATGACCCCGCCCTTAGAGCGCAACAGGGTGACGATTTCTCCAGCACAGTTAGCGCCAGCGACAGTCAGGGTACACGCGCCAATATGCTGGGCGACAAGGTACTCGATGCGGCTCAATTTCCATTTCTGCAAATAGGTGGCAAGGTTTCAGAGAGTTCGCCGTCTACACTAACGCTGAATATTGATATCGACTTACATGGCGAACGACGGTCGCTACAGACGTTAGCGAATGTCACCGAGGAGCCAGACAGTCTGATAATTGAGGGTAGCTTCGAGGTACGCCAAAGTGACTTTGGCATCGAACCGTTCAGCGCGCTGTTGGGACGACTGCGAGTGCTGGACGAAGTGAAAATAAAATATCGAATTGTTGCCAGCAGTGCAGGCAGTGAAGAGACGTAGTTGTACTTATTCCATTTTCCACCGGACGACACAAATTTATTATCGTTCGATCTTCTAAGCAGCCAAATCGATTGGGTGGAGCATAGTGATATACTTTTGCGCGAACGGCGAAACATGTTGCGGCATATGCGGTCCAAATGCCAGGAGTTGTGAAACAAATAGTGTGATCCGATAAGGTAGTGATCGCGTTGCGATGCTGAGCGGTACGAAACGCTGGTAACAAAAAATAATTCGACAGGAGTAGTCATGAAACGACATTATTACATTACTGACGATCTGGACGATCTCGAAACGGTTGCGAAGCAGTTGGCAGATAGCGGCGTCACCACACCGCAAATGCATGTGCTGAGCGATAATGACGCTGACGTCGAGCACCATAATCTTCGCAACGTAGAAGGGGTTTTGAAGAAAGACGTCGTCAATTCAATGATACGAGGTGCATTGATAGGTTTAGTGGCGTCGATCGCCGTGCTCGTTCTGGCCTATTTTTCCGGCTTTACCAACACGCATGCCGGCTGGGTTCCGTTTATCTTCCTGTCAGCGGTTATTCTGGGTTTTTGTACCTGGGAGGGTGGATTCCTTGGCATTCAAGCACCGCATAATCAACTCAAACGTTTTGAAAACGCGCTGAAAAAGGGCAAGCACGTCTTTTTTGTTGATGTTGATCCCGAGCAGGAATCTATTTTGACACGTGTGCTGGAAGGGCACTCGCATTTGAAACCGGCTGGCATAGGCGCTGCTACACCGCGTTGGGTTGTGCGCGGGCAGGACAAATTCAAAAGTGTTGTTGATACGTTGCCTTAGCAACGAGAGCGGCGAGGAAAAATAGCTGCTGGAAAAAATAGCGGCCGCTAAAAAAAGCGGCCGGGAAAATCGCGATGAAGTAAAATAGCCGCCGGCGTTAAGTCACGTCGCTGCATCCCTCCCGGCAAATGCGCTGTGGCAGTGTTCTCATGTATCACCGCCTTGCCCGAAAAAAACCACTCGACTGAGAAACGTGTAATCGGCCTCAGTTGCCATCAGCCCTATAAATACCAGCAACGCCAGTGGTGGCAGTAAGATGGCATAAACCATCGCCAGCCGCTCCCACATCATATGCATAAAAACGGCGACAATCAGCCCGGCTTTTAACAGCATGAACACGATAATCAAGGTCCAGCGTAAATAGCCCTGCACGTGCAGGTAATCGACCATATAAGACATGGTGCTGAGTACGAACAGCAGGCCCCAGATTTTTAAATACAGGCTAATCGGGTGTTGCTGACCCTGAACGTCGTGCTGGCCTTCGGTTGCTTGCATAAGTCCTCCGTCACCAAAGATAAAAGAACGCGAAGATAAACACCCACACCAAATCGACGAAGTGCCAGTACAACCCGGCAATTTCGACAATCTCGTAATTACTGTTTTCGTAGTCACCGCGCCACACTTTCAGTGCCACCGTAACGAGATAGATCACGCCAATCGATACATGTAGACCGTGGAAGCCGGTAATCATAAAAAAGCAGGCACCGAACTGTGCTGCACCCATGGGATTGCCCCACGGGCGCACGCCTTCTTCAATCAGTTTGCTCCATTCGAATGCTTGCAGGCCAACGAATGATGCGCCAAACGCGGCGGTGACGAGCATTAAGATGGCGGTTTTTCTGCGGTCACGGCGGTAACCAAAATTAACCGCCATGGCCATGGTGCCGCTGCTGGTGATCAGGATAAACGTCATGATGGCGATCAGAATCAGCGGAATCGACTGCCCGCCGATGGTCAGCGCAAACACTTCGCTGGGAATCGGCCAGGGCTCGGTAGTGGTGATGCGTACCGTCATGTAACCGATCAAAAAACAGGAAAACACGAACGTATCGCTGAGCAGAAAAACCCACATCATCGCCTTGCCCCAGACGACGTTTTTGAAAGCGTCCTGGTCGCCGGACCAGTCGTTGACCATGCCCTTCCAGCCGGGTGGCGGGGCGACCGATTGCTGTGTGCCTGGTGTTAGCGTTGCCATAACTATTCTCGTTCTAATCGGCGCGTCGGTTATTTAAAACCACGGCTCTTACTAAAAACTACAGCTCTCACTAGAAGCCGCAGCTCTTACTAACTAACAACCACAGCTCCTACTAAAAGCCGCAGCTCTTACTAAAAACCGCAGCTCTCACTAAAAGCCGCAAAATTTGGCGATGGCGGCGAAGGTCTCCGGCGTGCTGGTGAGCAAGACTAGCAATACCAGCCACACCACCAGCAAAAAGTGCCAGTAGATGGCGCATAGCTCCACGCTGGTGCCAAGCTTTTTCAACGTGACGTTACGGCGCGTTTTGCTTACGGTCCGGCCCCAGGCGACCAGGCCGCCCAATAAATGTGCGCCGTGAACGCCGGTCAGCAAATAAAAGAAACTGTTAGCCGGATTGCCTGCCACCCCGTAACCCTGCGCAGACAACTGTTGCCATACCCACAGTTGGCCAGCGAGAAAGGCAATAGCGAACCCGCCGCCCAGCAACAAACCTTGCTGCATAGCGCGCACCTGCTGGCGCCGCGCACAGACACGCGCCCATTGCAGTGCGGCGCTGCTACCAAGCAAGAATCCGGTATTAACCCACAGCTGCCAGGGGTCGGCTAACGGCTGCAGTGGTGCCGTCAGGGCACGCCAGTCGGCGTACTGGGCGCGCAGCATAAAGGCGAGGCTGAACAACAGGAACAGCGAGGTCATTACGCCGAGCAGTATGTATAAGCCGACTTTTGCCCGCCGTTCGCCGGCGCGACCGTTGGGGCCGTATGGGCGAAGATCACGATCAATATCAATCGGCACGCCGGCACCGTAGTCTGCTTTTTGCAGCGGTGAAGGAATGTTCATACCGGCTTCTCCTCCAGCTCGACGTATTCCGCGCCAGCCGCCAGTTCCTCCATGGAAACCGTTTGCGGTACATAGTCCTCTTTTACCCCCGGTACGCTGTAATCGTAGGCCCAGCGGTGTACCACTGGTAATTTCGGCCCCCAGTTGCCGTGCGGTGCCGGCGTTTCCGGAGTTTGCCACTCCAGCGACGTCGCCTTCCACGGGTTATTGCCGGAAGGTTTGCCTTTAAAATAGCTATAAAACATATTGAACAGGAATAACGATTGGGCGGCACCTACAGTCAACGCCATAACGGTGATAAAAGCGTTCAGATCATGCGCCGATTCGGGGATAAATTCATAATCCTGATATTCGTAATAGCGCCGCGGCATGCCGAGAAAACCCAGGTAATGCATGGGGAAGTAAATGAGATAAGTACCGATAAACGTAATCCAGAAGTGCAGCATGCCAAGCGTATCGTTCAGCATGCGGCCGGTAACTTTCGGGTACCAATGGTAAATTGAGCCGAAAATCACAAGGATAGGGGCCACGCCCATCACCATATGGAAATGGGCAACGACGAAATAGGTATCGGACAGAGGCAGGTCGACAATCACATTGCCGAGGAACAGGCCGGTCAGGCCGCCGACCACAAACGTTAGAATAAATGCCAGCGCGAACAACATCGGCACGGTGAGATGGATATCGCCGTGCCACAGGGTGAGTATCCAGTTATACACCTTGAGAGCAGTAGGTACGGCGATCACCAGCGTAGAGACCGCAAAAAAGAAACCGAAATAGGGATTCATGCCGCTGACGTACATATGATGCGCCCACACCACAAAGCTCAACACGCCGATGGCAATAATAGCCCACACCATCATTTTGTAACCGAAGATATTCTTGCGCGCGTGAGTGCTGATTATGTCGGAAACCAGACCGAAAGCGGGCAGGGCGACGATATACACTTCGGGGTGGCCGAAGAACCAGAACAGGTGCTGGAATAAAATCGGGCTGCCGCCTTCGTGGTCCAGCGCCTTACCCAGCGACATCATCTCCGGCATAAAAAAACTGGTGCCCAGCAGCTTGTCAAACAGCAGCATAATTGCGCTGACAAACAAGGCTGGAAACGCCAGCAGCGCCAGCACGGTCGCCATAAAAATACCCCACACGCTGAGCGGCATGCGCATTAGCGTCATGCCGTAGGTACGCGCCTGCAGCACCGTGGTGACGTAGTTCAAGCCGCCCATGGTGGTGGCGACAATAAAGATCGCCAACGACACCATCATTAACACAATGCCCCAATCGGTGCCTGCCGTGCCGGCGGTAATCGACTGCGGTGGGTATAGCGTCCAGCCGGCGGCAGTGGGCCCGCCCGGTACAAAGAAGCTGGCCAATAACACAATCACCGACAACAGATACACGTGCACGCTCAACATATTGACGAACGGAAACACCATGTCGCGTGCGCCGATCATCAGCGGAATTAAAAAGTTGCCAAAGCCGCCCAGGAGCAATGCGGTCAGTAGATACACGACCATAATCATGCCGTGCATGGTCATGTATTGGTAGTAGGAGGCGGCGTCGATGGACTCTATCGCGCCGGGAAAACCGATTTGCATGCGCATCAGCGCCGATAGGCCCAACGCAATCAAACCAACAAAAATAGCGATCATCGAATATTGCACGGCGATCACTTTGTGGTCCTGGCTCCACACATAGCGGGTCCAGAAACTGTGGGGTTCGTGTAGTTGTTCCGCTTCGGCAATTTCAGCGTATGCCATCGTTTCTTACTCCTTCTCGCTATGCTCGCCGGTTAGTGATTTGGTATAGGCAATCACCGCCAGCAATTGTTCGTCGCTGAGGGGGTAAGCCACCATCACTGGCGGGTAGCCCTTGACTATTTTCGCGCCGGGTTCGACGATGGATTCTCTTAAATAGGCATCGTCAACGGTAATGCTGCTGCCGTCTGCCAGCATTTCGGTTTTGCCGTACAGGCCTTGCCAGCCCGGGCCAAGACTCTTGCTGCCGTCGATGCTATGGCAGGCAAAGCAACCTTGCCCCTGTACTATTTGTTTGCCTTGCTCTACCAAACCTACGGCGCTGCCTTTTATCAAGGTTTGCGCGAAGGTAGGCTGCGCGGCAAGCCATTGGCGAAAGTCGGCGGGTTTATCGACCACCACCAGTCCGCGCATGTTGTAGTGACCGGTACCGCAGTATTCCGCGCAGAGAATTTCGTAAGTGCCCAACTTGGTCGGCGTGAGCCATAAATAGGAGACCAGCCCTGGCACCATATCCATTTTCACCCGAAACTGCGGCACGTAGAAATCGTGCAGCACATCTTTGGAGCGCAACAGCGCTTTAACCGGCCTGTCGATGGGCAGGTGTAGTTCGTTGTTTCGCACCAGCACATCGTCCTGGCCATTAGGGTCGCCCGGGTTCAGCCCGAAGGGGTTATCGCCACTCATAAATTTAACGTCGGCAGTGCCGAGTTGACCGTCTTCACCGGGAAAACGGAATGACCATTGCCACTGTTGGCCGACGACTTCGAACACATCGGCTTCATCCGGCACATTGACGAAATGACCGTATACAATCAATCCTGGAGCCAGCATGCCGCAGATGCCTATGCTGGTGAGAATGATTAGCCACCACTCCAGCTTCTTATTCTCGGGTTCATACAGGGCGCGAGCACCGCTGCCATCGCTGCGATGCCGAAAGCGAATGACCGCGTAGGCCATAAACAGCATAAGGGCGACAAAAAATGTGCCGGTGATGGCCAGCGTGATGGCCAGCGTGTCGTCTATGCTGCCCCAGTTTGATGCCAGCGGTGTAGCCTGCCATGGACTGAGAAAATGGAACAAAACGGAGCCAACGACAATAATAACAAGGACGATGCCGAATACCATAGACGACTTAACTCCACCACGTTTGCACCATCGGTTAAAAACCGGACAACGGCGATATTATTCTTCATGCTTCTACTCGCAGCGCAGTGCTTTGCATACAGCAAAGACCCCCTTCTGCGGCGAAAAGTCGCGCTATCGAACCAGGGATTGCTGCGCCGTGCCAAACTGTTGGTCGCTTTTGACAGAACAAATTGCGACCACAGCGAAACCTCGTTGAGCTTACCGCTGCGGGCAGGATAATGCTATTTGCTGTTTAGTTCTTCTTCGTCTTAGTAGAGATATGCTAATCTCCTTAGAGCATATTGACGGAGCACTTCTAATGAAAAATAACCGCTTGATAGCTTTTCTACTCAGCATGGGCGTGCTGACACTTGCCGCATCGCTTAGTGGTTGCGGTCGCTCGCTGGAGCCGGCGCAACCCCGGTCAGCAGCAAACCAGACTCAATCTTCCTCGCTTGTCGCTGCCGCGTCTGCGCCACTGCAGCAGCAGTCAGGCTCTGGCAGTGCCTCGGCCGCGGGTGCCGTGGTATTCAAGGAACATCATGTCACCGACCCCGGCATGAACGATATGCGAATCGCTACCTTGCTGGTTCCCGAAGGCTGGGAGATAAAGGGCGGTGCCACCCGATCCGCCGACATACTCTACAATATGCCGGTGCTCGTCGATCTGGCTGTTATCGCGCCCGACGGGCGTAGCGCCCATTTTTTCCCCAGCCTGACCTTCGAGTTTAATTCGCATTCGCCAAGCCAGAAGCTGCAGCCGTTAGCGACCGGCAATCTCTATTATCCGCTGCCGGAATCACCGGGCGCGTGGATTCTGGACCTCGCTAATCTACGGCCGGACCCGAAAATTGGCAATCTTCAGCTAATTTCCGAAGAGGACATCCCCGAGATCACCCAAATGCTGCGCCAGCGCAGCGCTCAACATTACCGGTCAGCCGCACAGCTCAGTCAAACGGCCGCGCCGATGGGCTACGGCTACGAATACGATACGCAAGCGACGAAGGTGGTGCTGCAGTACGATGAAGGCGGTAAAACCATGGAAGAAACGCTTCTATTAACCTGGCAATACACCACCATGATTCAGCAGAATCAGGCGACGCAAGGCATCTGGAGCATTATCGAAATGCGCTCTCTCGGCGGACCTGCAGGCACGAAATACAGCGACGACCGGGCGATTAATGCTATCTTACAGTCGTTGCGCGTCAACCCGCAGTGGCTTGCCGAAATGAACAAGTACTGGGCGCAGCTCGCCCAAATCAAGCATAAGGGAAGGATGGACTCGATTAGAACGGCCGCCAGGATTAGCCAGATTCAGGCCGAAACCTCCAGCGCTGTAAACGATATCATGATGCAGGGCTGGCGCGCCAACAACGCGACGTCAGACCGCATGCAGACTAACACCGTCAACACGATTAACGAACAAACGGTGTATCAAACCGCGGCGGGAGAGGCGGTAACGTTGCCAGGCTTTTATGACCATGCGCTAACGGATGGAAATGGCAGATATCTATTACATAACGATGCGCTGTACGACCCCAACATTGACCCGGCGTTCAATAATCAACACTGGCAGAAAATCGAGGCGCAGCGGTGAGAAGCTGGCGCACCTTATTTTTATCATGGAACTGATGCAATGAAAATTCAACAACTGACCACTGTGCTACTCATCGCTGTGTTGGGCTTTAGTGTGTTCGCCAGCGCAAAAGACAAGCCGGAAAAAGCCACTGCTAACGTGTTTTCGTCGAAGGATATCTTCGACCTGGAATATGCCAGTGACCCGCGTATCTCCCCGGACGGCGAGCGTGTCGTCTATGTGCGCAACAGCATGGATATTATGACCGATAAGGCGCGCGGCAATCTGTGGGCAATTAATGCTGATGGTACGCAGCATCGCGCTTTGCTCTCCGGCAGGAAAAGTTACTCTTCCCCGCGCTGGTCGGCTGATGGTAAACGCCTTGCTTACACCTCCGCCGCCGAAGGTAGTAGCCAGCTCTACAGCCGCTGGATGGATACCGGGCAAACCGCACTGCTTACCAATCTTACCGAAGCGCCAGAGGCTATCTCATGGTCACCGGATGGCAAATGGCTGGCATTTACCATGCACGTCGCCGCTAAAAGCGAACCGCTGGCAGAGCCGGTAGATAAGCCGGAAAAAGCGAACTGGGCTCCCGACGTCAAGCTTATCGATACCCTCGTGTATCGCGCCGACGGCGAAGGCTTTCTGGAAGCGGGCTACTCGCATGTATTCATTGTCTCTGCAGAGGGTGGTACGGCCCGCCAACTGACCACGGGTGACTTTAATCATCGAGGTCCATTAGCGTGGACACCGGACAGCCAGGCTATCGTGTTCGCCGCTAATCGCAATAAGGACTGGCAATATCAGCCGGTGGAAAGCGATTTATTTAAAGTCTCTGTCGGTGACACCGCATTGACGCAACTGACAAAAAGAAGTGGGCCTGATTTCGATCCTGTGGTATCGCCGGACGGGCGCCATATTGCCTATTCCGGCTTCGACGATCGCGAGCAGGGCTACCAGCTTACCAATCTTTACGTGATGGACATAGACGGCGGCAACTCGAAAGCGATAACGGCGGGCCTGGACCGCTCTGTACAGAACCCTCGCTGGGTGGGAGATAACACGCTTTACTTCCAGTACGACGATGAGGGTGTGGGTAAACTGGCGTCAACCAGTTTGTCTGGCGAAGTGGTTACTGTGGCGGAGAACATAGGAGGAACCACACTAGGCCGACCTTATACCAGCGGCAGTTACAGCGTTGCCAACGATGGCGCCTATGTCATAACCGTTAATTCACCGTATCAACCGGCAGACGTGGCCAGCGGAAATCAGGGTAAGGCAAAGCAGCTTACCCACCTTAACGACGATGTGTTTGGCTATAAAAAGCTGGGCAAGGTAACCCAGTTAAAGTGGGCTTCCTCGCATGACGACAGGGAGATTCAGGGCTGGATTGTCACACCCCCGGATTTCGACCCGGAAAAGAAATACCCGCTTATCCTTGAAATTCATGGCGGTCCGTTTGCCGCTTACGGGCCTAATTTCTCCGCTGAACTGCAGCGTTATGCGGCAGAAGGATATGTTGTGCTGTACGCTAACCCGCGCGGCAGCACCAGCTACGGCGAGGAATTCGGCAATCTTATCCATCACGCGTATCCCGGGCACGACTATGATGATTTAATGTCCGGCGTTGATGCAGTGATCGGCAAGGGCTATATCGACGAACAGTATCTGTTTGTCACCGGTGGTTCCGGCGGCGGTGTGCTCTCCGCCTGGATTGTCGGCAAGACTGATCGTTTTCGCGCTGCTGTTGTCGCCAAACCGGTCATCAACATGGCAAGTTTCGTGCTGACATCAGACGCGGTGAATTACTTCTATAAATACTGGTTTACCGACTATCCATGGAACGAGCCGGAGGAGTACTGGCAGCGCTCGCCGCTGTCGCTGGTCGGTAATGTCACCACGCCCACCATGCTGTTAACCGGCGAGTCAGATTATCGCACGCCAATTTCAGAATCAGAACAGTTTTATATTGCCCTGAAATTGCGCAAAATCGACACCGCCTTGCTGCGCATACCCGAGGCTTCGCACGGCATCGCCAGCCGCCCTTCAAACCTGATCGCCAAGGTAGACAATATTTTGGCCTGGTTTGATAAATATCGGACAGATGAAAAGAAGGAAGAGAAAAATGAGTAGCTTGTTTAGGAATGGGAACGAAATAACTTGATCGTTATTGCGCCGGATTTTTGTTCGTCTTCAAGGCGTGGTAACAGGCGCATAGTCGAACTATGTAACTGTTACCGCACCAAAAGTAGGCCCTCGAGGGGACGAAGAAGACGGGCGAAAAGACAAGCAAGAACGATCAAGTTATTTCGTGACCGTTCCCTAGGACGGCGTGCGCCCGCACAGCCAGCACACGTCGTTTGCACCCACAAAACGGGCGAGGCGAGCGAGTTCAGCTTCCAGCTTTTCTATTCGGCGATTGCTCCAGTTGATGCCGGGTTCTGACCAAAGCTGCAGGACCTGGAGTGTTTTCTGTTTACGATTGGCTTTCACCTCAATGCGGCCGACAAAGCGATCACGTTCCAGCAATGGATACACATAGTAGCCCCAACGCCGCTTAGCGGCCGGAACGAATATTTCGATTCGGTAGTCGAACCCGAATAGCCGAGCCAGGCGCGCCCGGTCGCGTATGGCCGGGTCGAAGGGATTGATAATTCTCAGCCGCGATGTCGGTGCCGGCGCCAGGG
>JBBKXJ010000392.1:0-3780 GCA_037969395.1 Pseudomonadales bacterium
CTCAACGCCTTCCGAGTCCTCCATGGCCTCACCCACTTTCTCCATGGACTTGCCAAACTCTTCCATCGAGCCACCAAATTCTTCCATCTTCGCGGACATTTTACGCGTTGCAATCTCGCTGGAGATCTGGAAGAACACCGCCAATAACGCCAACACGCCGAACACCATCATAGCGGTTTGCCGACTTGCGCCGTGCACTTCCTGGCTGGCGGTAAACAGCAAATACATAGCCCAACAAACGCCAATGATTGAACCGACATAGGGAACCAGATTGAGGAAAAATACGATTGGGAAAATGGCGGCGCTGTAGGCCACACTGCGATAGGCGGTTTCGAAGCCGTACGGCGAGCCCATCAATTTCCAGATGACGAACATGATCAGCGAAACTATAAAGCTCCACATCAACGCCATAATCGGCATAATGATAATGGCGAAAAAACCGACGGCCATGCCGCCAACCTGGCCAACACCAATAAAGGAAAACACCGCCGCCAGCAGGCCGGCAATCGCAGCCATCACCAAAACGAAGATAACCGGTTCGGCATAGCCGCCGGTTTTTGGCATGTTGCGGTAAAAACCGACCGGATTGGTAATAACCGCTTTCGCGTCCTCTACGAGTTTGCCGAGGTCAAAGGTTGAACTGGCCGTTGATTCGTTCATGATCTAACTTCCCCTTGGTTTATGCAGCATTGATTAAGCGTATTTTGCGCTCTATCTCGGCAGTGCAGGTAGTCAAATATTGGTAAGCGAAACGCTCAGTCCAACAAAATCCCACCGTAAGGAAGCAGTGCCTCAATCTCCTCGAGGCTAGTGGCTTTCGGCAGTTCTGTAAATACCTTTCTGGGTTTAACCCGTAATCCGCGCAATCCCACTCATTTCTACGTTGTCGCGCTCATATTCCCACTGCAAAGTCGCTTTTTCGTCAAAAAGTAGAAATGGCAGTGCACTCAGCTGGTTACGGTTTTCATAATCTCAAGTTATTGATTTATAAAGTTGGCCTTAACGGCAAATCTGGCAAGAAATTTCCGGTAACCCCCATTAGGAGAGATCATGGCTACAACAAATATTACGCAAAACAATGTCTTTGAGCAATTGCGAGGCACAACGCAGTTATTGCACGCCGAAGCAGAAGGTCAACTAAGAAGCTACACCATTTTTTTTCATCGAGTAACAGCGCTGCCAATTTTGTCCGGCACGCTGGCGGTTCAAGTTGAGAACGGCGAGCCTTATGAGTTGATTGCCCGAGGTGTTGCACAGCTGCATAAGAATATTTCAGAAATCGCTGCGCAAGCCGAACAATTGTGCCAACAGTTTGGTTGCGGTTCGTAAGTAGACACGCTTATTATTCAACGGTAAGGATGCCGCTCCTACATTGCATTCGCTATTGATAGGTTTTTTATGATGACTAATTACACAGCAACAGGACAACCAACCTATCACGTCGACATTGTTGATGACGTGATTGTGATCTTCGACGCGACGCCATTTTCCTCTACGGCGACAACCGACATTGCAGCCGTTTTGGTTGGACTAACGACTGCAGTCGGTGATATCAGCAAGCGCCTTGTCGTGTACCGCGATGCAACCAAGTCATACGATATCGTGCAGCACACCGGCAATCGATTCACCGGCTTTCAGCCTACCAACGAAACGGTACTTGAAGCAGCGCTGATAAAAATTCGCGGGCACAACGTCGTTCTTTTTTCTAGCATTAACAGAGCATCGGAATGATATAAATGAACCCCGAATTTGCCGAAAAACTACAAACTGCGTCGAATAGCACCGATAAATTGGTGCAATTGATGGCTGATATTGACGCGGAAAAGCGGTCAATCAAATCCGCACTCAGTCAACTTTCAAGCGAGCCCGATGAGCGCTTCCAAGGCGGCAGAGAGCGGCAGGTCAAGGTCCGCCGCATGAAGGATAAAATGTCCTTTCTCACCGAAGAGCGCGAGCTGGTGCGTCAAAAGCTGGGCATCATGAAGGCGGATCGAAAAGCGCATAATCGAATTTGTACAGCGACCAACGCGACGTTCGCGCTGGCGTTCATGGCGGTCGCTGAGCGCGTATTGCCTGATGAGGTGTTCAACGCCGTTGAACGTCGCGCGGGCGAAATACTCTCGTCAAGCCAGTGAAGCCTATTGTTGTGGCTAATTATTTATGCAACAGTGTGGCTAAATATGTAACCAGCAGTCGACGTCATGAAAAAATCTCTACCCATTGCCAATCCGTATGTGTTTCATATTTACATTCAGGGCCGGCGCACGTCCTTTAGTCTGGATAATTATTTAGCCGATTTGTTGGCCGTACATTTAAAAATGGAACCCAAGACAAAAGCAGCACACCAAGCGATCACGGTGTTTTTGACAGAAAAGTTGTTTGCCTGGGGCGCGTTTGACCCGTACTTACCTATTTCTAGACAGGCGCGGCGCATGGCGCTGGCGATCATCGCCCGGCCGTCGCTGGTCGATAAGTATGAAGATTGGACAATGGTTAATTAAATAGCCATTTAATATTTCTCCGACAGCTTGTTGGAGAAATTCCCAGGGGACAACACCTGACGAACTGATGCCACCACAGTCTGATCTTGCGCAACAGATACTGAAGGACTTAACTGCGTCACGACGTATGTAGGCTTTGAGCTAGGCGGTCGTGGTTTTATAGTTGCCTTACTATAATGTAAGGATTATAATTAATGGTAAGTTTAATTGTGGAGAGGTGTGAAATGTCGACAGCAACTGTAACCAGCAAGGGGCAAATCACTATACCCGTTGAGATCAGAACCAAGCTGGATCTTCAGACGGGTGACCGCGTTGATTTTGTCATAGACGAATCTGGCCGAGTTAGCTTTTTGCCGGTCACAAAAAATATCGTGTCGCTCAAGGGCATTATTGCAAAGCCCGATAAATTGGTAAGTATTGAAGATATGAAAGCTACGGTAAGAGCCAGAGGCGGTAAGCTTTGAAGGGATTGGATACGAATGTGCTAGTGCGGTATATGGTGCAAGACGATCGTAAACAGTCCGCACAAGCCAATCGGTTTATCGAAACGCATTGTACGGATGATCATCCCTGCTTTATCGGCCATATCACCTTGTGTGAGCTGGCCTGGGTATTAGAAAGCAATTACCACCAAGGCCGCGACGAGATAGCGGCAGTAATCGAGCAACTATTGCAAGTCGGGCAGCTGTCGGTCATGGAGCCGCATGTGGTTTGGCGGGCACTAAAAGATTACAGGAAGTCTAACGCCGACTTTCCCGACCACCTATTAGCAAGAGTTAACGAACAACAAGGTTGTGTAGTAACAGTTACTTTTGACAAAAAAGCAGCTAAGCAACCAGCGTTTGAGCTACTAACGTGAATCGAAATAGAGAGAACAGAAGATGGCAAAGCATTGGGAATGGCATATCTCAAAATGTATAGTGTTGACTGAACACGGTGAAGAGGTCGAGCGTACCTCATTTAGCTCTGCGACAGCTGATTCTTTAATAGGCAGAACTTTTGGTCGGTTCGCTGTTCGGCTTGCCTCTTGGCGGTTTAATCGGGAAAGGCTAAAGTCACTAGCACACGATGCTGCCAATGGACCAGATTAACGAGGTTGTCTGATGAAAAAAAAACCAATTATCATCATTAACGGCAAGGCTACCAGTGAGACCCAGGCAATGACAATTCGCTGTTATTGAAGGCGCTATTTATTATTTTGCAGGTAAGGAAGTATTTTTTGGAAGCACTTATGTTTTAGTGCTCCTTTTTATTCTTCACTTTCTTTAATAGTTTCTGC
>JBBKXJ010000393.1:0-5622 GCA_037969395.1 Pseudomonadales bacterium
CGATAAGTGCGACATTTTGCGGCTTTCTGGGTTTAACCCGTGTACTGTGGCAGACGACGAAAACCATTTAAAACAAGACGGCAAAATTTTCTGCAGCGAAGACTGCCGCGATGGCAGGGGCTGCGATCACCAGGACTGCAACTGCGGCAGTAGTAACTAACTGCGTGTTAATTAGACACCGCAGCAGAGGAACTCGAAATGACCGACGAAGTTGATGAAAAAGCGATGCATCAGAAATGTGACTACGATCGCTGCCACTGCGTGCCAACCAGCGAAGGTGCGATTGCAGACGGCAAGTCGATTTACTGTTCGCAGGGTTGCCTTGAGGGCAAAGGCTGTGACCACGACGAGTGCAACTGCGCTGCCGAGGCGTAGTACGCCGACAAGGCAGTATTGAGTGCCAGAACTGCACCGCGACACGCAGCGTAAAAGCCGCGCGCCAGAGTATATTTGCTGGGCTCTGGCGCTGCTGTGTTTTATACCGCTGGCAACAGCGGTGGGATCGCGCATGCTTTACGTTGGCGCTGCCGAAGTGGCGGAGATTGCTCGCGTCACAAATTCTGACGAGCTGGTCTCGCCCGCGTTACAAACAGCTCCCGTAAACGCTGCCGCAGCTGACATCAAGCTTGACCAGTCGCTATGGGCCAAGGCGCGGCGTGCAGCCTTTGCACGTTTAGCCGCGAATGGTGCGCCTGCCATTGCCGCCGTGCTGCGCATTCCGCAGTTAGAGACGACTATTCCGGTGTTTAAGAGCACCACTGAAACAGCAATGACTCTGGGTGCAGGCCATCTGAGCGACACTACGACTTTGACGGGCGAAGGCAATATTGCACTCTCTTCTCACCGTGACGGTGCCTTTAGAATATTAAAAGACGTGAAAAAAGGCGACGCTATCACACTGAATACCACTGCCGGTGTTAGAACATTCATTGTCAAAAAACTTTTCATCGTCGAACCCAGCGAGGTGAGCGTACTGGCACCCACGCCCACTACGACGCTAACGCTGATCACCCGCCACCCTTTCTACTTTGTCGGCAACGCGCCGCGCCGTTACATCGTGCAGGCGGAAGTGGCGGATAAAACCACAACCATGCGAAAGCAGCGCGATAGTTGATCTAGCGCTCACATTAACCAAAGTTGAACCACCCGGAGATAGACCATGAACGCAACTGTCGATTTAGCGTTAATTAAAAGCCTGATGGAGGAACGTGATGACTGCCTGGTATCGGTTTACATTCCTACCGCGAAGGCCGGGCCCGACACGGACAAAAACCGCATTTACTTTAAGAACCAGATGAAAGAGCTGGAACAGCTGCTCGACGCAGACATGAAGGAGTTGCTCGGCGACCATTGGCAGCGCCTGCAGAAGCTTGAAGATGACAACGAGCTCTGGCAGCACACAGGTGCCGGCATGGCCTGGTTTGTCAGCGCTTCGAGCTTTACGCAATTAAGCTTGCCGAATGAACCGCTTGAGCGTGCCACCGTTGCCCAGCGGTTTTTTGTGCGGCCTCTGTTTGCAGCGCTGGAATACAATCAGGCCTTCTGCTTGTTGGGTCTTTCTCAGAATCAGGTGACCTTGTATGCAGGAGACGGCTATGCGTTGCAGGAATTATCCCTGCACGAAGACATACCGCGCTCCATGAACGATGCGCTGGGAGAGTACGATGCTGACGCTACCCAACAGTTTCATTCTCAGGGTTCGCCGCCTGCAGCGGGATTGGGCAAGTCCAACGGTGGCCCCATGTATCACGACCAGGATGAAGGTAGCCATAGCAAGGAGCGAGTTCACAAGTTCCTGGCGGCTGTTGCCAATGCGCTGGAAGACTCAGATGTGATAGACAACAGACCACTGGTGCTGGCCGGCGTAGCCTACGAAACCGATATGTTCGCCGACCTGGTGGGCAGCAAGTTCAATATCATCGGTCGCATCGACGGCAACGTGGACGATCAGTCCGACTCGGAACTACACGCAGCATGCTGGCCGGTGGTAACTGCTTCTGCGCAGCAGCAAGTTAACGACGCATTGCATCGCCTGCGAGAGACTGACCCAGCGAAAGTTGCCAATTGCGTTGCAGCCACTGCGGCTGCCGCATTGCAGGGTAAGGTTGAGCATTTGTTCTATGTTCCCCGGGTGGATGTCGCAGGCAGTGTAGATGCACAAAGCCTGACGGTGCAGAGAACAGACGACACCGCTGCTCAAAGCCAGGAAGGCGTCGTAGATCTGGTCGATGTGACTCTGCAACATACCGTGTCAAACGGAGGTGCCGTGCACGCAGTGGCTGCGGATGAACTGGGCCAGGATGAAAACGAACCGATGGCGGCATTGCTGAGATACTAATTGGGAATGCGCGTTAATTCGCTGTGGTACGTATTTTGCTGTGCATAGCCTGTTGGCGTATTCAAATACTGGCTGCGCTACTGTGTTAAACCAATTGTGAGTTACATACTTAGGAGAATAGAATGAAAGCACTAATAACGACCGTAGCGCTGCTGCTGGCCTGGTCGGCCCCAACGTTCGCGCTTGAGGAAGATTAAGTGCGGGCAGAAATCGTCGAAGTGATGACCGCTTCCGAAGAGATGAAAGTCAAAATCACGGAAGCAGGCGATGACATGCAAGCGCGCGTCGGACAGGAGGAAACATTTTCCGTACCAGCTAACACGCCCATCGAATACGACCTGGATGGCAGTGTGTACGAGCCTTTTGTATTGGGCACAGACATCGACTTGACGGACCTGTCCGCTGGTGACGAGGTGTTACTCAATTTCGAAATGATTGGTGACAACAAGCAGGCCAGCAACGTACGTAACACGCGCACCAGCAACGTTGCAATGCAAGACCGGGCGAGACAACAGAGTGTAGCGTTTGCCTCAGAAGAAACCTCTGAGTTTGCGGCAATGGATAACCGCGACAGTCTGCCGGAAACCGCTTCGCTGCTGCCGTTGATTGCCGGTGCAGGCATGCTGTTCGTTGGCGCCGGTGCATTGCTACGTCGCAACCGCCGCAAGTAGCCGAAAGATAAGACCACGTCGTCTGGTTCCAGTCCGTTGTGATTCTGATAACGGAATCACAACGGACTGTGAAACATGCTGTTAGAATCCCTGATGACTCGCTATCCACCCCACGCATCTGCAGGTAGTGATTGACGCCTACAGAAAAAATAAACTATTCGCACATGTACAAAGTCCAGCTTCCGCAACCCACCGCATCGCACTTGGCGACCTATATTGAAGCGCACGAAGACGCCATATTCGATCGCTGGAGCAGCCGAGTCAGAAACGATGAGGATATTCCATCGTCCGGTAGCATAGACGCTAAAGCGTTGCGCGATCATTTACCGCAAATGTTAGGTGAACTGTGTGAATTCCTGCGGCAGAATCAACAGGTCAAGGCGCTGGACAGGATGGATGAGTACACCGACATTCATGGTCGTCAACGTTGGCTGCAAGGCTTTTCGCTAACCGAAGTTTTGCTGGAAGTAGATCGATTTCGGGAGATTCTGCTGCTTGACGTTGTGCGCGCGTTCGCCACAACGACACCCAGCACGCCCGCTGAATGTCTACGTCAAATTGAAAACGCCATTTTCACATTCACGCGTGAACTGATCGTTAATTCGGCGGTAGAGCATACCGAGTCCAGCGAGGCGAAGCTCAATGATCTCAATGAGCAGTTGTCTGAGTTCAACGGCGAGCTGTCGACTGTTAACGCTGTCCTGCGTGAGAAAGAAGCAAAAGTTCGCGAGCTAAGCCTGAAAGACCCACTGACCAATATTGCCAACCGTCGCTACCTGGACTCCCGCCTGGTGGGGGAAATAACGCGCTGCAGTCGTTATAAGCAACCCTTGACCATCGTTATGCTTGACCTCGATCATTTCAAAGCGATTAACGACACGCACGGCCATGAAGCGGGAGATCGCGTGTTGATAGAGGTTGCCGCGCAGCTGTTACAGCATACCCGTTCGGCGGATATCGTCGGTCGCTATGGCGGCGAAGAGTTCCTGCTACTATTGCCTAACACATCGCTGCGAACTGCTGAGCAGCTGGTTGAACGCATACGGGCTGCCTTATCGCGATGCATTGTCAAGCCTTTGAAACAAGCAGTGACAGGCAGTTTCGGCGTTGCCCAGTGGCAAGCGGGTCAGGATAGGAGTATGATCGTAGCGCGGGCTGACAAGGCGATGTATCGCGCCAAAACCTCTGGCCGCAATCGCGTGGAGATCGAGCCCATCGATGAGAATGCCGTACTCGAAGCGACGTAGATTTTCTGACCAGTTACGAGACGCGATCGGCCGAACAACATGTCACGCCGCTTCGCCTTCTTTACGGCGTTCAAATTTATCAGCAAGCTGGCTGGCGGTAACAATGTCAATCAGAAATCTCGCCAGCTCGAACACCTCACCCTCTTCTTCATCGATGTGATGTTCAAGCTCGTCCTTGAGCTGCTCAAATTTTTGTATCCAGCCACCGCCGCTCATATCCATTTTATCCAGCTCTTCAATAAGATCCGAAGCTTCCTTGTGCTCGGCGATGCTATGCTGCGCTTTTTCCTGTCCAGCCGGCTTTTCTATCAAGGTGGCATACAGTGACTGCTCTTCTGCCGCTTCGTGATTCTCTACCTCGGCTTTAAATTCCTGAAACAGCGACTGGCGTGTCTCGCTATTGCCCGATGTCTTCATGATTTTTGCTGCCAGATCCTTTTGTAACTTATGGTCTTGCATTAAGCGTTGGTAAATATCCATGCCAGCCTCCGGAAGTAATCGACAAACAGCAAATTTTGCAAGTTCGCGTAGCAGACGTGTAAGCAGTTAACAAGTCCCGCTGTGTCAATAAAAATCCACCGGCAACGCTACTACGATTGCCGGTGGAAAAGTACTGCAGGCCTGTGTCTATGCACGGTCGATTGAATAGTAAATGTTAACCTCTTGCTGCCATCTGGCATCGGCAGAATCGGGCCAGTTGTCTTTGTCGAACCCCGGTGCATTCTCGAGCCGCTCCTTGCTTTCCTCTAGATGAAATTCCTTGTCGTTGGTGTCAATCTGCATCGCTGCTTGTGGCACGGCGCGCATGCGTGAAGAGTTTGTCGGCGCCGTTGGCCTTAACAAGATCGCACGCTTTCGCCTCGATCCGCGCGATACGCGCAACGATGCCGATTACTACGAACTTATCGGCGACGAGAATGGCGTGTTCGGTTGTATGAGTTTGTTAGGGTGCGAGGATGTCTGCCCCAAAGAGCTGCCCTTGTCCACGCAGCTCGCATTCATACGCCGCAATATGGCTTTTATCACAGGGCTACCTTTTCAAGACGCCACACCGCCCTGACTTGAAGTGGTTTAATCGGAACGGACACCTCGTTAAGGGCGATAAGGCCATGATAAACGAGGTGAACGATGTCCAAAACGACGCGCAGAAAGTATACTGCTGAAGAGGCCAGGATAGTGTGTGAGGATTGCTGTTAGCTCGCAATGATCGGAAATTGCGATACAAGCCCGTAAGTAAGAAGGTAATAATATTGTATCGGTTTTCGACCGCGATCATATCGGCGTGCATGGGGTCTTGTGCCTTTCCAGCCTGGGCAGATTCTGACAGCAGGGTCCTTGAGCAGATCGTGGTACGCGCTCAATACCG
>JBBKXJ010000394.1:0-3696 GCA_037969395.1 Pseudomonadales bacterium
TTGGGAATTCGGGTTGCAGCCCGCACCTCATCCGAAGCGTTTAAAAATAAGGCGATAGACATTCGCGAAATCGGCGAACAGCTCAATACCAAATCGTTGGTAGAGGGCACGGTGCGCATCAGTGGTGATCGCGTGCGGGTGACGGTGCAAGTCACCAACGCTGAAGACGGGTTTCCGGTGTGGGCGGAAAGTTTCGAATACGCGATGGACGATGTGCTGCGCATTAAAACCGAAATTGCGGAGCAAGTGGTAAAACAGCTCGCGCCCAGGTTGGCGCCGGACACTATCGCCGGTCAGCAGGAACAAATTAGCGTAAAGGCCTACGATTATTACGTGCTGGGTAGCCACCATTGGGACCAGCGTACGGCGGAGTCTTTGCAGAAAGCCACCGGCTACTTCCGCGAAGCACTGCGTGTAGATGACAACTTCGCTCTGGCGTACTCGGGTTTGGCCGATTCGCTGCTGTTGTCCGCAGACTACGGCAATGCAGACCGTGAAACCGTCATCAAGCAAGCCGCCAGGCTGGCTGAAAAAGCGCTGGCGCTAAACCCTGAGCTTGGCGAAGCGCACGCGTCGCGAGGCCTCATTTACCAGGCCAGCGGTGATAGTGAAGCTGCAAAACAGGAATATCAGCGTGCGGTGAACTTTAACCCTAATTACTCCATGGCGCATATGTGGCTGGGCAATGTACTGGACGCTCTGAGTGACGTGAATGCGGCCTTTGAGCACTACAAGATCGCGCTGCAGCTTGACCCCTTGCATCCCGCCGTTCGGCAAAACTACGTTAGCGCTCTGTATTCAATGGGGCGCTACGATGAGGCGACCCGGCTAGCCGAAAAGTACTACGCCCTGTCAACTTCAGAGCGCCTGCTGAAAGTGCGTTTACATAAGCTGCTTGCTGCCGGTCAATATGACCAGGTATTGAGGTTTGCCGTACGGCATAATTTTTCCGATGAATACGCTAGCTACGCCACCCAGACCGTCATTGAAGCGCTGATCTACTTGCAGCGTTACGAGGACGCAGATGCATTGATCGAGCAAAACCGGCAGCAATTCAGTGTCAACCAATTGGCCTGGTTCAGAGCCCGGCAAGCGATCGCCGCGCGTGATGCCGACAAACTGTTAATGGCGGCCGAGATGATGGAAGCCAACAAAACGGAAGACGCCCACCATAAAGAATGCCGCTCGAACTATATTAATCACTGGCGCGGTATGGCATACCGTATGAAAGAGGAGCCTGCGCGGGCCAACGCTTTCTTTAAAGCCTCGCTAGTCAGAGACGATCACTGGTGTATGTGGGACCCTGTGCAGATGGCATTGCTGTACGCCGATTACGCACAATCCCTGGCGCTTGCCGGGCAAGATGAACTGGCGGCGGATACCTTAACGCAAGCGTGGAGCGCGCTGGAATTCGCCGTGGAACACGGCAGGGGTGGCGCCGATGTGATTTTGAGCAAAGCCGGTTTGTTCATGGCAGCAGGGGATTATGCCGAGGCTAGTGACAACATTCAGCTATTGCTGGACAAGAAATGGCAATTTTACGGTCAACTCAAACAGTTGCCGCTGTTTGATGGCCTTGAAGAAAAACTGGCAACACCGGATATGGATCTGGCCAGCCAGTATGAAACCATGCAGAAGAACGCCAGGGACCTGAAGCTGACAAAATTCGGCGTGTGACCAGTACCTCATTCGAAGTTTCATTTTTTTCCCCACGCTTATTTCAAGTTCCGGAGGGCTGTTGGCCGAATCCTCTATACGACGTGCTCGACTTATAACGCCCCGATAACCGGTGAAAATTCCGTGAGATGTTTTGCGCATACAAGTGGGCGTAGCCCATGCGCAAAAAGTAATGTTGAAAAATTTTCCGCTTCACTGCTTGTCATGTCTTTTTCCCTGCGACTGGTTCGTCAATGTGTTTTATGTCAACTACATTCCATTTCATGCCACTATTTCTGAAAATACGTTTTTTCAACTTAGGATAGTCAGCGACGTCATGATTAAGTCGCTGACCAACGACAATGCACTTCAATATTGAACCTCCAATGTTTGAAAGCTTATGCGATTCACCACCAACTCGATAGCCGATAAAGTCACCTGCTTTTACTAAATGAGTTTGATCTCCGATGGTTGCTTCGGCTTCGCCGCTAAGAATATACACGCACTCTTCCTCAAAATAGTGGACATGCTGTTCAGTAGATTCCTTTCCGGGCTGTATCTCTATGATATGGAAACCGATATTATTCAAGCCGGTCAGATCGCCCAATGACTTATTCCGTCTTTGTGCATTTGAATTGAGAAAATGAGTTTTCTCAACACCTTCATAGGTTTCAATTTCTTCTTTCTTAACTATATATTTTTCCATCTTAAACTCCGATTACGACGTAACGAATAGGGGTATGTCGCGCGCAGCCGCGACATATCCTTATTCGTTATAGATCGAGTCTCGGTGTGAACTTGGGGTCGCTCCATATTGCATCTCAGTTATGTCATCAGCCTCGGATGCGCAAGCCTTCGTAACGGCGTTGGCCGGACGACTGTCCGGTTCGCAGTTTGCAAAGCAAGCTTCTGAGGCTTTGTTGGCTGCGTCCGCCCGGTAGAAGTAACGGATTAGATACTAAGCATCAAAAACCCCGAGAGCGCTGCGTTGTTTGGTGACAGCGACGGCGACACCTTTTTCTTTATTTCACCGAGAAGCTCTACATAGCCTTTATAGAAAGCCCACGATGGTTTCGGCTTGTATTCCAGTTCGTCAACCTCGAGGTAGGAGAGGATACCCTTGGCGGTGGTGGGTTTAACAAATGCTTCTTTCTCTGGCGAAAAATAGAACGGCACGACTGAGATGATTGGCCATTTTGCAATTTTATGGTGGTCGAGCATGCCGAGAATTTCTTCGAACCCGCGCTGTTTTTTGCGGCCATACAAGCGATTTTCGAATGCATCTGCCAACGCCCGCTTCTCGTGGGAGTCCAACGATTCAATGAAGTCACGAAACTTTGGCTTCTCAAATCGGGAAACCATGGAAGACCGACCCACGATTTTGACAATGGTCTCTGTAATAAATTCAGGGCGGTTGAAATTTGCGCGTGTCAGATGCAGCTGAGTGAATTCGGCCAACTTCTCAACATTGTGCTTTTTTTTGATCGTATCCATAGCGGGATCTGCAAATCCCCCGGGGTAATGCTGCAGAAAGCGTGCTTCTGCTTCTCTAAGTTTTTCGTGGTTCACAATTAGTGCTCTTTCCCAATATGTGATTGACTGTCGTTTAGGATAGCAAGATGCAGGCGGTTTCGAAATGACTTTCTTGACGATTCGAACAGGCTCGCGTTTGACAAGTGCAATCGTACAAACGGATGAAAGTTGCGCTGCCTGGAAGTTTGCTAGAGTTTTCGCCCGCCGCTACCTCGCAGCCTGGAATCATTTCTTGAGAGCCGATCTGATTGTGTCTTTGACGTCGCCGAAGCGCGTCTTGGAGTGTTGCAAGGCTTGACGCAATAACGCCGCGATAATTGGCATTATAATCGCCGACTGTTTTGCGCATATAAAATGGGCGCAGCCCATGCATAAAACAAGCAGCGAAACAAAATGTTTGCTGCATTGCCTGTTAGCTTTGACTCAACGGAGGTATCGAGTAAGTGCCAACTACGTGTGCTACGGGCCCCGTATCACCATCCGAGTATAACGCGACCTCCCCAACAA
>JBBKXJ010000395.1:0-6567 GCA_037969395.1 Pseudomonadales bacterium
GGGCAAATTGCATTGACCGTCACTCCATATTCCGCCACCTCCAGCGCGACCGTTTTAGTCAGCCCGACGATGCCATGTTTGGCGGCCACATAGGCCGATTTGAGCGGAGAGGCGACCAACCCGTGCGCCGAAGCAAGCACGCCTCGATCTGTCCGGCGGGGAAACCCGTATCAAAGGTCTGTTGCGGGTCACCGCATCCGCAACCTTCGGCCTTCAATACATTACACCGCACATTCCAATGTTTCTGGAGCAACATCCCGATACGCACTTCGAGCTACAGCTCACCGATAACGTGCTCGACATCGTGGAGCACGGTTTTGATCTGTCGATCCAATTGGCACGCTGGCTTCCTCCACCTTGCTGGCTCGCAAACTGGCGTATGGCCCGCGCGCTTTGGTGGCCGCGCCCTCATATATAGAGCGTCATGGACCGCCCGCATCGCCGGCGGATTTGAGGAGCCATAATTGTATCGTGCTAGGCGACGAACAAAATTGGGTTTTCGAGACCGCGCAAGGCAAGACCGAACGCGTCTCGGTGTCTGGTCGTTTTCAAAGCAACAACGGCGACGCTATTCAGCGCGCGGTGCGCGCGGTGTCGGGATTGCGGTGACGTCCCTCTGGAATGCCAGCGATGAAATCGCACGCGGCGATCTTGTCGTCCTCATGTCCGAGTTCGGCGTATGGCCGGAGTGGAATATCTGGGCGGTCAGGCCGCCCTGCCCGCTGGTGCCCGCCCGAACGCGGGTGTTTACGGATTTCCTGCAGGAAACATTTCGCACATTGCCCACACACCGACGTATCGACGCGCCATAAGCGCAAGTCCGAGACCCTTGTTTGAAGACGGTTACCCTATTGACGCCTTGGACGGAGTGAGGGCTGCCATCTTGGGAAGACCCTTTCTCAAAGTGCGTGTCGCCTGGAGTCCCAGGACGCCTTAGCGCTACGCATAAGCGACATTAGTCCCGCTATCGTGACCCTGCGTAAGGCCATCCAGAAGTAGATGCAAAGTCATCGCAACAAGTTCTTGTCTGCCGCGCCTGCAGACAGTTTGACAATGGCAAGCGCAAACACGACTGTATACAAAATGTGCCCGACGAGCGACGCCCACGTGTAGGGGATCCACCCCAGCATAAACGGCCGCCCGGCCAACGGTGCGAGGGTCGTCTGCGCGATTGCCCAAAGGATCACCCCGTAGATCGCGGCGGGAATCAACGTCGTCCTGAATCCGATAGCGGCACGGGCAACGACGAAAAGCAGCGGGAAAATCAGGATTCCCAGCGCCAGGTGGATACTAGCCGCGAGAACAACGGATACATCGATTTGCAGCAATGACCGGGCAATGTCTACAACCAGAATATCGGGTCGCATCGGTTTGCCAAGCGTGGCCGGCACTATCCACCACGCAAAAAATTCAAGGACCATCTCACCGATTCCACCAGCGGCCAGCAGCACCAGCAGGTTGTCCAGTCTGAGAAAATGACCGTACTTTGATCCATGGACGTTCACTACCTTGTTTCCTGCTATTTGAAGTTTCTTAATCGGGTTCTGTGTGCGCGGCGTGGTGCAGTGCCCCGTATGCTAAATTTTTGTCGTATCTACTACTGCGAGAGGTCGGAACGCCATCCCATGCCCGATTCTTCCATTAAACGCTCGTAAACGCCTTCGATGTTCAGCGGCAACCATTGTTCATAGTTTGTGAAATGCTTGTATTTGTCGAGCCGGATTTCCGTCTGCATATCTTCGAGGGACGAGCCCCGGTGAATGCCGTCCACGACGGCGGAATAAAGTGCCTCGAGATACGCAAGGAATTCATGTACATCCGACTTGTCTCCAACGTCTGCATGCCCGCCAACGAAAAGGTCGAAATCCAGCTCGAGAATCTCACGTGTCGAGTTGATCATACCTTGAAATCCGCCGATACTGACATTTGCTTCTGTGCCGGCCTTAAGCAGCAATTTCCGAGTCATGGCTTGTTCGCCGTTCACCGGCGACATGACGTAGTAGACTACCCGGCGACGGGTAGCCGCTTTTTTCTGCTACTCAAATTCAAGCGCGCCGATGGCGCGCAACCCGGATCCGACAAGGAGCGACAATGCAAGCATACTTGAAGTTGATGCTAACGACTCTGGTTGTTGTCATGCTCTTTGCGCACGACAAGACCGCCGCCGCCGCGTTTGCCATTATCGAGAACAGTGCGCGTGGCCAGGGCATGGCGTTCGCCGGCGGTGGCGCTATAGCGGAAGATGCCAGCGCGGCGTGGTTTAACCCGGCGGGCATTGTCAGGCTGGAAAATCAGTTGCAGGTTTCGGGCAGCTACATCATGCCTTCTTTTAAATTTTCAGACCGAAACTCAATACAAGAGACCCCCGAGGTTGATCTGCCTTTGTTGCCGGCAAGCAAGCAGCACAGCGACGGCGGGCAATATGCCTTTGTGCCAAACCTGTACTTCGTCAATGCGTTCAATGATCAGGTTTATCTTGGCATTGCCGTCAACGCGCCATTCGGATTGGTCACCGAATACAACGACGATTGGGTGGGCCGTTATCAAGCCGTCGAGTCGTCTTTAAAGACGCTGAATGTTAACCCCAGCATTGCCTGGAAAATCGATTCGCATTGGTCGGCAGCGCTGGGCGTTAGCGTCGACTATATTGATGTGCGGCTGACCAATGCGGTGGATTTCGCCACCGTCTGCGCCGCCGAGGTTCTTGCTGTGTGCCCCAATGGCGCGTTACCCGGGCAAGGCGGCTTCGATGGTTTTGTCAGTAATACGGGCGATGACCTCAGTCTGGGGGCAAACTTTGGCCTGATGTGGTCTTCTGCGAATACCCGACTCAGCTTTGCCTACCGCTCGCAAATCAAGCATCGCCTGCAAGGCACAGCTGATTTCAGCACTCCTTCCACACTGGGGGGGCTGGCCGCGTTGCCCGAGCCACTGGCCGGCGATCTCAGTGCTGCATTTGCCGACTCCAATATCAAAGCCGACGTGACGCTACCTGACTCGGCAGCGTTCGGGTTTTACCGGCAGCTCACCCCCCAATGGGCCGTGACCGGTGATTTCACCTGGACCGACTGGGCGGATATTCAGTCGATCAAAATCCGTTTCGATAATCCGCTAACGCCAACCGGCGTCGAGCAATTCGGCTTCGACTCGGCCTGGCGTTACGCTCTGGGCGTTGAATACCGGCCGAATGATCGCTGGACTTTTCGCAGCGGCACCGCCTTCGATGAATCACCTACCCCGAACGCGGCATTACGTTCCTCCAGGCTGCCCGACGCCGACCGCAGCTGGATGTCGCTAGGCGTCAGTTATCAAGTTGACCAACGTTACAGTATTGACTTTGGCTATTCGCATCTATTTGTCAGAGACGTGAGCATTGACCGCCTGGGTGCCACCCAGGATAGACTGACAGGCGATTACGACTCCTCTGCGGATATTGTCAGCTTACAGCTGAACGCCAGGTTTTAATGGGCAGGAGAACAGGATAGATGAGTGCAAACGGTTATGGCGTTGGCCGCTCCCCGCGCCAGAGTAGCGTTCATGCATAGCGTTGTTCGATCAGCCTAACCATCGATTCAGCAATGACCGTGGGCGAAATTCGATCAGCGTTCCACACCATATCGTAAAGCCCGGGAGCGTTGCAATCACGCGCACATCGATTCCGCCGGACAAACCTTTGGTCCCCTGAAAATTACACCGGTTTTTGCGGCGTTAAATTGATCGACCTGCTGAATCGTTTGCATGGTATTCCCCTTGATGGCCTGTTGTTAGCTAAGCAGTAAATATGCCAGCAGCAGGCGGTTAATAGGAGGCATGAAAAATCATAGGGACGGAGATTAGGTGCGAAGAAAAGCGAAGGTCCAGCGATGGCATATAGCTTTCCTCGCGGGTGAATAGCCACCCCATTGCTCGCCGCTAATGGCATGGCCGATGCATGGCATTTTTTAAAGTTCGGCAAGCACTCACAGCAGGAGGGTCGTGTCATGATCTCTATTCCATCCGCAACCGAAGTCCTTATCGTCGGTGTCGGCCCAACCGGACTGGCGCTTGCCGCTGAACTGTGGCGGTTCGGTGTCAAGTCGGTGACAATCGATAAGTTAGTGGAAGGCGCGAATACATCGCGAGCAGCAATAGTGCATGCGCGCACACGTGGGGTAAACTCGCCCTCATGGCAGACCCGTTCGGCCATGGGTTCTGCTTTGTTCAGCTCATTGGCGAAGGCTATGACGAAATCGCGGACCGATAAGAAGCGAGAGATTGGCGGGTAGTATTGTGCCGACCTTCCTGGCTTTGTCCCAAATCGAGTCTGTCGATCGACGACGGCAAGCTTGCTGGCGTGGTACCGTTGGCAGCAAGTCGCAGCAAATTGTCGTATGCTGAATGATCGGCCAGGTAGGAAAAAAATTCGTATCGCTATTATTAACGTTTCGGAATCTCCAGTCCGCGTTGCACCGCAGGGCGGTCCAGCGCTCGAGCTAGCCATACCGGAACGTGCTCAAAGCTGTCATAACCTACTAACTCACGTGCCTCATAGAAAGTTATGAGATTACGCACCCAGCCTATCGTTGCAATGTCGGCGATAGTGTAGTCGTTGCCCAGCATCCACGTTCGGCTTTCCAGGCGTTGGTCGAGAATCTCCAGCAGATGCCGGGAGGCACTGACATAGCGCTCCAGCGGGCGCTTGTCGGCAATGTCCTTGCCGGCAAATTTATGGAAATAGCCCACTTGTCCGAACGTGGGTCCAATGGCTGCCATCTGGAAGAATAGCCATTGAATCGTCTCTCAGCGACCAGCTGGATCGGCAGGAATGAACTGACCGGTCTTGTCGGCGAGATAAAGCAGGATTGCGCCCGACTCAAACAGTGCCAGTGGTTTACCGTCGGGTCCTTTGGGGTCAATGATTGCAGGAATTTTGCCGTACGGGTTGAGAGAAAGATACTCAGGCGTATGGCTCTCGTCATTCATGATATCAACAAGGTGCGGCTCATAGGGAATGCCGGTTTCCTCCAGCATAATCGACACTTTTACGCCGTTTGGGGTGTTTAGCGAATACAGTTGCAGCCGGTCTGGATGCCTGGCAGCCCAGCGTTTGACAATGGGGAACGCAGACAGATCATTCACTGGATACTCCTCACGCGCCATGTCAGATACTATGTAAGCGGTGCTGCAGCCCATCAACAAAAGCGGTCTTCGCCGGATCTGCGTGAAATGAATCGGAGACGATAATGAAACCGCGTTCGCCGCTGTGCGTCTCAATGAGATACAGCGTCGCCTCATCACCTGGGTCCGTGCCCCCATCTACCGATTCAATGTCGACAATCCAGCAGTCGTCGTTGGTAAACCGCTTGTCGGTCTCGCTAATATGTAATCGATCGCCGTCCACGGCGAAATTATGTGTGTAGCCTTTTTCTTGCGCTGCAGCTAGCAGTTCCGAAATGTCCATGTTGCCCCTCCGCAACCAATTGATCAGTACCTTTTGACCCAGAAGTATACACAAGTTTCGCGCCAGTGAGCCAAACCTGCGTAAAAGGCTTGTTTGCATTGTGCCCGCAGGTGGTTCGACGGTATTACCCTAGGGTGATTTCAAAACCGCAAAAGCCGCACCGCCGGAGGAGCTGCGTAGTGGGGTACACTAACATTTCATCCAGTTTTTGACGGTCTGAGGCGGCGAAAAATTCTTTTATGATCAGACAGTTAGAAATTAGGTTTTCTGAATATCAATCACTTTCAGTGTCTCAGCACACTTTCTTAAAGTCGTTTCTGTAATATCTATTTTCCTAGGCCGCATGGGCTCGGTCACGCGAGCCACCAAAGATACGTTCGCGATAAGGTCCGACGCGAAAGGCAAATACACCTCTGAAATTGATGTACTCAAATCGGACGGGCGTAATGTGCCGCAGCATTTCGGTATCGATCCTTCTCTTGCCAATCCTTGCAGACGCTGTCCAGATGGTGGGTATTCCAGGCCATCGTGATATTGGTCAGTAGGGCCAGGGCACCGGATGTTGTCGCCAGTTCTTCGGCGCGCCTGCCGCGCTTGGGTACCGGCCGCCCATCCCATGATGAATGGCACGCTGCAATGCATGCACGGACTCTCCGTGCCCGTGTGGTCAAAAAACACATCCGTGTCTAGATATCAATGTCTTAGCATCTGTCGCACGTGTGCCAAAGCCTTTGTGCATTGCCTCGGAATTAGCTTACAATTTGCCAAGTAATTCAAGTGAGAGATGGGTTTCTTATGGATTGGACGCGCACACTGGCCTACATCACCGGGACAGTGGATCAGGAACTCCTCTTGCGTAATGAATACCTTGTCGCAGAAAACCGGATCCTCAAAGCTCAACTTAAAACCTGATTGCTGCTCACGGATGTGGAGAAGGCTACACTGGCTGAAATTGCTTATCGCCTTGGCCGCAAAGCGCTTGAGGATGTAGCCAATGCCGCGAGGCCTGACACCCTCATGGGTTGGTACCAGAAGCTGGTAGCACGTAAGTTTGACGGCTCGAAATCGCGTCGTTATCCGGGCCGACCCAAAATTGATGCTGAAATTGAACAATTAGTCGTGCGTAT
>JBBKXJ010000396.1:0-47283 GCA_037969395.1 Pseudomonadales bacterium
CACGCCGTAAATCCGTCCCTGGAGGCTCTATCCCTAGCGTCCCTGCTAGGGAAGGTCCCGAAAATTCTCCCTCTATTCAGGCCTCTGCAGCTTCGATTGACCTTAACTAAGTGCCATTCGCATAAGGGTATTCGTCACACCACACTCTTCATCAGCAGTTAATCTATTGCTTACCCGGCGCTAAACCGCATTGTTCCAACAGCGGCTGTATGGCGGCAACATGCTGCTTCGGAGCGTCAAACGCCGCGCTAAACTGTTTATCGCGCTGCTGGCGCCACTGATGATAGCTTGCAGGCTCGGCCTGCTGCAGCGTTTGCTCCAGCTTTACAACCGCCGGCAGCAGTTGGTAGCGCCGCTGACTCAACGCTACCGCCCAAGGCTGTATTCCAGCGATAAACTGTTGCTGCACTACGTTTAGCAGAATGTCGGCACGCTGGTTGGGCTGCTCTTTGTAACACAACGGCTGTTCGGCCAAGCGGTTGTTTAGCAACCCTGTGCCGCGCCCCAATTCGTCGGCTAACAATTTCCACGCCTGCAGCAGCGCGCCGCCGTCACCAGTTTTCAGCAGTTGCAAATCACGCTCCAGCGCTAGCTCATTGACCCGCCAATCATTACTTAACCAACGTTCAACACGACGCAGCAAACGCGCCATGGCCATTGGTACTTCGGCAGCCGTAGCGGCAGGGTAAGCGCCGAGCTCGGCCGGCACTTTCCAGAAAGCGCGCATCTCACCCGCACCCAGGGTTGCCTGCCAAATCATAACGGGCAGTTGCTCGCGTTTTTGGCGTAACACCTGGCCAAGCTTGTGTGCCAGTTCGCCGCGTTCCGTTGCTTTTAACGCAGCCTGGCAGGCTGCACCATGATGCAAAAACTCAAGCTCGTAAATCAAACGCTGCGAGGGCTGCGCCAATTTCCCAAGGCTGCTATTGCGGCCTGCCACCAGACGCTGTAAATGACAGTCTGACAGGCGCAGGAATTCCAGAAAATCGATTTTCGGCTGCGCCAAGTCTACCCTCAGCTCACGAGCGGCTGGCATTGCCTGCAGCGGCTGCCCGCCGGCTGGCGGAATTTTCGTTTCTAAC
Source organism: Pseudomonadales bacterium (assembly GCA_037969395.1). Classification (GTDB taxonomy): domain Bacteria; phylum Pseudomonadota; class Gammaproteobacteria; order Pseudomonadales; family JAUIET01; genus JBBKXJ01. The sequence continues at coordinate 1,083 of JBBKXJ010000396.1, forward strand.
ACTCGGGATAAGCGCTGCAGGTAATCGTCCAGGTGGGCCTCGGATTGTGCGCGACCACACGCTGTACACAAGCAGATTAGAGAAAGTATTAACAACCATGACTGCCGTGCTGCAGCCGATGTTGCGCAGCTCGGCTTCCGGGTATAGTTCAGCTATCTGCCACTGCGCAGTAGTGCACGCTAAATAGTTGCTGCACGTCGGTCCAGTATTGCACCGCGGTGAAACCCGCGGCTGCAGCAAGCTTCTGAAACGACTCAACGGTGTACTTGTACGAGTACTCTGTGAGGATGCGCTCGTCAGCGGCAAACTCTACTTGTTCGCCGGCGATGGTGACGCTTTGCGCGCGCACACTTTGTAAGTACATTTCAATACGGCCCGTTTCGCTGTTGTACAACGCCTCGTGCATAAATGCGCTGCTGTCAAAGTTGGCATCAGCCACGCGGTTAATGTGGCGCAGCACGTTAAGATTGAATGCCGCAGTCACGCCGTTGGCGTCATTATAGGCAGCGTGCAGGATGGCAGGATCCTTCTGCAGGTCGACGCCAATTAACAAACCGCCTTCTTTGCTGCATAACTTACGCAGGCGCTGCAGGAACTGTAAGGCCTGCGGCGGCTCGAAATTACCGATAGTTGAACCAGGGTAAAATACTACACGACGCTCAGCCGACAACGCCTGCGGCAGGCTCATAGCAATGCTATAGTCGGCACACACAGCGTGAATCTGTAGCCAGGGAAAGTGTTCGGTTAAGCGTTCGGCTGCGTCGTACAACGCTGCCTCTGATATTTCCAACGGCACGTAAGCCTTTGGACGCAGAGCAGGCAACAGTAACTCTACCTTCTCAGAGCTACCGCTGCCCGGCTCGACCAGCACACAGTCGGCACCTAGTGTGGCAGCGATATCAGCGCCGTGCTGCTGCAACAGACTCTTCTCAGTGCGGGTGGGGTAGTATTCCGGTTGGCGAGTGATTTCCTCAAATAGCTCGCTGCCGCAAGCGTCATAAAAGTATTTTGGCGCTATCGATTTTTGCTGTTTTTGCAAACCTTGTAACAGTTCACTGCGCACATCATGGCTGACGATGGTTTGCATGTGATGAGTTATATTTTGCGCGAGCAGGGAATCGTCGAAAGGCATGGTTTTTTTCCGTAGTTATTTAGCGAGACGAATGCCGGAGAACTGCCAGCGATCAAGCGGGTAGAAAAAATTGCGGTAGCTGGCGCGAATGTGATGACGATCGCTAACGCAAGAGCCGCCGCGTAACACCATCTGATTGCACATGAATTTGCCGTTATATTCACCGATGGCACCGGCGGCGGCGGCGAAACCGGGGTACGGACCGTAACTGCTGGCGGTCCATTCCCAGACGTCACCAAATAATTGCTGCATGGCGTTGTCAGACGTCGCTACGCTTTGCGGCTGCAGGCGTCGGCTGTCAACAAAATTGCCGGCAACCACCTCGGCACTAGCGGCGTATTCCCATTCGGCTTCGCTGGGCAGGCGCGCGCCGGCCCAGCGGGCGTAGGCATCGGCCTCATAAAAACTGACGTGGCAGACCGGTTGCGTTAGTTCGAGTGGGCCCAGACCATGCAGGGTAAAGACCTGCCATTCGCCGCTTTGCCGATTTTCTTGTTGCCTGACTTGCGCGTCTTCCTGTATCCCCGTGAGCTGCTTTTGCATCCAGTATAAGGGCGCTTGCCATTCTTTTTCCTGACGCATGGCCCAGCCGTCGGCCAGCCACAGTTCTGCGCACTGGTAGCCGCCTGACTGCATAAACTGCAAATATTCGCCATTGGTTACCGGTCGGTTGGCTAACGCAAAGGGGGCAATAAAGGTTTTATGCTGTGGTGTCTCGTTGTCAAAACAAAACGGCTGTTGATCGGTGTCGGTACCTAAGGTTACCAATCCACCCGCATAGTCGCTAAAGCCTAGCGCCAGCTGCGAGCGTTGTGCCGACCGCGGTGCCGGGGAAAGATACGCGGGAAATAGTGGATTCTGTGCCAGGCTGAACTTCAAATCGGTGAGCAGTAGTTCCTGGTGCTGCATTTCATGATGCAGCCCGAGCTCGGTGCGCTGCAATATCGCCGCTCTGTCGGGATGGTGCTGCTCGGCCAACAGATCCTGCATGCGCGCGTCTATGCTGGCGCGGTATTGATACACCTCTTCCACCGTGGGTCGCGACAACAAACCACGCTGATGGCGCGCATACTGCTGACCGATGCCATTGTAGTAAGAGTTAAAGATAAATTCGTACGCAGCGTTGACCGGGGTATAGTTTGCGATAAAAGGCTTCAGCAAAAAAGTCTCGAAAAACCAGCTGGTGTGCGCAAGGTGCCACTTCGGCGGGCTGGTTTCAGCCACTGCTTGCAGACCATAGTCCTCGACACAGAGCGGCTCGCACAAGGCAGCTGACTGCGTGCGAACCCGCACGTATTCCTGCACTAATGCTGTACTGTCCAGCGTGATGCTAGTTGCAATATTCATAGCCGGGGTATGTTAGCGCCGCGTCGACGAGAATCAACCATTGGCGGTAATTTTTACTTTGCTGTCGATGTCTATTGCTCCCGTGCTGTCATTGCGGGTGTATACGCCCCAGCCACCGCAATCGGTTCAAACGTTCACCGTGATAATGACAGCGAGCCCGTGCAGGCGAAGCTTGAGGATGAGGTAAACTGGCCAATCAAAATTACTTCTTATTGCACAACCGGACAACGACTGGTGCCAACTCAATCTATTCATTTATTATCTGACCCTGAACCGCACGAAGTCGCGGACAGCGTAGAGGCATTTCTGCACCAGCTGACCGGTCCCACGCTGATCAGAAAACGCGGCAAGGATCCGTCCCGCACGCGCGCCATAGTAACGTTGTTACACGGCAATGAGCCCTCCGGCTTACACGCAGTGCATCGCTGGCTACGAAGCGGCGAGCAGCCCGCAGTCAACATTATCTGCTTGGTGGGTTCGATACAGGCGGCGCTGCACGAACAGCTGTTTAAACACCGCACGGTGCCGGGCCAACGCGATCTAAATCGCTGTTTTGGCGGGCCATTTGACGATTACCCGGGCAAAATCGCTGCGGGTTTGCTGCAGATATTGAAGCAGGAGCAGCCCGAAAGTTTGATCGATATTCACAATACGTCCGGCGATGGCCCTGCATTTGGTGTTGTCACCGGTGACAATCCCGCACATAGAGCGCTGGTGGCCCTGTTTACGCAGCGCCTCGTCATTACTGACCACAGACTACACAGCTTGATGGAGCAGACAACAGTGGCGATGCCCGCGGTGACTATCGAGTGCGGCGGCGCACAAGACCCTGCCGCGCACGCAACGGCGCAGCGGGGTTTGCAACGCTATTTGTTTGCCGATGATGTGCTACATGCAACCGAGAATGGCAGTGCTATGGACGTTTACCTGCACCCGATTCGGCTGGAACTGGCAGAGAGTACGATTATTGCCTTCGCCGACCAGCCGGTAGCTGGCGCGCACATTACAATTCCCACCGATGTTGAGAAGTATAATTTCGGCGCAGTAGAACCTAATACGTTGTTAGCGTGGCTGGGAGAAGAAGGCGAGGATGTTCTTAAAGTCAACAGCGCTGCGGGCGACGACGTATTAGCCAACTATTTTGTGGTGCGCGAGCATGGCCTCTACCCGAGGCGGCCACTCAAGCTGTTTATGGTGACTAGCAATGCAACCATCGCGATCAGCGACTGTTTATTATATGCAACTATGGTTTAAAGCCTTGCTGTATAAAGTTCGGCAGTTTAAAGCGCGATTAAGGTTTAACGCCTGACGCATTAATGCCTGACGCTTTGATGCCTGACTGCGGTTCAAGCTTTCACTTTATTGTGATCGGTTGGCCCCATTGTCAGAGCGGACAAACGCAATCACCCCTTTTGACGGGGGTGATTGATCGTTTTTTTTGACCGTTAGACCGAACGACGATGTCGGCCTGTAGTTATTATTCTTGCGCGCCGTTGATTTCTTCTTTGGCGCTGTCAAGACGCTCTTTGGCGTCATTTAAGGTATTTTCGAGATTTTCCGCTTCGCCTGCTTCTGCCGCTGCGTCTTCAGCATCGTCGGCGGCAGCATCAAAACTTGCTGGCTGCTCTACTTTCTCAGCGTCAGCGGCGTCGTCCATTGCGTCTTCAGCAGCGTCTGCCTGGCTTTCGACCAATGCTTCCGCATCTGATGCAGCCTCGCCTACGGCTTCGCTTGCAGCGTCAGTGCTTTCCTGCAGGTTTTCCTGCGCATCATCCACTGCTGCCTGATCAGACGATTCAGTGCCGCCACAGGCGACCATGAATGCGCTTAAACATGCCACACTGGCTATAGTGGTGACTTTTTTCTTTAATGAATTTTTCATAATAAGGGTGCCCTCCCATGAGCGGACTTCTAGGTAGAGCACGCACTTTAAATAGAAGTTGCGCTGCTGACAATGGAACTTTTCACCAAACGAGACGCACACGACTATAATTTGCGTTGACTTTCGAGCAATGATGCATTCTGACAGGCAATTTTACGTTCTGCGGCCAATCTAACGTAAAACCATGCTAATTAATGCAGTAGCGCAGCACACTGGCTCAGTCGTCGTCCCAACCGTCGTCATCAAGATTTTTCAGCTTGCTCTTATCGACTTTGTCCAACATACGCTCGCTTTTCCCCAGCTGCCGCCAGGCATCGAATATTCGTTCAAGAATAATTGCGACAACAATGACAACCACAAGCCAACCCCACTCCATGTTGATTCTCCAATTCTGCTAACTTGCCAGCCGCAGTAGCCGGCCCTTGACGCCGGCGGCGCCGGCTTTGCAGCGATTCACCCCCGCCTCACACTGTAGATAAAACACCGGGGTGAAAAGCAGCGTTACGAATGTCGCCAACAATACGCCGAACGCTAGAGATATGACCATGGGAATCAAAAATTGCGCCTGTATGCTGGTCTGCGTCAGAATCGGCAGCAAGCCCACAAAGGTCGTGACCGAGGTCAGTACGATGGCGCGAAAGCGGTCGGCGGCACCCTGAACCAGCGCGTTCCACAAGTCCACACCGTCATCACGCAAGCGGTTGACCCGGTCTATGAGCACCAAATTATCGTTCACCACCACGCCCGTGCAAGCAATGATGCCCATTAGCGAGAACATACTGACTTCGCGGCCAAGCACCACGTGACCCAGGATAGCGCCGACTATGCCGAACGGAATGGCAGTGACAATAAGCAGCGGTTGCCAATACGAATGAAATACGATGGCCATCAGACCGTAAATTATAATTATGCTGGCGATCATTAAACTGACCAGGGAGCTTTTGAATTCAGCTTCCTCCTGCTGCTCGCCTTCGATTTGGACGTCCAGGCCAGGGTAGCGTGCCTGCATTTCCGGTACCTTGCTGCGCAGCAGTTCGGCCACAATAGCAGTTGCTTCACCGCCCGCCTGTATATCGGCGGTGACCAGCGCTTGCCGTTTGCGGTCGACCCGCACAATTTTGCGATAACTGGGCGCATAACTAATCTCGGCAATCTGTTCAAACGGCACTTCCTGACCGTCCGGCGTGCGGATACGCATTTTCAACATGCTGGCAATTGATTCGCGCTCGGCCAGCGGATAGCGCACCATCACCTTCACGTCTTCACGCAGGCGCGGAATGCGCTGCACTTCTTCGCCATAGAAGCCACGCCGCACTTGCAGCGCCACGTCAGCGAGATTCAGGCTCAACGATTCGCCCAGTGGTTTCAGCTTCACCACCACTTCGGGGCGCGCGCTGTCCAGGCTGTCGCGAATATTTAATACGTCGGGGTAGCGCGAAAGTTGTTGTTTGATTTCGTCGCTGGCCTGCAGCAGCGTTGCAAGCGTCGGCGCGCTGAGTTCCAACTCTATCGGTTTTCCGCGCGAACCAAATGATGCGACCACCTCCAGTTCCTCGGCGGCTGGAATGTCGCCAATATAGTCCTGCCAGCGCTGTTTCAACTCCTCGTTGCTGCTTTTGCGTTGCTCCGGATTGGTCAACTCAAGCAAGCCCAGCACCATGTCGTCATAAGCATAGGCTTGAATCAAACCAGCGAACGGCACCGGCCCCGCGTTAAGCTCTTTTTTCAGCCGCAGCGCCTGTTTCTCAATATGCTCCATGATGTCAGTCTGCTGCTTGAACGGGCTGCCCTCGGGCATGCGTGCCTGCACGAAAATGAAATCTGTGGTCACCTTGGGGAAAAAGCTGGACTGCATCCAGCCGCCCATAAAGTAGGTAGCCGGCAGCAGAAACGCGACACCGAAGGCGGCCAGCGTCAGACCGCTGTGACGCAGGCAGCTTTGCAAAAAAGGCGTGTAATAACGCACGGTAAAAGTAGCCAGACCCCTGGCCAGCCAACCGCGCAGCCGCTCCAACCAGCGCAACCAGACGATGCGCCCGGGGCGCTCAGGCCCCATATGAGCGAGATGACTGGGCAGAATAAATAACGACTCGATCAGAGAAAACAGTAGCGCCAGTAAAACCACAGTGCCGATGTGTACCGGTTCTGGCGATTCTTCGGGCATGAAAAAGAACGCACCGAACACGATCATGGTCGTCAGTACGGCAAAAATCACCGGCTTGAGTACCACCCTGGTCCCGGCCACTGCACCCTCCGGACCGGGCAGTCCGCTGCTCTGCGCGGTGTACACCGCCTCGCCGACGATAATCGCATCGTCGACGACAATACCCAGGATGAGGATAAAGGCAAACAGCGAGATGATATTGAAGCTTACTCCGGTGGCGGGCAGCATCCAGATTGCGCCTAAAAACGCGGTCGCTATACCAACTGCAACCCAGAAGGCCAGCAGCGGTCGCAGGAATAGCAGCAGAAAAATAAACACCAGCAGCAAGCCGCTGAGACCGCTGGAAAACAACGTTTGCAGCCGCCCTTCAAACGACTTATTCATATCGCGCCACACAACCAGGGTCACGCCCGGCGGCAGGGTCGCCTGGCGCTCGGCAACATAGGCATGCACGGCTCTGCTGGTGGCGGTAATATCCGGGTTGGAGGTCAGATAAATATCCAGCGCCAGCGACGGCTTATCGTTCAGGCGGCTAACCACGTCGGTTTCTTCAAAACCATCTTTAACGGTCGCTACGTCGCCAAGCCTGACCCGCGTGCCGTCCTGTTTTTTCAGCAGCACTATGTCGGCAAATTCCTGGCCGGTATAGGCCTGGCTGCGGGTCTGCAATTGAATATCGCCGTCACTGGTGCGGATTTTGCCGGCCGGCAAATTAACCGAGTAGCCGCGCAAGGCCGTGGCGACATCGTTAAACGTCAGCGAATAGCGGCGCAGGTCCTGTTCGGATATTTCAATGGCCACTTCGTAGTTGCGCGGCTGGTTCAACTCCACCAGCTGTACTTCGGGCAGCGCACCCAGCTCATCGCGCAGCAGGTAGCCCAGTTCTTTCAAATTGGCTTCGCCGATATCGCCGGCCAAACCAACGCTGATTACCCGGGACTGCCACAGCTGTTCGCTAACCTGCGGACGCTCTGATTCAACCGGGAAGGTGGTGATTGCATCGACCCGTGATTTTGTCTCGTTCAGCACCCGCAGCGAGTCGTACTGGCTATTGACTTCAATGGTGACCAGGCCCAGGCCTTCGGTTGCAGTACAGCGAATTTTGTCGATGCCGTTAACGGTGTCGACCACCTCTTCGATGCGAACGCAAATTTGCTGCTCTACCTCTGCCGGACCGGCGCCCGGATAAGCGACGCTGACCAGCACGGTGTCCAGCTCGTGCTCGGGGAAAAACTCTTTGTTGACCGTGGGTATCGTGGTGATGCCGCCGACGATGATTAATACCATGAGGATGTTGGCGGCTATCGGGTTGGCGACAAACCAGGCGACAATCTTGCTCATAGAAAGTCGTTCACAAGGCGCTGCTCATAAAGCCGATTGGTTAGCCGAAGGCGTTAGCGCGGCGGCTTTGTCGCGCGCGATTGGACCCGGGTCAGCCGGCGTAGGCGCGATCGGCATACCACTAACGGCCAGCGCCAGCGGCGATACGATAATGTCCAGCGGCGCGTCGAAATCACCACGCAGCGCTACTTGCTCGTCGGTTATCTGCAGCACATCAACCGGTGCAATGCTCAGCTTTTCGTCCTCTGCCAGCCAGATCACATTGCCGGGGCGCAGCGCTTCGCGTGGCAGAAGCATGACATCATTAAGTTTTTTGCCCCCCAGCGCCGCTTCAACGAACTGGCCTATAGCCAATGGTGGCCGTTGACTATTCGCTTGCTCGGCATATGGATCAGGCACCTCTGCTACGGCGTAAATCACCCGCGTTTGCAGGTCAATGCTTGCTTCAGTGCGGGTGATGTAAGCCTGCCATTGCCACGTCTTGCCGCCGAACACGGTGGTCAGCGTTGCCGGCGTCCTGACAGTGGCTGTTTTGCTGCGTGCGTGCAGCGGCAAATCGAGCAGTGCTACCTGGCGGTCGGTTAGTGGCAGTCTGACTTCAACTACATCGGTCGCGTAGACGCGCGCAACCGGCAACCCCGGCGTCACGTACTGGCCAATGTCGACCAGTTTCTCGCGAATACGACCGGCAAACGGCGCGCTGATCCGAGTGCGCTTTAAATCAAGCTGCGCTTTGCGCACATCTGCTTTGGCGGCGGCCACCTGCGCCTGCGCGCTGGCTACCTGCGGCTTTTTTAGAAACAGAGCGTTCGCCTCGGCGTTGCCAACATCGCGCCATTCGCGCTTTGCCTGCCGTGCCTCGCCCTTGGTAGTGGCTAAATTTTGCTCCGCTTCGGCGACCACTGCCTGCGCCCTCAGCAGCGCGATTTCGTAATCTTCCCGCTCCACCTGCACCAACGTTTCACCAGCGTCGACAAAGCCACCGGCGGCAAAGTCGTCCGCCACCGACTGCACAGTGCCAGCCACCTGCGCCACCAGATCAATTTCCCGACGCGGCGAGACGCTGCCCTGGGTAATTACTGTCAATGCGTGCGAGCCCTGTTCTGCTTGCAACACCTCGACCCGCTGCGCAACGGGTTCGCTTACCGCGCGAGGTTTGGGCTTCGGTTTACCGGTCATAAAATACCATGCAATAACCACGCCGATCGCCAGCACCAGCGTTGGCGCTAGGAGGTTTTTCAATCGCGTGGAAGTTGCAGACATAAATAGCCTAAATGTTCGAGCCGAGGTTCATTCTATGCGAACGCATGGCTCGCTGTGCGGGCAGCCTATGGCAGTAGAAATCTATCGTTCTGCCAATTCGTCGTTGCAGCAGCCAGGTAGATGCATTTTGCAGGAGTGACTTCACTCATGACGCAGGGCGCTACTTAGCGCCGAAAACAAGTTCGAACACATCATTATAATGCTCGGCGAAATTAACCGTCAGGCCTTTCTTGAGATAGTCAGGCAGTTCGTCGTAGTCACGTTCGCAGGCGGCGGGCATAATCAGTTCGTTAATCTTACTTCTTCTCGCAGCGATAACTTTCTCACGAATGCCGCCAACGGCCAAAACCTGCCCGGTCAACGTGATCTCGCCGGTCATCGCCAGTCGCCGCGGCACTTTCTGGTCTCGCGCAAGAGAAACCAGCGCGGTTGCCAGTGTGACCCCGGCGCTGGGGCCGTCTTTCGGCGTTGCGCCTTCGGGTACGTGCACGTGAATATACGACTTGTCGAAGAATTCCGGATCACAACCATAGGTGTCCAGATTCGATATGACGTAGCTATAGGCAATCTCTGCCGACTCGCGCATCACCTCACCCAGCTTGCCAGTAAGCTTGAAGCCGCGATTGATAGTATGCACCCTGGTAGCTTCAATCGGCAGGGTGGCACCGCCCATGCTGGTCCAGGCCAGACCGGTAACAACGCCCACACCGCTAATCATACGCTCCTGACGGAACATCGGCGGACCGAGATATTCTTCAACCTCGGTTTTACCAATGCGTATTTTTAACGTATCAGGGCCTTGCAATAGCTTAACCACCGCCTTGCGAATAATGCGCTTTAGCTGTTTTTCAAGGTTACGCACGCCCGCTTCACGGGCGTAGCCTTCGATCAACATTTTCAACGCGCCCTGGTTTATACGTAACTGGCTGGACTTAACGCCTGCACGCTGGAGGGCACGCGGCCACAGATGGTTTTTGGCAATGGCGAGCTTTTCTTCGGTGATATAGCCGGCTAGCCGAATGGTTTCCATGCGATCGAGCAGCGGCCCCGGAATGGTGTCCAACTGGTTGGCAGTGCAGATGAACAACACCTTGGACAGATCCAGCTTCAGATCGATGTAATTATCCAGAAACTCGCTGTTCTGTTCCGGGTCCAGCACTTCGAGTAAGGCAGACGCCGGGTCGCCGTGAAAGGAGGCACCCACTTTGTCGATTTCATCCAGCATAATCACCGGGTTGGACACGGCAACCTGCTTCAGCGCCAGCACAAATTTGCCCGGCATAGCGCCGATGTAGGTACGCCGATGCCCCTTGATTTCGGCCTCGTCGCGCATACCGCCAAGGCTGAAACGATAGAACTCGCGTCCCAGCGCATCGGCAATGGAACGACCTATTGATGTTTTACCCACACCGGGCGGGCCGACCAGCAGTATGATGGAGCCGGATATTTCACCCTTAAAAACCCCCAAGGCCAGAAATTCGATAATGCGCTGCTTCACGTCGTCCAGCCCGTCGTGGTGTTTGTCCAGCACTTTTTCGGCGTGCTTTAAATCAAGCTTGTCTTCCGAGTAGACTCCCCAGGGAATCGATGTAACCCAATCGACATAGTTGCGGGTCACGCCGTACTCGGGCGAACCGGTATCCAACACCGTCAATTTTCGTAACTCGTCGTCGATGCGTTCCTGTGCGTGTTCGGGAATGTTCAACGCGTGCAACCGTTCGCGGAAGATATCGGCGTCGGCAGTTTTGTCGTCTTTGGAGATGCCCAACTCTTTCTGAATAATTTTCAGCTGTTCGCGCAAGAAAAACTCGCGCTGGTTGTCGCTGACCTTATCGTTGATCTCGGCACTGATTTGCGTTTGCAGCTTGGCTGCTTCCATTTCTTTGCGCAGTAATATCAGCACCTTTTCCATGCGTGGCAACAGCGGCACGGTTTGCAGCACATCCTGCAGCTCGATGCCTTTGGCAGACGTGATGGCGGCAGCAAAATCAGTTAGCGGCGACGGTTCGTTGGGGCTGAAATGGTTTAAGTAGTTTTTCAACTCTTCCGTGTACAGCGGGTTTAGCGGCAGCAGATCCTTGATCGCCTTCACAATCGCCATGGCATAGGCTTTGACTTCGCCTTCGTTTTCATCACGATGATCCGGGTATTGCACCTGCGCGAGATAAGGCCGTTCTTTGCTCAGCCAGTTGACTACGCGAAAGCGCTTGATTCCCTGCGCAATAAACTGCAGCCCGCCGTCTGTTTCACGCACATTATGCAGTCGCACTATGCAGCCAATAGCAGGCAGCTTCTCCGGATCGATCTTGTCTGGCTCTTTATCACCAACGTACATCAAACCGACGGCCAGATGAGGTGTTTTGGCAACCCGCTTTAGCGTTTCTTCCCACCGCTCCTTACTGACAGACACCGGTTGAACTTGCGCTGGAAAAAACGGCCGGCCACCAATTGGCAACACATACAGTTTTTCGGGCAGTATTTGATCGGGTGCGGCCAGGTCTTGTGAGTGTTCTGGCGACGCTTGAATAATCTCGCTATCTTGTTCCGTCATGGTTTGTAGGGAAATCCTGTGGCGCGGAGTGACTGGTTAATGTAGGGATACTTGTCTGCAAATTCAACCGGCGACTGCGGTGCAGAGTGAAAGTGCTGCTCGCTACACCTGAGCTCACGCCGCACAAGACGCCCGCACAGTTGGTCAAAAATTAAATAAATCGGCTAATTTGTGCGCATTTTGTGAACTTGGCTATACTCAAAAACAGTAAGTCCGACCGGATGAAGCTGCCGAGCCGCGTGGCCAGGCGTCGTTAAGCAACTGTTTTAATAGAACTAAATATGAAGCCAGTCAAAAACATAATATTACACGAGATGTTGCGTCTGACGCAGTCGTTTTGCACCGATCATCTGGCCGTTTTTTTAAACAAATTCGAACTGAAAAGTGCCCAGCTACGAGCATTGGGCACGTCGCAATCTGCGACCGATGTGCTGGCGACAACCCAATTGCCGCGCAGTGCACATAAGGAGTTCACCAATACATTTCTCGCGTCTACGTTGTACACCTTCGCTGATTTCCAGGGCAAGCTCGAACAGAGCAGTGACCGGCTCGCGATAAGCGGTGCCACGAGTGAGACGCTTGAAAGCGAGCTGGCGCTGCCGGTGATGATCGATAAAGCCGAACAGCGCTTTAGCGAATTGCTGTATATGTTGAACAAGCGTTTGTCGGCGATCGGTCAACACAAAATTACTACGGCAACCAACCCGCTGGCACCTGTCAATTTTGCGCTAGCACTTGAGCAGGCAATACAAAACCTGCCGTGGGACCTGCATACACGCATTATCGCCTATAAAGTCTTCGACTATGAATTTTTGCGGCAATTGGGCGCGCTGTACATCGACGTTAATCAAAGCCTCGCCGGGCAGAGCATTCTGCCCAATCTTAAATACTTCGACGACGAAGCTGACAAGCAACGCGAGGCGCTTAGCGATTCGCAGCAGGCGCTTGTAACAGCGCATGAGGCAGACGATGAGATTAATCCCCAGCCTGGCAGTACGTATGTTTTTGCAGGTTACCGGCACGGTATTGCGGCCAACGATGGCACTGACCTTGGGCCGGTCGACTACGTTGGTGATTTGTTCCATCAACTTTTGAACAACACGGCGGTGAGTGATCACCTGAAAAGTCACCTGAGCCGTCTGTATACGCCCTATGTGAAGCTCGCGTTGTCCGATGCATCGTTTGCAAACTCGGAGCGACATCCTGCCAAGCGGCTACTCGACAGCCTTGCAGAGGCGTGCGAACTATATCGGGATAAAGCCGGCGACCTGCAAAAACCGGCGTTATTAATGGAAATCAAATCGGTGGTGCAGCGCCTGGTTGACGAGAGTGACGGCAATAGCCAGGTTTTTTCCGGGCTCGCGTTTCGTTTTAGCGCCTACCTGCGCCATTGTGACCGACAAATAAGCAAGCAGTACGATAAGCGCCAGAAAGGCCGCGACGGTGAAGCCAAGCTGCAGCAATTAAAACAGCACATTACCCAGATTGTAGAAGCGAAAATCAAGGACCATGAGCAGGCAGTGCCCCGCTCAGTTGTTGTTTTTCTGACTGGCACGTGGACCAATTACGTCACCAGTAAGTATCTTGATGGCGCCAACCAAAGCGAGCAGGCCAGCCAGACTTTGGCGATGGTTGACCAGATGCTTGCCTACGTAGCTCCCGTGGCCGACTGCAGCCCGCCTGAGTTCACCGTCATCGCCCCGCCAATACGCCAAAGCCTGATTGCTGCTGGCAGTGAAGACCTGGAAATCAGACATTTTCTACAGCAGTTGATCAAATATCATCGCGCGGCACTGCGACCAACGCACTCGCCGCGCACGCACGCTGCTTCATAGCGATACGCCGCATTTTCACGCGGCTGCTACACTTAAAAAGACTATCGAGTAGAGATAACCATGACAAAACAACATCGCAAGCACCAACGCATAGAGCTCGGCCGCGCCATTAAAGTGGTTGATATTGTTAATGGCTGTGCCGCCGGCGAGGTCGTTAATATCACGATTGAAGGCATGATGCTGAGCACCGATCAAGCGCTACAACCAGGTTCAATTTATCAATTCGCATTGACCCTGCCTGAGCCCATCGGCAACCACAATGTGATTAACGTCGGCGCAGATTGCCTGTGGTGCCGCAAGGCAAATCAGGATAATCGCCATTGGGCGGGATTTCAGATTATCGATGCTTCTGAAACAGCAGAAGAGTTGATTTCAGAACTGATCGCACTGCACGGCGCGGTCGCCTGAGGTCGATAAGGAATGGGAGCGCAATAACTTGAACGTTATTGCACCGCTTTTTTCGTTTTAAAGGGTGGTTCGTATTCGAGGCGTGGTAACAGGCGCATAGTCGAACTATGAAACTGTTACCGCACCAAAAGTAGGCCCTCGAGGGGACGAAGAAGACGGGCGAAAAGACAAGCAAGAACGTCAAGTTATTTCGTGACCGTTCCTAAGTCAGATCGACTAATCTGACTTATCGACACTACCACCACGCGGGCGCATATTTGACAGTGGCAAGTGGGTGACTTTATCACCGCTGCTTTTGTTGTCGCTGATTTTAGCTACGCCTTCCTTTTCGACTTCGTCGATGCGAATGATGGCGTGCATGGGAATATAGCTGCGGGTCACCCCACTAAACTCGTTCTTGAGCTTTTCTTCACCCGGGTCGACCAGCACCTGGCTGCGCTCGCCGAACACGAACTCCTCTACCTCGATAAAGCCGTACATATCGCTCTGATAGATTTCGCGCGCGTAGACTTCGTACACCTGGCTTTGGCTCTGAAATATAACCTTGTAGATCGCTTCATTGCTCATGGGGCAGGAACACCGGAAATAGGTTGGAATGGGACGTGCTCAAAAGAAGCATATCACAGTTAAAGCATATTATAGCGCTACTGAAACCTCAGTAGTTATAGCTGTACTGCCTGCGCGCGGGTATACTGCTCGCCCCCAAAAAGCAGGCGCAGATTTAATCATTAGTATGACCCGTCATTCGAAGAAATTGTTCATCAAAACCCACGGTTGCCAGATGAACGAATACGACTCCAGCCGCATTGGCGATCTGCTCGGTCACTCGCATGGCATGCAGCTGACCGACTGTGCCGAGGAAGCCGACGTATTGCTGCTGAATACCTGCTCAATTCGTGAAAAAGCACAGGAAAAAGTATTCCACCAGCTCGGCCGCTGGCGGCAATTAAAAGAAAAAAATCCGGATTTGATTATTGGCGTAGGCGGCTGCGTCGCCAGCCAGGAAGGCGCGGCGATTAGCGAGCGCGCACCTTTTGTAGATGTCATATTTGGTCCGCAAACGCTACACCGGTTGCCCACAATGCTCGATGCCGCTGGCAAAGGACCGGCGCTGGTGGATGTGAGTTTTCCCGAAATTGAGAAGTTTGACCATCTGCCGGAACCCAAAGTCGACGGCCCCACGGCGTTCGTATCGATTATGGAAGGCTGCAGCAAGTACTGCAGTTTTTGCGTCGTGCCCTATACACGCGGCGAAGAAGTTAGCCGCCCGTTTGACGACGTGATCGCGGAAATCTCGCACCTGGCGGCGGGCGGGGTACGCGAGGTTAATCTGCTGGGGCAAAACGTCAATGCGTATCGTGACCGTAATCACTTGAACGAAAGCATGGATTTTGCCGAGCTGCTGACCTACGTGGCAGCAATAGCGGGCATAGAACGTATTCGCTACACGACGTCGCATCCGGTGGAGTTCGGCGACGCGCTGATCGATGTATATGCTGAAATTCCGGCGCTGGTCGACCACCTGCACTTGCCCGTACAGGCCGGCTCGGACCGCATTCTGGCGGCAATGAAACGTGGCCATACGGTGCTGGAGTACAAAGCAAAAATCCGTCGCCTGCGACGCGTTCGCCCCAATTTAAGTCTTTCCTCAGACTTTATCATCGGCTTTCCAGGCGAGACCGATGTGGATTTCGCCGCTACCATGAATCTGATTCAGGAGCTGGGGTTCGATCACAGCTTCAGTTTTATCTACAGCGCCAGACCCGGTACCCCGGCAGCAGAGCTTTCCGACAACACGCCGCTTGAGGTCAAGAAACAGCGCCTGGCCATTTTGCAGGATCGCATCAGTCAGCAAACGCAGTCCATCAGCCGGCGCATGGTTGGCAGCGAACAGCGGGTGCTGGTCACCGGTGTTTCCAAAAAAGATCCCGGGCAGTTGCAGGCACGCACCGAAAACAATCGCGTGGTCAATTTTAGCGCCGGCGATCACAGCCTCATCGGCCAATTCGCGACGCTGCGCATTAGCGAGGCACTGCCAAACTCTTTGCGCGGTGAATTGCAAACTGCGACTTCTACGCCATTACATAACCAGAACGCATAAACAACGCGTAACGATATACATTTTTTTAGGTTTCACTGGCGACAATTACGTAATATGCTTATTCATCCCAGAGGCAATGCCTCGCGGCTTTCAGGCCCAGCTTGACCACCATCCAAACAGAGTTAACGCTCGAACCCAACAGTGCGCACCGGCTGGCTAATCTTTGTGGTCAGTTCGACGAGCACCTGAAACAAATCGAGCAGCGGCTGCAGGTTGAAATCAGCAACCGTGGCCACGAGTTCCAGCTTAGCGGCCCGCGCGAATCGACGCTTGCTGCCCAGCAGATTTTGCGCGATTTGTACGCCCAAACCGAACACAACGAGACGCTTACGCCTGAACTCGTGCACCTGCATTTACAGGAGGCCAATTGCGAGCTTGAGATGGAAGGCTCGGCTGCGCAAGATGTGGGCGTCATTCGCCTGCGGCGCGCCGCGATTAAACCGCGTGGCAACAATCAGCGCGGCTATGTAGGCAGCATCCAAAAGCAGGATATTAACTTCGGCATCGGGCCGGCGGGCACGGGCAAAACCTATTTGGCGGTAGCCTGCGCCGTCGCGGCACTGGAACAAGAGCAGGTGCGGCGCATATTGCTGGTGCGGCCGGCCGTCGAGGCTGGCGAGAAGCTGGGCTTTTTACCAGGCGATCTGGCGCAAAAAATCGACCCTTATCTGCGCCCCCTGTATGACGCGCTGTACGAAATGCTAGGCTTCGACGCCGTCGGCAAGTTAATCGAGCGCAATATTATTGAAGTCGCCCCGCTCGCCTACATGCGCGGCCGCACGCTGAATAACTCGTTCATTATTCTCGACGAAAGTCAAAACACCACCAAAGCGCAGATGAAAATGTTTTTAACGCGCATTGGCTTCGGTTCTACTGCCGTTATTACCGGCGACCTGACGCAGATAGACTTACCCAAGGGCACCGCCTCCGGCCTCAATCATGCTTGCAGCGTGCTGGATAAAGTCGCGGGCATTGGCTTCACCTATTTCCAGGCCAAAGACGTGGTGCGCCATGCGCTGGTGCAGCGGATTGTCGAAGCCTACGATCGCCATGAACTGCAGGAGACATCCAGCGATAGCCATCATTCCGAACGCAGATCAACTACTAAAAAAGAATAATGAACGACACAGCACTTATCGTGCAAAACGCTTCGGCAAGCAGTGACCTACCAGAGCAACAACACCTGCAACATTGGGTGCAGGCCGCTGTTGGCGATCGTATGCGCGCTGCGGAGCTGTGCATTCGCATCGTCGACGAGCCGGAAATGACGGCACTGAACGAGCAGTACCGGCATAAACACGGCCCAACTAACGTGCTGGCATTTGCGCATCAACCGGTAGCAGAAATCGCCTGCAACCTGTTGGGCGACATTGTCATCTGCGCGCCGGTAGTCGAACGCGAAGCGGCGCAGCAGGGCAAAAGCCGCAGCGCGCATTGGGCGCATATGGTAGTTCACGCAGTGTTGCATTTACTCGGCTACGATCATGAACAACCGCAGGCTGCACAAACAATGGAGCAGCTGGAAACGGACATACTGACTGCGCTGCAATTCCCCCCTCCATACGAAATCAATAACACCTTACAAACCGCAGGAGATACAACACAGCAATGAACGACGACCGATCTGGCAGCGATGCCGATGACCGCAACTGGTTGGATAAAATTACCCAACTGTTTAGCAGCGAGCCGAAAACCCGCGAGGACCTTCTGGATGTACTCAAGGTCGCCAATCAAAACGATGTGATTGACAACGAGGCACTGGGCATACTCGAAGGTGCCTTGCAGGTCGCTGACCAGCAGGTGCGCGACATTATGATTTCTTCGTCGCAAATGGTGGTAGTCAATGTCGATGAGACAGTCGACCAGTTCATGTCAAAAATTATCGGCTCGGCGCACTCACGCTTTCCGGTCGTAGGCAAAACGCCAGACGAAGTGCTGGGCATATTGTTGGCCAAGGATTTATTGCCACAGCTGCTCAACAAGAAAGAACCGCAGTTGCGTAAGCTGATCCGACCCGTAACGTTCGTGCCGGAAAGCAAGCGTTTGAACGTGCTGCTGCGTGAATTTCGTCAAACCCGCAACCACATGGCTATTGTGTTAGACGAGTACGGCAGCGTCTCCGGCCTGGTCACTATTGAAGATGTGCTGGAAGAGATTGTTGGCGAAATCGAAGACGAGCACGACCCAACGACAGAGAACTTTATTAGCAAGGTCGCTGAAAGTGATTATCTCGTTAAAGCTTTAACTCCGATTGAGTCTTTTAACCGACAGTTCAACGCCGAATTCAGCGAAGACGACTTCGACACCATTGGCGGAATTTTGATGCAAAAATTTGGCTACCTGCCTAAACCAAACGAACTGACCACCATAGACGGTTTCAAGTTTCGCGTCGTCAATGCCGATAGCCGGCAGATTCACCTGTTGCGTATGACCCCCGTACATTCCTGACCCCGCACATGCTGAACAAACCCTGGCTGCGAAACCTGCTGGCAATAGTCGCGGGTGCGCTAATTACGCTGAGTCTGGCCCCGTTTGAAGTCGGTGCTGCTGGCGTCGCCTCGCTGCTGCTACTACTATTCCTGCTAGCCAACTGCAGCCCGCGCGCTGCGCTCGTACGCGGCTGGTTTTTTGGTGTCGGTCTATTTGGTAGCGGCGCTTCGTGGGTTTATGTCAGCATTCATGTCTATGGTTATGCGCCAGTGCCATTGGCTGTGTTGCTTACGTTGTTGTTTTGCCTGGGGCTGGCGTTACTTAGTGCCCTCACCTGCTATATCTATCGACGCCTGGTAGCCCACGACGGCTATTTAAGTCTAGCGGTTTTTCCCGCACTTTGGGTACTCGGCGAATGGCTGCGCACCTGGTTGCTGTCGGGCTTTCCGTGGTTGTTTGCGGGCTACGCACAAATCGATGGACCATTGCATGGTTGGGTGCCTCTGGTCGGCGTATTTGGCATTAGCTATCTGTTGGCGCTGTCTGCGGTGTGTTGTTTTTTACTGCTGCAACGGCGCAAAAACTACTGGTTGCTTATACCTGGGCTGGCACCTTGGTTGCTAGGACCGCTACTCGCCACTATTAGCTGGGTGACACCGCTTAACGAACAGCTTACGGTTGGTATGGTGCAGGCGAATGTGCCACAGGAGGAGAAATGGCTGGCGTCGAAAATCCCGGAACATATCAGGTTGTATGAAGAACTAACGGAGAAGTTGTGGGGCAAACAGATAATCGTCTGGCCGGAAGCTGCACTCTCCATCATGTTACAAGCGAACGCCGAGCCGATTACTGAGCGGCTGGACCAGCGCGCACGAGATCACAATAGCGCTTTTTTCACCGGCATTCCGTATCGCAATCCCGACGGAACTTACTACAATGGTATCGTCGCCCTGGGCACCGGCAGCGGCATTTACTTCAAGCGCAGACTGGTGCCATTTGGCGAATACGTACCCATGGAAAGCATGCTGCGTGGGTTGATTGATTTTTTTGATCTACCCACCTCACATTTCACCCCCGGACCCGCCGAGCAGGGTTTTCTGCAGGCAAACGATCTAACGGTCGCGCCGTTTATTTGTTACGAAGTGGTGTACCCCAACTTGCTGCCAACCGGCAACACCCGCTTGCCGGACTTGCTGCTCACCATTAGCAACGACACCTGGTTCGGTGCATCGATAGGCCCGCTGCAACACCTGCAAATGGCGCGCATGCGAGCACTTGAGCTGGGGCGCTCTATGATTCGCAGCACCAACAATGGCGTCTCGGCTTTAATCGACGCCAACGGCAACGTCACGGCGCAAACGGCGCAGTTCACACAGGAAGTGCTAACCGGTTCGATTCAGCTCTACAGCGGCAAAACGCCTTACGCCCGCTTTGGCAACAGCGCGCTGCTACTTTTTTGCGCAGCTTGTTTAGTGTTGCCTCTGCTGCGGCGCGAGCTTAAAACGGATGGTAGCGCGTAGTAAGCAGCGTGAGGCTGCGGTATCCTAGCGGTCTATACGAAAACCGAACTAAAATTAATGAACCAGCCATACCATCCTGAAAAAATCGAAGCGGCCACGCAAAAGTTCTGGCAACAGCAACAAAGCTTTGCCGTCACCGAAGACCCGCAGCGCGACAAATTTTATTGCCTGGCGATGTTCCCCTACCCCAGCGGCAAGGCGCATATGGGGCATGTGCGCAACTACACCATCGGCGACGTAATCGCACGCTATCAGCGCATGCTGGGCAAGAATGTGCTGCAGCCCATGGGGTGGGATGCGTTCGGTTTGCCCGCCGAAAACGCCGCGTTGAAAAACAAGGTACCACCGGCGCGCTGGACCTTTGATAATATCGACCAGATGCGCGAACAGTTTAAACGCCTCGGTTTGGCCTACGACTGGAGCCGCGAACTGGCCACCTGCGACCCCGACTATTATCGCTGGGAGCAGTGGTTTTTCACCCGCCTGTTCGCCAAGGGGTTGGTGTATAAAAAAGAAGCCGAGGTTAACTGGGACCCGGTCGATCAAACCGTGCTGGCCAACGAGCAGGTCGACAGCGACGGTCGCGGCTGGCGCTCCGGCGCGCTGGTTGAGCGCCGCAAAATTCCGCAGTGGTTTATTCGCATTACCGATTACGCCGAGGAGTTGTTGAATGACCTGCCCAAACTGGACGGCTGGCCAGAGCAGGTGCGTACCATGCAGGCCAACTGGATCGGCCGCTCGGAGGGGCTGAATATCAGCTTCGCTACCGACGCCGGCAGCGAACTCAATGTGTACACCACGCGGCCCGATACGCTGCTGGGCGTCACCTATATGGCGGTTGCCGCTGAGCATCCTATCGCAGTTGCCGCGACCCAAAAAGACACGAAACTGGCAGAATTTCTGGGCACGCTAAAACAAAGCAGCGTTGCCGAAGCCGAACTGGCTACCATGGAAAAACGCGGCATGGCGACCGGCTTTTTCGCCACCCACCCAATCAGCGGTGAGCAGTTGCCTATATGGGTCGCCAACTTTGTGCTGATGAGCTACGGCTCGGGTGCGGTCATGTCGGTGCCGGCACACGATCAACGCGACTGGGAGTTCGCAAAAAAATACGACTTGCCCATCGCGCAAGTCATCGCCGCGCAAGACCCGGCAATAGCTGTAGACATCACTCAAGCCGCATTCACCGCCAAGGGCACACTGGTCAATTCCGCACAGTTTGACGGGCTGGATTTCGGCGCCGCCTTTGAGCAAATTGCCGCATATTTAGGCGAACGGCAACAAGGCGAGCGGCAAACTCAGTATCGGCTGCGCGACTGGGGCGTGTCGCGGCAGCGTTATTGGGGTACGCCAATACCCATCATTCACTGCGAGCAATGCGGCGCTGTGGCCGTACCGGAAGATCAGCTGCCGGTTGTGTTGCCCACCGACGTAGAGTTCTCAGCTGTCGGTTCACCGCTAAAGAAAATGCCCGACTTCTACCAAACGCAGTGCCCCCAATGTAATGGGCCGGCGGAACGCGAAACCGATACCTTCGACACATTTATGGAGTCGTCGTGGTATTACGCGCGCTTCGCCTGTCCCGATGCCGATCGCATGCTGGACGAACGCGCCGATTACTGGGCACCGGTTGACCAATACATAGGCGGTATAGAACACGCCATTCTGCATCTGCTGTATGCGCGCTTCTTTCATAAATTGATGCGTGATGAGGGTCTGCTGCACAGCGACGAGCCCTTCCAACGCTTGCTCACTCAGGGCATGGTGTTGAAGGACGGCGCGAAAATGTCCAAGTCGAAGGGCAATACGGTTGACCCGCAGCCCCTGATTGATAAGTATGGCGCCGACACCGTGCGCCTGTTTGTGATGTTTGCCGCACCCCCCGATCAATCGCTGGAGTGGTCGGATACCGGCGTCGAGGGCGCGCATAGATTTCTGCGCCGCTTATGGAAACTGGTAGATAATTTCGATGCCGAGGGCGACTCGAACTTACAGGTCGATGCCTTAAGTTCCGCCGAGCAGGCGCTGCGTCGTAAAACTCACGCGACCATTGAAAAAGTCAGCGATGACTATGGCCGCCGGCAAACCTACAACACTGCCATTGCCGCCGTGATGGAGCTTAGCAATGAAGTGTCGCGGTTTACCGACGCCAGCCCTGAAGGGTTGGCCGTGCAACGCGAGGCGCTGGAAAGCGCGGTATTGCTGTTAGCGCCTATCGTGCCGCATATTTGCCACGTGCTGTGGCAAATGCTTGGTCACAGCGGGCCGGTCATTGACGCCGCCTGGCCAACATTTGATCCGGCGGCGCTTGTTGCTACCGAACTAAGCATTGTTGTGCAGGTTAATGGCAAACTGCGCGGCAGCATCGAAGTGGCCGTCGACGCCAGCCGGGAGAGCATCGAACAACTGGCGCTGGCGCATGAAAACGTGCAGCGCTTTACCGGGGATAAGACCATTCGCAAGGTTATAGTGGTGCCGAAAAAACTGGTCAATATCGTGGTGAGCTAATGAATGTAAGTAAAGTGTGTACGGCACCCGGCGCTGCTAAAATCCGTTCAATACTGCTATTGCTCGGCGTTGTGGCTGGCGTGTTACTTAACGGCTGCGGTTTTCATCTGCGCGGCACGGTCGATGTGCCAGAGAGTTTGCGCCACGTGTATGTCACCGGCGACAATCCGCGCAGCCCGATTGTGCAAAGCCTGCAACGCTCTATGCGCGCCTCCGGCGTTGAACTCAGCAGCTCGGCTGCCAGCGCGCCTTATACGGTGTATATCAGCAACGAACAGGAAGATAAGCGCTCTATCTCGGTTGACGAACAGGCCGCAGCGGCAGAATTTCAGCTGCGTCATTACGTTAGCTTTGAACTGCGCGACCCGAAGGGCTCCCCGCTGGTGGGCCCCGATCAACTGATCAGCGAGCGAGTGTTCGTCAATGATATTACCAACGTGGTCGGCAAACGCGACGAAGAACGGTTGATTAGAGAAGAAATGCGGCGCCAGCTGGCAGGCCAAATCATGCGCCGCTACCAGGCGCTGGACGCCGACCGGTTGAAAGAGTTACAAAGCCAACAAGCCAAAAAAAGTTAATGCAAATTCGCCCCGAACAGCTCACTGCGCAGTTAAATAAAAACCTTGCGCCAATCTATCTGCTAAGTTCAGACGAACCATTCTTATTGCAAGAAGCTGCCGACACGGTGCGCGCTGCAGCGCGCGAGCAAGGTTTTGATGAACGCCAACTATTACAGGTCGACCAAAAATTCGATTGGCACTGCCTGCAGCTGGAAACCCAAAATCCGTCGCTGTTTGCTGAAAAAAAACTGTTGGAGCTACGCCTGCCCAACGCAAAACCCGGCGACAAGGGCAGCAAAGCGCTGCAGGAATATGTCGCCAACGCACCTGCTGATATCGTGTTGCTATTAGTATTTGGCAAACTCGACGCCAGCGCGATGCGTTCGAAATGGCTAAAGACATTGGACAGCAAAGCCTGTATCTGCCGCCTGTGGCCAATCGACACTCAGAAATTGCCGGGTTGGATAAACCAGCGGCTACAACAGCGCGGCCTGTCGGCCGAGCGTGACGCCGTGCTGCTGCTGGCGGAGAAAGTGGAAGGCAACCTGCTGGCTGCTGCACAGGAGGTGGACAAGTTAGCTTTGAGTGCCAGCGGGCAGCAGCTCGACGTTGACACAGTACGACAGGCAATCGGCGACAGCGCACGCTATAGCGTATTTAATCTGCTCGACGCGTGCCTGCAAGGTAAAGCTGCCGACGCACAGCGCATGCTGGCTGGCTTGCGCGGCGAAGGCGTCGACACCCTCGCACTGCTGTGGGTGTTTGCCAAAGAGATACGCCTGCTGCTTGCCATACACTATGCCATGCAGGCGGGCATGTCGGCACAGCAGGCCATGCACAACATGAAGGTGTGGAAGAATCGCACGGCGCTGGTTAACCGGGCCCTACAAAACTCCACACCCCGGCAACTGGAGCAGTTATTACTGTTGGCCGGTGCAATTGATCAAGCGAGCAAAGGCATGCGCAAAGCCAATGCCTGGGACGAGCTTGCCAGCTTGTGCGCGTCACTCTCCGGTAAGGCTTTGTCGCCTTGCTAAACCTCCGCAAGTTACGCAAAACAAACTGGCTGGCGCTCGCCGTTCTAATCGGCGGCGCGGTGGTGTTGCGCTATTTTGAGCAAGCCGAGTATGCTCCTGCTGCCGAAGCACCCGGCGCAACGCAGACGCAGGACGGCTTCCAAACCCTCAAGCGGGCAGCCGAACAGCAACGCTCAAACGTCTGGTTTGAGGAAACGCAGTTTAAATTACGCAAACAATTGAGTGATGACAACCGCGGCGATCGGCACCAACGCTTTCTGGTGGAACGTCCCGGCTTACCCAGTTTGTTAGTTGCACATAACATCGACCTGGCACCACGCGCTCCACTCAGCCGCGGCATGACAATTTATATTAAAGGCCGTTATGAGTGGAATGAAAAAGGCGGCGTTATCCACTGGACCCATCACGACCCACAACAACGCAACCCAGGCGGCTGGCTGCGGGTCGGCAATGAAAAGTACTTTTAGTCCAGCAACTGGCGCATAATCTCATCGCGAAGCTGCGACTGTACCGTGGCCATTTCGATATTCTGATCCGGCAATAGCGCCTGCATACTGGTGACCGCCAGATCCTGAAAACCGCAGGGGTTGATGCGACTGAACGGTTCCAGATCCATATCTACATTCAGACTCAAACCGTGGTAAGAACAGCCCTTCTTGATACGTAAGCCCAACGCCGCGATTTTTTCACCGGCAACGTATACGCCGGGGGCATCAGGCCGCGCGGCCGCGTCGATGCAATACTCTTGCAATAGATTTATCAGGCTTTGCTCGATCAGCGTAACCAGATCGCGCACCCCCAGCTGGTGGCGGCGCAAGTCGATTAGCAGATAAGCAACCAGTTGGCCCGGTCCGTGATAGGTGACTTGCCCCCCCCGGTCGACCTGTACAACGGGAATAGCGCCGGCGGCAAGCACATGCTTCGGGTCGCCCGCCTGACCGAGGGTGTACACGGCTTCATGCTGCAATAGCCACAGTTCATCTACTGTGTCGGCTTGCCGCTGCTGGGTGAAGTCACGCATGGCATGCCAGGTTGGCACGTAGAGCTGCGCGCCAAGCTCGCGCACACGTATTTTTTCGTTACATACTGTTGCGGGCTCAGCAGGACTATTCATAACACCATCTTTACCTGCCCGGTTTGCTTTAGCTCGGCGAACAAAGCCTGTAACTGCTCTTCACCGGTAGCGCGAATAGTGACCCTGATGGATACAAAGTTGCCGTTGCGGCTGTCATTACGGGTGACCGTATCCGGGTCAAATTCGGGATCGTGTTTGTGCATGATTTGCACTACCATTTCCTCGAAACCGACGCAGACTTCGCCCAGCACCTTAACCGGATAGTCGCAGGGGAATTCGATGCGGGGTGGTTCCATAATCCTTCTCGCGAACTTGTTTTTTAACCCGAATGGCGCTTAAATTAGCGGATAGCCTTGATTAAGTGCCACTCCTCCTATCCCTAGAATAAAGAAGCGATCAGGCTTTTAGTGTGCATGACGATCTTATCCCACATGCGGGCAAAAAAACCGGCCTGTTCGACGCTCGCCAGTGCTATCAATGGCTGCTCCGTGACGGTTTTATCGCCTAACACAACCACGAGTTTACCGTATGTCTGGTCGACCTGCACCGGCGCCTCGATTTCCTTGTCGAGTACGAAGTCGACCTGTAGATCGTTATGTTTGCCTTTCGGCAGGGTCAGGTAAAGATCTTCCTGCACGCCAAGCGGCACCTGTTTGTCCAGACCTCCCCATACTTTGGCGTCGGAAACTTTTTCACTACCGCCGTATAGCTTGTGCGTTTCAAAAAACCGAAAGCCGTATGCCAGCAACTTCTGCGTTTCGCGCGAGCGAGATGCGTCAGAACTAGCGCCCATCACCACTGAAATCAGGCGCATATCGCCGCGCACAGCAGACGCAACCAGGCAGTAACCCGCCGCTTCGGTGTGGCCGGTTTTTAAACCGTCAACCGAACTGTCATGCCACAATAGGCGATTGCGGTTCGGCTGTTTGATGTCGTTGTAGGTAAACTCGCGTTCCTTGTACAGCGCGTAGTCATCGGGAAAATCGGTAATGATAGCCTTCGCCAATACCGCTAGATCGCGCGCCGTGGTGTAGTGGTCTTTATCGGGCAAACCGTGCGAATTAACATAATGCGTGCCGCTCATATCCAGCGCCTCGGCATGTTTATTCATGCTGTCGGCGAATGCTTCTTCGGTGCCGGCAAGATGTTCTGCAATGGCAACGCTGGCATCGTTGCCCGAGGATATCACCAGCCCCTTGTGCAAATCGTGCAGCGATACCTGGGTATCGACCTCAAGCCACATAAGCGAAGAGCCTGGGAAATTTTTCGCCCAGGCAGCCTTACTGACGGTAGTCAGATCATCCTCTTTAACGTTGCCGCGTGCCACCTCGTAAGCCAGCACGTAGCTGGTCATCAGCTTGGTCAGACTGGCCGGCGGCAAAGACTGGTCGGCATTGTGTTCAACTAATACCTGACCGCTGGCTGCATCCACCAACAGGTAGCTTTTTGCGCTTACCTTCGGTGCCGCCGGGGTCACGCTAATCACCGCCAATGCCGACTGCTGTGCCATGCAACACATCAGCACAACGAGGATTTTAATGAAGTCCATGTTTCTTACTTGCATCATTTTGCTGGCGTTCAATTCAGTACTTCTCTCACAATAATCGCCGCGCCCAATTGCGCTGACTGCAGGTCTTGCTGCAGACTGTGCAGCTCTGACTCCCGTTGCACCGGACCGACCCGAACGCGGTAAATCAAAGCATTCGACCCCTCCGAAGGTTTAATGTGCACCGGCAAGTCAGTATGCGCGGCCAGCTTTTTGCCAAGCTCGGCGGCAGCGCTTTGATTCTGAAACGCGCCGGCCTGCAAATACCAGTTAGAATTGGGCGCCGGTACAATGCTGTCGTCGTTCGGCGCGTCGGGCACAACTGCCTCAATAAATACCGGCGCCGTACCGCTGT
This sequence comes from Pseudomonadales bacterium, assembly GCA_037969395.1. Lineage (GTDB taxonomy): Bacteria > Pseudomonadota > Gammaproteobacteria > Pseudomonadales > JAUIET01 > JBBKXJ01. The sequence goes on from JBBKXJ010000396.1 coordinate 28,138, forward strand.
CGGCAAAACCAAGCTTAACCGCTGCCGCATAGGACAAGTCGATCACACGGTCGCTGTGAAACGGCCCACGATCATTCACTCGCACAATGGCAGAGCGGCCGTTCTGCCGGTTGGTGACCCGCACGTAGCACGGAATAGGCAGAGTTTTATGCGCCGCCGTCATCAAGTTGAGATCATAAATCTCGCCATTGGATGTTTGTTTGCCGTGGAATTTAGTGCCGTACCACGAAGCCAGACCTTCTGCTGTATAGCCCTCGCTGGTTGGCAGCAAATGATAAGTCTTGCCAAAAACGGTGTAGGGATTCGTGTTGCCCTTGCGGGTCACTGGCTCATGGCGGGGGATGGCATCCTCCGCATGCGCCGCAACACCGAAGCTAAAGCCGCCTGCTACAGCGGGTGGGCCATCTTTCTGGTGTTTAAAACCGCAGCCGGTTACACCCAACAGCAAGGCACAACTGGTAGTGATGAATGTGCGCAATTTTTTCTCCCTGCCAGAGCCTTGCGTCAGCATCAGCTTTCCCGGGTTTGTTCGGCGATGGCCTGGCTCAGCTGGTAAACCGCCATTGCATACAGGCGGCTGCGATTATAGCGCGTAATAACGTAGAAATTTTGCAGTCCCAGCCAATATTCGTCGGCCTCTTCGCCAACGTATTTGAACGGTGCAACCAGCGTATTACCTTTAAGCTTTTGTTGGCTGGCGAGACCCATGGCTGCCAAATCCTTGACTTTCACACTCGGTTTGAGCGAGGCGTTTAGCTTTTCAACATCGACTTTCTCGCCGTTGAGTTGTGCAGGGACGACAACGTCAGCATTTTTCTTCCAACCGTGGCGCGCAAGATAATTGGCAACGCTGCCGATGGCATCGACCGGGTTATTCCAGATATCCGCAAGATCGTCACCATCAAAATCAACTGCATAAGCACGATAGCTGCTGGGCATGAATTGGCCGTAGCCCATCGCGCCCGCGTACGAGCCTTTGGCCTGCAGAGGGTCCAGCTGGTTGCCAAGGCTGAGCACCAGAAAATGCTCCAGTTCCTTGCTGAAAAATTTGGAACGCGGCGGATAATCAAAGGCCAGCGTGGCTAACGCATCAACTACGCGGTAGCTGCCCATGCGCTCGCCATACAGCGTTTCGACTCCAATGATGGCGACGATCATGCTGGCCGGCACGCCGAAGCGTTGCTCTGCCCGTTGCAGGTGCTCAGCGTACTTTTTACTAAATTCTACTCCACCCTGGATGCGCAGCGGTTGGATAAATATTTTACGATAGCGGCCCCAGGTCATGGTTTTCTCGGCCGGCCGGGCAATCGCTTCCAGAATCGATTGCTGCACCTGTGCAGCGGCCAGCACTTCGCTTATTTTATCTGCATCCAGTTTATTGGCGGCGCTAACGCGCTCGATAAACGCACTTACATTCTCGCGCTCGGTCAGATCTTCGGCCTGGGTGGCGGCCCGTGCCTGCAAGCCGGAAAGCGCAGTAATCAGTATAAGTGCGAGATATTTCAATTTTGTTTGCATAGCTTTCATAAGTTCTAACGATTTAACTCAGTTGGGAGTGTGCGCGCAGCGCACCCTACGGTCAGTGGGTTTACGCAACAACAGTTTGTAGGGTGCGCTGTGCGCAGTAAGCACCCTAAGGTCAGTTTTTTTGCAGAAGCGACTTTAGTCGCGAAGCGAACGTTAATCAATAACAAAGCCCTAGCGATGATAAGGATGCCCACTGTTTATCGTCCAGGCACGATATAGCTGCTCTACTAAAATAATGCGTACCATCGGGTGCGGCAACGTAAGCTGCGCTAGTGACCAGCGCATATCGGCACGCGCCAAACTCTGCGGCCCCAGCCCTTCCGGACCGCCGATTAACAGGCAATAGTCACGACCGCTCATCTGCCAATCAAGCAGGCTTGCGGCTAGTTCCTCGGTGCTGCGCTGCTTACCACGCTGATCCAGCGCGATAACGCATTCATCGGCGTTAATACTGCCGAGCATTTTCGCATCTTCGCGCTGGCGTATTTTATCCAGCGATTGCGCTTTGCTGCGCTTCTCCAGCGGCAGGCTGATTAAGCTGACGCGCAGACCCGCAGCCATGCGCTGTAAATAATCACCTGCTCCGCTGTTTACCCACGCAGGCATGCGCTGGCCGAAAGCAAGAATACGAATCTTCAAGTTGTTTACAGATTCTGTTCGTCAACCGACGGCGGGGGTGTTACCGACCACAGTCGCTCAAGATCATAGAACTCACGCGTGGCCGGCTGCATTACGTGCACAACCACGTCGGCGAGGTCGACCAGAATCCAATCGGCGGCTTCGGCGCCTTCCACTCCAATAGCGTTCAGGCCTACCCGTTTTGCTTTTAGCTGCACGTTCTCTGCCAATGCTTTCACCTGCCTATTTGAGTTACCGCTGGCGATGATTAGATAGTCGGCAATATCAGTCAGTTCCCTGACATCCAGTCGCTTTATGTTTTGCGCTTTTAAATCTTCCAGCGCCTGTTCCGCGAGAGCGGCGATTTCTGTTGCTTGCATGTTAACGTTGCTATTCCTCTAGTGCGCTGCGTCTGCAGCGTAAAGTTGATGCTGTTCTATATAGTCACAAACTGCAGCGGGGGTGAGATAACGCGGTGACCAGCCGGCCGCGATCTGCTGGCGAATGCGGGTCGAGGAAATCGCCAATGGCGTCATTTCCAGCTTGTACAGTAAGCCACAAGGCTGCTCGGTGAGACGCGCTGGTTCAGTTACCCAAGTCGCCGCAAAAGGCAGTTTCAGGTCGATATCGCCTGGTAATGGGGCACCGGGGCGCGTTAATACGGCAATGTGTGAGTGCTCGATCAGCTCAGCACCACGCTCCCAGCAAGCCAGCTGCTGGAAGGCATCGGCGCCAACGCCCATAATCAGCGGCGTGCCGGCACCCAGCTCGGCGCGCAGCGCTTGCACGGTATCGATGCTATACGACGGGCCGGAGCGATCCAGCTCGCAGCGGTCCAGTAGCAGCGGTGGCGCGTCGCGCAGCGCCAGTTCAAGCATGGCACCGCGCTGGGTCGCTGTGGCCAGCGCTGCATCGCGATGCGGTGGTTGGCCGTTGGGAATCAGGCGCACGCTGGCTAGCTCAAATGTAAAGGCTAATTCCAGGGCGGCACGCAGGTGGCCAAAATGGATAGGATCGAATGACCCGCCGAACATACCGACGCCCTGTTGGCAGCTTTGCAAACCCGTCAAGCCGAACGAAAAACGTTATTCACGAATTTGGCCATCTCCCAGCACAATATACTTCTGTGATGTTAAACCTTGCAGGCCAACCGGACCGCGCGCGTGAATCTTGTCGGTCGAGATACCAATCTCGGCGCCCAGACCGTATTCAAAGCCGTCGGCAAATCGGGTCGACACATTGACCATCACCGAACTGGAGTCCACCTCGCGTAAAAACCGCTGTGCATGAGTGTAGTTTTCAGTAACGATGCAATCGGTATGCAAGGAGCCGTAACGGTTGATATGTTCGATGGCGGCGTCCAGTCCGGAGACTATTTTGACTGCCAGTACCGGCGCCAGATATTCCGCGTGCCAATCGTCTTCGCTGGCAGCATTGATGCCTGGCAACACAGTTAAAGTCTGTTTGCAGCCGCGCAGTTCGACGCCTGCTTGCGCGTACAATTCTGCCAGTCGTGGCAATATCTGCGCTGCAATTTGTTCGTCTATCAATAAAGTTTCCAGCGTATTGCAGGTACCGTAGCGCTGGGTTTTAGAATTGATGGCGATGCGTTCGGCTTTATCTAAATCGGCATGCGCGTCGATATAAACATGGCAGACGCCGTCGAGATGTTTGATCACGGCGACCCGGGCGTCACGACTGATGCGTTCGATTAAACCCTTGCCGCCACGTGGCACGATAACGTCGACATACTCAGACATGGTGATCAACTCACCTACGGCGGCGCGGTCTGTGGTCTCCAGCACCTGCACCGCCGCCGCCGGCAGATCGGCTTGACGTAAGCCTGCGCCTATCGCTGCGGCGATAGCCTGATTCGAATGCAGCGCCTCTGAGCCGCCGCGTAGAATGCTGGCATTGCCGGACTTGATACACAGGCTGGCAGCGTCGATGGTAACGTTAGGTCTGGATTCATAGATGATGCCTATCACGCCAAGCGGCACCCGCATTTTGCCAACCTGAATACCGCTGGGGCGAAACGCCAGCTCGGAAATCTCACCGACCGGGTCGGTCAATGCGGCGACCTGCTGTAAACCCTCAAGCATGCTGTCGATGCGCGCCGGGGTTAGTTCCAGCCGGTCCATCAGCGCAGCCTCGAGGCCGCTGCTTTCTCCGACGCGAAGATCTTCTGCATTTGCCTGCTGTAATTTTGCGCGATTCTGATCCAATTCAGCGGCGATGGCATGCAAGGCAGTATTCTTCTGCGCCGTAGGTGCCGCCGCCATACACCTCGACGCCGTACGCGCCTGCCGCCCCAGTTCCTGCATGTAAGTTTTGATATCCACGACTTATATCAGCCAGTCACGTAATTTTGTCGACAGTATTATATAGTGTCGACGTGGCGGCTGTCAGGCAAACAACTGGATTAGCCAATTTGGCCGCTCCGCTGCTTAATATCAGCATGGCCACGCACTCAATGAACAGACGTCGCATTGAATAAACAAGCCTTACAAGACTCCGCACTTTTTGAATTCTTGCTTGCCAATCCCAACTGGGTGGTGTGGAGCATTGTGCTGATTGCATTCGCCGAGTCGTTTGCCATCGCCGGTGTTGTAGTGCCCGGCGTGCTGCTGATGACGGTGGCCGCCTTTGTTGCCGGCAGCGGCACGCTGGACATGGCCAGTTCGCTGCTTGCCGCCTTCATCGGCGCCGCGCTCGGCGATAGCAGCAGCTTTTTTCTCGGCAAATATTATGGCGAGCGCATGCTCGGTTCACGAGCGCTGCAAAAACAGCGGCAATGGGTTGTGCGCGGCGAGCTGTTTTTTGAACAATATGGCGCGATGGGAATTGTTATTGGACGCTTTATTGGCCCAATCCGCCCCATCATGCCGCTGGTGGCGGGCATGCTAAAAATGCCTACAGGGTTATTTCTCGCCGTCAATCTGGCCTCGGCGGTGGCGTGGGCGCCAGTGTATATGTTGCCCGGGTTTTTTTTAGGCGCCTCTATCGATTTAGCGCTGGCACCAGCCCAGTTGGCATTATTGGGGTTAGTTATAGTCGCGCTACTGCTGGTTTTGTTCTATGGTCTGCGCCGCTATTTTAAGGTTCGTTAATAACATGACCCAAACACTATGATCAAAAACGCTATGACCAGGACACTGTGACCCAACAACAGCGCAACAAACCCACCAGCGACAACCTGCGCCACGTGCTGCAGGCAAACGCGTTTTCCATGCGCGGCTTGCGGGCGGCATGGCGTAACGAGTTTGCATTTCGATTGGAGCTGTGCCTGGCGGTGATTTGTCTGCCGGCGGCACTGTGGCTGGGGCAAAGTGGGCTGGAACGAGGCGTGTTGCTTATGTGCGTCATGCTGATACTGGTTGTTGAGTTGCTCAATTCGGCGCTGGAGTCCACCGTCGACCGCATCGGCATCGAGCTGCATGTGTTGTCGGGGCAAGCCAAAGACATGGGCTCAGCCGCCGTGTTTATGAGCTTGATGAATTTTATCGTAGTGTGGGGCTGTGTCGCGGTGGATCGGGTGTTCTGACAGGTTGACAAATAAGCGACGAATCGGAATAATCGCGCGTCCTGCAATACCGCCATACATCGAGGATTTTTATTTTGGCCAATTCGCCGCAAGCAAAAAAACGCGCTCGCCAAACGGTCGTTCGTCGTTCGTTAAAGACCGGGCAGCGTTCGAGAATTAGAACCTGCATTAAAAACGTTATTAGTGCTATAGCGGCCGGCGACCAGAGCGCCGCTAAAGCAGCATACACAATAGCTGTGCCCATTATCGATCGCATGGCCGACAAAGGCGTTATTCAGAAAAACAAAGCGGCGCGCCACAAAAGTCGTTTAAATGCTGCCATCAAAAATATGGCGTCACAGTAATACCAGATTGTCTCTATGGATCAGCTCCGCGTCGCCCGGAGCTTCCAGCACCACTACGATCATATCGCTCGCCAGCCCGATAATCTTACGGGCGTCTTTGGCTGCGTAATTTGTTAAGCCGCGCGCTAGCTCCACGCCTTGCGGGCTAACGCAACTGACCACATCACCGCGCTGAAAATCACCCTCTACTGCCACTACGCCAACCGGCAGCAGGCTGCGACCTGCAGTCTGAATCACTTTACTGGCACCTTCGTCCAGCCTTAATACCCCTTTGTTTTGAAACTGCGCGGCAATCCATTGCTTGCGTGCTGCTGCAGGTTTACGTGCAGCGGTCAGGTGCGTGCCGATTTGCTCACCGGCGGCAAGCCGCGTCAATACGTTAGCTTCTGCCCCATGCACTATGTAGGTATCGGTGCCTGACTGCGCTGCCTGCTGCGCTGCCCGTAGTTTGGTCACCATACCGCCGCGGCCAAGGTGGCCCGGGCTGACGCCGGCCATGCGCTGCAGCGTGGGATCACCGGCTCTGGCCTGCTGCACCAGCTGCGCCTGCGGATTGCTGCGCGGATCCTGGTCGAACAAACCCTGCTGGTCGGTCAGAATCAGTAAACGGTCGGCGTAAATCAGGTTCGCCACCATGGCAGCCAGACTGTCGTTGTCGCCAAAGCAAATCTCTTCGGTCGCTACGGTGTCATTCTCATTGACAACGGGTATTACCCCATAAGCAAGCAGGGTTTTTAGCGTTTTGCGGGCATTAAGATAGCGCTCGCGGTTAGCTACATCGTCGTTAACCAGCAACACCTGTGCGGTATGTAAACCGAAGGCCTGAAAATGCGATTCCCAGCTTTGCACCAGACCCATTTGACCGACCGCGGCGGCGGCCTGTAATTTATGTACCTCGCGCGGCCGACTTTGCCAGCCCAAACGACTGATGCCCGCCGCAACCGCGCCGGATGACACGACTACCAACTCAATGCCCTGCTTGCGCAGTGCGGCCATCTGCGCAACCCAGCCGGCGATGGCCGCCAGCGCCAGACCTTCGCCGTTGTTAGTCATCAGGGCGCTGCCGATTTTTATCACCCAGCGTTCGTTATTGCTCATATGGCGCGACCTTTACCAGCTGCGACAGCCTATTTTGTATAATGAACTGCGACATCGCTGTCGTCGTCCTGGTCACTGTCATCCTGATTATTATCAAGCTCATTGTTGCGGCGCGCCCGACGGTCGGCGGCGAGCTGCGCAATCCGCTCCCTGCCCTCACTTTGCACATTGTCGTACATCAGCTGTCGCTCACGGCGTAAATCCTCGTTACTTTCCAGCAACTCTCGCTGCTGCTCGATATAGCGCATGATATGTTCGCACAGGTCTCGCGTGCCGATGCTCTGTATGGCCGATGCAAAAAACAGCGGTTTATCCTGCCACTCCAGGGCGGTGACCAATTCGGCCGCCAACGTTTGCAATTCTTCCTCGCTCAACAGGTCAGTTTTATTGATCAACAGCCAACGCTCACGCTGCACCAGGCTTGGACTAAAACGCTGCAACTCGGCGCACACTAATTTCGCATTGGCGACGGGATCGCTGCCATCCACCGGCAAAGGATCAATAATGTGCAGCAATAGCTGCGTGCGTGCCAAATGTTTTAGAAAGCGGATACCCAGCCCGGCACCTTCGGCCGCCCCTTCGATAATGCCCGGAATATCGGCCATTACAAAACTGCGCTGCCCGTCTACGGCCACCACGCCGAGCTGCGGTATCAGTGTGGTGAAGGGGTAGTCCGCCACCTTGGGTTTGGCTGCTGATACGGCTCGAATCAGGCTCGATTTACCCGCATTGGGCAAGCCCAGCAAACCAACATCTGCCAGCACCTTCAGCTCTAGCTGCAGTTGCCGTGCCTGGCCGTCTTGCCCCTTACTGATTTTCCGTGGCGCGCGATTGGTACTGGACTTGAAGCGCGTATTCCCCAGCCCGTGCCAGCCGCCCTGCGCGACCAACAGGCGCTTCCCGTGCTCAGTCAGGTCGCCCAGTAGCTCGCCGGTATCAGCGTCAAATATAGTTGTGCCAACCGGCACAGTTAGCTCCAGTTCATCACCTTTGGCACCGGTACAGTTATTGCCGGCACCCGATTTACCGCTGCCCGCCTTATGATGCCGCCTGTAGCGATAATCAACCAGCGTCGTCAGCGCCTGATCGGCTACCAAATACACACTGCCGCCATCGCCACCGTCGCCGCCGTCCGGGCCGCCTTTGGCGATAAATCGCTCACGCCGAAAGCTCAGGCAGCCATCGCCACCGCGGCCGGCACCGACCTGAATGTTCGCTTCGTCTATAAATTTCAAATTGCTCTGTCCATAAATAGCAAAGCCCCGTCAAATGACGAGGCCCTGGCACCGCAATGGTCGCTGTCAGGCGGGAACGATGTTCACGTAGCGACGATTTTTTGCGCCCTTAACAACAAATTCAACCTGCCCTGGCAGGGTGGCAAAAAGTGTATGGTCTTTGCCACAGCCGACGTTTTTGCCGGGGTGAAAATGTGTGCCGCGCTGCCGCACAATGATGCTGCCAGCGTTTATTGTTTGCCCGCCGAAACTTTTCACGCCAAGGCGTTTCGACTGTGAGTCGCGACCATTGCGGGTACTACCGCCTGCTTTCTTATGCGCCATGCTTAATTCCTCTACTGGTTACCGATGTTGTCTGACTCAAGTGGTTCAGGCTTTGATGTCGGTGATTTTAACTTCTGTATACCATTGCCGATGGCCGGCCTGCTTACGGTGATGCTTGCGCCGGTGGAACTTGATGATGTGTACCTTTTTATGGCGCCCGTGGCTTACCACCTCGGCGCTAACCGTGCTGCCGTCGACATAAGGTGCGCCGACCTGCACCGATTCGCCAGCGCCTACCAACAATACCTTGTCGAAATTGATTGTGTCGCCGGTTGCCGTCGCCAGCTTTTCCAGTTTGAGCGTCTCGCCCTGTACCACGCGATGCTGTTTACCACCGCTTTCTATTACTGCGTACATTGTATTACCCGCCCATTAGCTAAATTTGGTGTCTGCAATGGACGCTGTCGGGCCATCGCAAAAGGGCGCAAATTCTACGCAATATCAGCTGCGCACGCAAGCTGCAACGGTATAAAAAGCTTGGCCCTGCCGCCAAACCTGGATAGCTTGCAGCCAAGTCTTGACAGAAACGTGAACGCTTCATAGCATGCGCTGCTTCCTACCCACCCCACTACAGAAAGAATGCGTCAATTCCTGGACGAACTAAAGCCCGAGCTGACCACGGTCAACGAAATCATCATGCAGCGTATGCACTCGCAAGTGCCGCTGGTAGAGCAAATCGGCGAGTATTTGGTTGCTGCAGGTGGCAAGCGCCTGCGACCCATTTTGGTTTTGCTGAGTGGTTTTAGCTGTGATTATCGCGACCGCTCTTTATACGAACTAGCAGCGGTGATCGAGTTTCTGCACACGGCGACACTATTACATGACGATGTGATCGATGTATCCGAGTTACGACGCGGGCGGCCGACAGCAAACGCTAACTGGGGCAACGCCTCCAGTATTTTAGTAGGCGACTTCTTATACTCGCGCGCATTTCAGATGCTGGTATCGCTGGGCAATATCCAAATTATGGAAATTCTATCGAATGCTACCAACCTGATCGCCGAAGGCGAGGTACTGCAGCTAACTAAAGCCGGCGACCCGGCCACTAGCGAGGCCGAGTACCTGAGTGTTATCGAATATAAAACAGCGACTTTATTTGCTGCAGCAGCGCAGACGGGCGCCGTGCTTGCAGGCGCAGACGCTGTGAAGCAGCGGGCGTTACGCCGCTATGGCTTGAATATGGGAATGGCATTTCAATTGATGGACGACGTGCTGGACTATCGCGGCAGCGCGGCCAGCCTCGGCAAGAACGTTGGCGATGACCTGGCGGAAGGTAAGCCGACGCTGCCATTAATTGAGACCATGCGCAGTGGCGATAGCGCCGCGCGAGAACTGGTGAAACAGGCGATTACGGACAAATCCAGCACCGAGCTTGCAGCGATTGTTGCTGCCGTTGACGCATGCGGCGCATTGGACTTCACGGTTGAGCGTGCTGAAAGCTACACTCGGAAAGCGCGTGCCGCGTTGGGCGAACTGGCCGACGGCGAGGTGAAAACGCGTCTGCTTACGCTCAGCGAACTTGCCGTACACAGAAATATTTGAAATAGCGAAATAGTACCGCTGCTACCTACTGGTAATTACCTTTTTTTGAGTGATCAGTCGCACACTTTAGCGAATTTTTGTGGGTCTGGTAGTAATTACGTTGCCCGATCACGCCATAGACCACTAGAATTTGGTTGTAACTTAATGATCAAGTCTATCAACGTCTGGATCGCAGAAACAGATTACCAACGGAGACCAGTGGAAACCTATGAACAAATTTAATAAGTATGTATTTATCGTTTGTATAGCTGCACTTGGCAGCGCATGTAAAAGTAGCGGCGGCGGCGCCAGCACCAGTGCTGAAAGTCTAAGCAGCGAGGGTCAGCAGAAATATCGTTCCAGCACCAGCGGCTCTACGCGTTATCGCAGTAGTAATCGCAGTAGCCACCGCATAGGCAGCCGCACACCTGCAGCGCAGCCACAACCAGCACCATCGCCCGTGGTTGAGCGTCCGGAACCAAGACCAGCACCTCAGCCCGAGCCGATCGCTGCAGTACCAACACCTGCGCCTACCCCGGCCCCGCAGCCTGAGCCTGCACCCGAGCCAACTCCAGCACCTACAGTTGTTGGCAACGCCCAGCTGTCGTGGACTGCTCCAACCGAGCGCGAAAATGGCGACAGCCTGATCCGTTCAGAGTTAAGCCACTACGAGGTTTACTACACCTCTGAGTCGGGCAAGTCTGACACCATCAGAGTCAGCGACACCGCTAGTACTGCTCTCACGGTAAGCGACCTTGAAGGTGATACCTACTACTTCGCAATGGCTGCAGTCGACAAAGACGGTATCTTTAGCGAACTGTCGAACGAAGTGCCAAAAACAATAAAGTAAGTACAGTATGCGCAGAGTAGTATCTGCACAGAAAGGGCTGCGTTTTTGACGCGGCCCTTTTTTTTGCCTGCGAATCAGCGCCGCAAGCAGGGCCGCAGGGCTTTTTTGGCTATTATCAACTTGGCTCAGCTTATGTGGCATAATTCGCAGCATTATCCGTTAGATAAAAGTTTGATATGGAGCCGCCAGATAGCAACAAGCTGCACGCTGCTTCGCGATCAATCGCGGTGCTGCATCCAGCACTCCAGCAAGTATATGAGCGTGCCGGTGCAGCGTTGCGCAAGGCGATTGATCAATTATTAGTCGATTGTGACGATGTCTATTTCGCGCTGGCCGAGCAAGCCACATCCAATACTGAACAATCGATATTTTTCGAGTCATTGCGTGCCGTCAGACTGCAAAAAGACAGCATCACCGTGCGCTTTCAAAACGAATTTAGCGCCAGTTTTGAAGCGCTGACAGACACACCGAAAATGAGGGTTGCGGCGTCGACGGCGCGCACCGAAAAAGAGCTCAGTCTGGTACAAAACACCGAGCTGGAAAAAACTGTGGCACTCAGCAGCGTGGTTGCCAAAGCCCGAGGTGAGGCTAGCCAACAACTTTACTATCTCAACAAACGGCTGGATTTTTTAATCGAGCAGGCGAGCATCGACGAAAAAAATAACCCGCTCGACCCGGCTCAACTATGTGCCGCTTTCGCTGCAGCAATCGAAATTGTCGAGCTGGATGGCAAAGCGCTTGTCGTGCTGTTCAAACAGTTCGAGCGAATGTTGGTAGCCGAATTACCGTCTATTTGCACCACCGCCAATCAACAGTTAATCGATGCAGGCGTTCTGCCAGCCATTGCTCGCACTGCCAAAAGCGCACCGGCACGCACGGCGGTTGCCCCCGATAGAGCAACGACGGCAAGCGTTGATCTTGCCCATATCGGCCAGTTGCTCAATGAACTGCGCGACCAGGCCGCGCGTGCTGAAGTGCAGGCTACGCCCATGTTGTTTAGCACGGGTGGCGGGCAAGCCATTGCCGACCAGGAGCTGCTTTCCATCGTTGCCGACTTGCAGGCGCAGGTTGACTCATCAGTGACCGCGGTTGACGTGCGCAAACTGCTGAAACAGTTGCTCGACCAACGCACAGCGCAAGGCAAGTCAGCGCGCTTAAACAATCCCGATGAAGACATTATCAATCTGGTCGCAATGTTTTTTGACTTCGTGCTTGACGACCGGCAGTTACCAGCGCACGCACAAGCGCTAATCGGTCGCCTGCAGTTTCCCGTGCTCAAAATTGCATTGCAGGACAAGGCGTTTTTTAGCAATAGCTCCCACCCTGCGCGCCAGTTGATCAACGAAATGGTCAGCATCGGCATGGCAATCAGCGATCATGAAGCGGCAGCGGCAACTGACGTGTACCAAAAGCTGACGACTGTAATCCGCGTTATTAGCGACCAGCTGCAGCCCAACGAAGCTGTATTCGCGCGCGCGCTCACGGAGGTACAGCAGGTTCGCGTCGCTGAAAACAGCAAGGCCGCAAAAATTGAGAAAAGAACCTGCGCTTCGGTGCAGGCTGAGGCAACGACGAAACAGGCGCAAACTGCCGTGAGAAGCCTTCTCTTCGAGCGCCTGAAGGACGTCAACTTACCGCAACTGGTTCAGCAGTTTCTGGTCAACGACTGGCAACAGGTGATGTTTCTGGCGTACCTGAAGTACGGCGAACGCAGCCCCGAACAGATTGAAGTCGAGCAGACCATGGATGATCTAATCTGGAGCTCAGTACTCCACGTTGACGCTAAATCGCAGCAGCGGCTGCAGCGCTTGCTACCAGAGCTGCAACAGCGGCTACGCAAATGGTTGGCACAAACCGCGTCAACGGACGAACGCATGCAGCAATCGCTACTGCCATTGCTGGCTTTGCACGCGCAATTAGTTGAGCCAAATTCGTCGGCTGCCGTTGTGCGCCGCAAACTGCCTGCAGATCAGAGCGAGGCGCTGCAACCCTCAACCGAACAGCAAAAGAGCTGGAGTGAAATGACCGCCCTGGAGCGGCAACACGTTGAGCATCAGGACCTGGCCTATAGCTTTATTAAACAGGCCGACGATTACCCTATCGGTACCTGGTTCAGCATGACTAACGGCGCCGGCGACAAACTGCTGCGTTGCAAGTTGGCTGCCAGGGTGGCCGCCAATGACAACTATGTTTTCGTCAATCGGCTTGGTTTCCAAGTGTTGGCGACCAGGCGCAAGGATTTCGCCTACGACCTGCAACAAGGGCGCACCATAGCGCTGCAAACCGAGGGTTTTTTTGAGCGCACCCTAGGAAATGTTGTGGCTCAACTGCAGCAGTTTGCGGGTACGCTGACTCAACCGGCGTCGCAGTTATAAACTCTATAAATTAGCACCCGAGTTAATCAGCATCGGCGTGCGCACAGCGCACCCTACGGGCTTGACCAGGGCGTGCTGTGCGCACATTTGCCATCTAAAGTATTGATGTTCATAAAAATAGTCTAACATTAGTAAACCGCGTCAGTGACTCTACGGCAGCGGACCACATCGACAATTCCGCAATACCCGTCTATCGTTTATCTATAAACCCGCTCTGTGGATGTAACTAAATTGAACCAACACGCCGTAGAATCCGTGCCAGCGAACACGCGCCTGCATCCGCTTTTGCAACAAACCAAGGAAAACGCTACCAGCGTGTTGTTGAACCGCTTTGAAGAGCTGTTCGCCGCCTGCGACGACCTATTTTTCGATATGGCTGATCAGGCCGGCAACAATGCCAGGCAAAATGCTTTTTTCGAATCATTGCGCGAACTACGGCTAAAAAAACAGGAAGTTTGCGCCTCCTTTGCCGCAGGCATAGCCGATGCTTTCGTAGCAATGCTGCAACCGCAAACGGCTCCTCAGCAGGCAACGGTAGCCGAGTCTAATTTACTTAACGATGATTTGAACCTGGTTGAAAATGAAGCATTGGAAGAAGCCGTGGCCATTAAAGACATGGTCAAAAAAGCCCGTTCAACCTATCAGGAGGCTATTTATCAACTGGCCTACCGCATGGATTATTTGAGCGTTGACGCAAATATAGACGCCGATAATAATCCGCTTGACCCCCAACAGCTAGTGCAGCAATTTGCCAGCAGCTGCCAGCTACTTAGTTTCGATATCGATATAAAGATTATATTTTTCAAACAGTTCGACCGAGTTGTGATCGGCCAGCTGGAAAAAATATACAACGCTGCAAACACCCACCTGATCGACTCCGGCGTGCTGCCAAATATAAAACCGCGCGGCCGCGCTGGCGCGACTGCCGCTAATAACGACTTGATTTCCGCGTTCGCCAGCAGCGACGCCGCCGCAGCCGAGCAGGTGCAAGAGCTGCACACAATTCTTGAACAACTGCGTAACAGCAATCTGGCACCCGACAAAATGCTCGAGCTAGGAAGTTACAACGATGGCCCAATCATGTCGAAACTGAACTTAATCTCGACCTTATCGGGAATGCAGGCCGACCTGGCGCGCACGTCGCCCGCCGATCAATCGATTGCCGATAATCAACTGCATTCGCTGGTGCAGTCGATCTTCAAAGACAAACACGCACAAGGACAACCGGCGTCGCTGCACAGAGGCGACGAGGACGTGATCAATCTGGTCTCGATGTTTTTCGATTTTGTACTCGACGATGACAGCCTGCCGGTGGAGATGCAGGCCCTGCTTAGTCGTCTGCAAATCCCCGTACTCAAGATCGCTATTCACGACCCAGGCTTTTTATCGACTGCAACTCACCCGTTACGGCAACTGATCAATGAATTGTCGGTATCAAGTTACGGTCGCGAAGGCGATGATGGCAAGCACATGGCGTTTTACGAGTTGGCTAATAAAACAGTACAAGTCATTACCGATGCGACCAACGAGGATAAGGATCTATTCGAACCACTGCTGCTGGAGCTGCAGGATTTTATTGCCAGTGAAGATAAAAAAGTGGAGGTCGTCGAACGTCGCACTAACGAGTCTGCCCATGCGCAGGCGGTGACCAATCACACCCGCGCCAAAGTAAAAATATTGCTGCAGGAAAGAACCGAAGACAATAATATTCCGCCGGTGGTGAACAAATTTCTCAGCAATGAATGGCAGACTGTGCTGTTTATTTGCAATGTAAAACACGGCGAAGACAGCAGTGAGTGGCTGCAATCGCTGCAAGTTGTGGACGATTTGATATGGAGCGTACAACAACACGACGATGAAAAGTCGTGGCAACGATTGCAGGATTTATTGCCTGATTTATACCAGCGCATAGAAAAAGACATTCAAACCTATCTGCCGGCGCACGATGCAACGGCTGCCCTGCTTGAGTCGCTGCGCGAAATGCACGCGCTAGTCAATGATGGTCGTTTCGACCAGTTGTACGACGCTGACGATGCCGCTAGCGAGGCAGCGAAGGCAGCCAATGATGACAGCTTACTGACCACGAAACCGTGGCAGGAACAAACCGCTGTTGAGCGGCAACAGCTGCAGCAGTTCGTGTTAAACAAAGAGACAGTGCAAGAAGTTGCAGAACTGCAGCCCGGCCAATGGCTGCTGATTCGAGCAACACCGGAGCAAGTGGAACGACGCTGCAAAATTTCCAGCTATATTGAGGCCGGAGAGAGCTTCGTGCTGGTTAATCGCTTCGGCGCTAATGTTATGCAGATCAATCGCCGCCAACTAGCGCAAGACCTGCAGGAGGAGCGCATTAGCGTTCTGGAGAACAGGCCAATTTTTGAGCGCGCCATGACGCGTATAGGTAACAGTTTAAAAAACCTGACCAGCAATAAAGCAACGCCCCAGTAGAGGGGTCAGGCCGGCATCCGCAAATTGCGGCATAATGGCAAATCAAGCTCTCTAGTAAGCTGAATTGTCGATGTTTTTCGAGCCAAACGCCGCTACCAGTTACGCCGTTGCCAGCCTGTTATGCGTAGTGCTGGCCGGGTGTTTTTATAAGCCCTGGCGCGACGGCATCTATTCACCGCTGTTTATTCCGGCAAGTTTGGTCACTGCGATCTGGCAGCTGTCGCTGCTTGACGGTGTGCCGGTTAGAAACCAGTTGGCACTGGTACAGTTTTTCTCCACCAGTCACTATGCGTTGTGGCTGGTAGCACTGCTGGCGACGCTGGTTCTCAATATCAAAGACTCGCAGGCGCGCAGTAACACCGCACCCTTGTACGCTGCGCTGGCGCTACTGATCGCGCTGGGCGGCGTAGTACTACCCTGGTTACTCAATCACAGCGAGCCACAAAAACTGTTTCTGGCGGTCGCATGGTGCAATTTGTTGCTGGCGCTATTGGGAATCATCGTCGTTGAACAAGTGTTTAGAAATACTCTCACCCGGCAGAAACAGGCGGTCACCTTTCTATGTTTAGGGTCGTCGCTGTTTTTTATCTATGATCTTTTTCTGTACTCACACGCGCTGATTTTTAACGCCGTTGATCAAAGCATCTGGGAGGCACGCGCCGCTGCCCATATTATCGCCATACTGATTCTTATTTTTTCTACCACCCGAACCAAGCATTCCAGCACCGTCAGCATCTCGCGCAACATCGTCTTTTATAGCGCCAGTCTGTTTGTCGCCGGCCTGTTTCTGTTTGTGATGGCTGCAGGCGGCTACTACATCAGATTGTATGGCGGCAGCTGGAGTACCTTACTGCAGGTCACGCTGCTAAGTATTGGCGGGCTGGCAACCACCGTCACTTTGAGCTCTCCCAAGCTACGCGGCTCGCTGCGGGTCTTCATTAATAAGCATTTTTTTTTGCACAAGTATGATTACCGCAATGAGTGGTTAAACCTCATCAACGTGCTGTCGCAGGACACAAAGGACGAAGACGCCGACTCGATTGCACTAAATGCGGTTGCGAACATATTTAATAGCCCCGGGGCTAGCCTTTGGCTGCGTGAAGACAATCACATTACCTTGGCTGCGGCCCACAATATGACCTTTGACAGCGACCCGGAGGTAATGCTTGATACACGCTTCTGCGAGCTGCTAGCCGCTGACTGGGTGTTTTCGCCTACCGGACGCATCGCCATAGACCGCAAGAACAATTATTTTTTACCTGACTGGCTGACCGCGCACGAAGATTTGTGGATTGTGATGCCGCTAATTAATAAACAGGAATTGTGCGGTTTTATTGCGCTGCTAAAGCCACGCAACAAAACCACGCTGACCTGGGAAGATCTGGACGTGATGAAAACGGTCGGCCGCCAGATGGGCAACTACCTGGCGCTGCAGCAGGCAGCAGAGTTGCTCGCGCAGTCAAAGCAATTTGACACTTACAACAAACTCACCGCATTCGTTATGCACGATCTGAAAAACCTGATCGCGCAACAGGGGCTGGTGGTCAAAAACGCTACCAAACATAAAGAGAACCCGGCGTTCGTCGAAGACGCGATCAAGACCATAGAAAACTCAGTAGCGCGCATGAACAATTTGCTTAACAAGCTACAGCAGAAAGGTCCGGTCACTACAAAAAACGTAGAGCTGAATAAAATACTGATAGAATCAATTCATAAGTGTCGCGGCAAGCGCCCCAACCCATCGCTGCGTATCAACGCCAAAGATGTTTGGGTAAACGGCGATCACGATCATTTAGTAATGATTTTTGCACACATCATCAAGAACGCGCAGGAAGCCACCCCTACCGACGGTTTTGTTGATGTCTATTTAAATAAAAGTGCTGCCAAGGCCGTTATCCAGGTTGAGGATAACGGCCATGGTATGGAAGAGAGTTTCATCAAAGGACGGCTATTTCGCCCTTTCGACACGACCAAGTCGGGTCAGGGGATGGGAATTGGTGTGTTCCAGACCCGCGAGTATATTCAAGGTCTCGGTGGCGATGTAACGGTTGATAGTAGTGTCGACGGTGGCACCAATTTCAGTATTATTTTGCCACTAGTGGAGAGATAAGTTGCAAGATCAAAACAAGAAAACCCTGCTCATCGTTGAAGACGATATTGGCCTGCAGAGTCAGTTACGCTGGCACTTTGAACAATACGAGGTAGTGCTGGCCGGTGATCGCGAGTCGGCTATTGCCGAGCTGCGCCGCCATGAGCCGGAAGTCATTCTGCAAGACCTGGGTTTGCCGCCAGACGATGAAGGCGTCGAAGAAGGATTCCTGGCGCTGGAAGACATTTTACGGCTGGCACCGCATACTAAAATCATCGTCGTTACCGGCAACCACGATTACGAAAACGCCGTGCGCGCTGTGGCTCTCGGCGCCTATGACTTTTATGAAAAGCCGGTCAATACCGAGGTGCTTGACCTTATCGTGCAGCGCGCTTTTCAAATGTATGATCTGGAGCGGCAAAACCGCGAACTGACGCTGGAAACGAGTTCGCCACTGGCCGGCATTATCGCCTCGGAGGCGAATATGTTGCAGGTTTGCCGCACCGTAGAAAAAATAGCGCCTACCAACGTCACCTGTTTGCTGCTCGGTGAAAGCGGCACAGGCAAAGAAGTATTCGCCCGCGCGACCCACAATTTAAGCGCCCAAAACGCCGGCCGCTTCGTCGCCATCAACTGCGCTGCCGTGCCTGAAAACCTGATGGAAAGCGAGCTGTTCGGCTACGAAAAAGGCGCATTTACCGGTGCTGCCAAGCGCACCCTCGGCAAGGTTGAGCATGCCAACGGCGGCACCCTGTTTCTCGATGAAATTGGCGATATGCCGCTGCCACTGCAGGCCAAATTGCTGCGCTTTTTACAGGAGCGCGTGATCGAGCGCGTGGGCGGCAGAGAAGAAATTCCAGTCGATGTGCGCGTTGTATGCGCAACCAATAAAAATCTCGAAGAGATGGTGAAAGAGGGCACATTCCGCGAGGACTTGTTTTATCGAATCAGCGAGATGGTGATAGAAATTCCGCCGCTGCGCGAGCGCGGCGGCGATAGAATTTTGCTGGCACGGCATTTGTTGGAAAAATACAATGAAGAACACCGGCAAAAAATCAAAGGCTTTACCAAGGAAGCGACTCAGGCGATTGATCAATACGAGTGGCCTGGCAATATTCGCGAACTGGAAAATAAGGTGAAACGCGCGGTTATAATGTGTGACACGCAGCGGGTCGC
>JBBKXJ010000397.1:0-11301 GCA_037969395.1 Pseudomonadales bacterium
TGCAACTGATAGCTGGGAGCAACTGCAACAGGACTGGGATGACTGGCAGCCGCGCCTGTATGCCAACTGGGCATTCTCTGCGGACCACAATGCCTTTGTTAATCTGGCAAAAGGCTTCAAGGCGGGGGGCTTCGATCCGAAGGCCAGCACCAGGCTGTCCACCTTCGCCCCGGAAAAGGTGTGGAACCTCGATCTAGGCCTTCGAGGCACGGCCTTGCAACAGCGGTTAAGTTACCAGCTGTCGGGCTTTGTATACGACTACCAGGACTACCAGGTGCAGGTGATAGCCGAAGGGATAGCCCACACGGGTAACGCTGCAAAAGTTGATGGGCACGGCGTTGAATTGGAAGTGACCTGCAATCCGCTGACGGCCGTGACCCTGCGGCTGACGGGTAGCTGGCTGAACAGTCAATTTAAAGATTACGACACAGACGCCGGAGATTTCCGCGGCAACAGTCCCGTGCTGGCACCAGAATATACCGCCAGCGTTAGCGTGGATTGGCGCTCGCGACAGTTCGAGTGGGGTTCATTCGGTGCAAGCTTGCTGTCGAGCTACCAGAGCGAGGTTTTTTTCACTGTGCAGAACAGCCAGGATGCCCACCAGAGCGGGTTCTCTCGCCACGATGCAAAAGCAAGCTACTTCACGCCTGCTCGGATGTGGCAGCTCGACGTATTTGTGCGCAATCTGGGCGATGAGAATTACATTATTTTTCAGCAGGACGTGGGTTCCGGCCTCGTGGCGCGCAGTGGAGAGCGTCGCTTTTGGGGAATGGCTGTTACGGCACGTCTATAGTTGGCGAAGTTGTAGTGCCCATGGTCGCGTGGTCAAACAACTCATGCGCCCTCCAAGTTGTAATATTTCAACAGTCCACCTTCTGCTTAGTACACTCAAAATTTATACCTTGAGTACCTTGGGTTAGTTTAAACAAAACCCTGATTACGACAATAGCAATTGATAATAATTATCACTATATTCTCGTTGACGGGACAGCAGTGAATGACATTTGTAGTTTTAAACGAGGGGCGAAGAAACGTTCACTTGATAGGCGGATACATCGCGAATGCGCTTTTGACGAGAAAGATGCTGCTGGTGAAGCTAGCTAAGCATCTCATCCAGATAACGTCGAACGCGATAGAGTCCTTCCAACCCACCTTTTAGCATCACATCCAGTGCGGAGTCGCTACCAAATGCAGTATTGTGACGTTTCAACCCTGCGTGCGCACGCTCGGTCACCGGCAACAGGCTATGCGTAGCCTTGTATATTCCTGACGACAAACTGATTCGTTTGAGTGTGTTGTGGGTAGGGGGGAAGAACTGCCATCTCGCCAGCTGTTCAAGGTCTTTTCACTGGGGCTGCCGAGCAGCACCAGTGCCTGGCCGCGATTTAAGTCCCATTCATTCGTAAGCCAAAAAAACACTTTAAGCGAAACCTGAGCGACCTCATTGGCATCAAACATTTCAAGCGGCTGCGGATGGCCTGTATGAATATTCATTCAGTTGGGATAATTGACATCGTATTTTATCTTGACAGTGCAATTTAAAAGCAATGCGGAACATGTGGTCTTTTGCAGCGGAGCGCAACTTTTAGACTTCGTCAGCATCATTCCGACGCATTCTCGATCTTCGGGCGGCTTCTAAATCTCAATCGCTGTATTCTACGCCACTGGTTGGTTCTTCACACTGCGTGTGGATTGGCCTACCATCTTGAACACGTATGCTGATAGTACTGTTTTCAACTTGTACGCGCTATCGCGAGGCTCAGCATTTTCTCAAGAATGCGAACCCATGGCAAAGACAATGCACGTTCAATAATTTCCGAGCAAGGCTTTACCGCTGACCCTAGTGCGATGCACTTCAGTTTGCAAGCGAATTTCCAGGTGCAATAAAACTTGTCGGTACTTATGAAGTTGTTTTAGGGAGAAATCAACATTGCTTCTAGCGTCCAGAGTTGGTCGGCTAACCGCCTGAAACGAGCCAATTCTTCCAGCCTTTCCAGCTACCATTTGGCAGGCTTGTAGCTGTCTATCAGAGTAAATCAGTCTTGTATCGGCGGATACCGTTGGTATCGCCGGCGTGATCGAGGCGGAGCTACTGCAGTTATCTCGATAGATTTCTAACTGGGCGGTTCCGGTAAGAACGGGACCACCGATGTGACAAAAACACACACGTATCCTCAACTGTCTCAATGTTGATATGGAGTTCTCTAGCAACTGTACTGATGGTTGTTGTCATTATGTTAGCCTCTATCTCCACTATTGATATTCATTAGAGCTACCATTTTCTCCATTAAAACCAGCGTAGCGTTATTTGAGAGCTGCTGTCCCTCCTCAATATACTCCCATACTGTCGCGTCGCTTTTCCACCCACCTTGTTTTTGATCAATTCAAAATCGATCCGTTCCCGTGCCGCAGAAGTAGAAAGGCCACGGCGAAAACTATGGCTACTCAGTTCCGGTACAAAGTCAAACTGACAAGTTCTTCCCAGCGTTTTTAGAAAATCATTAATCGCCCCCGGATTCAGGGACCGATCTTGAACCTGACCCCAACGGTTTACAGGTCTGAAGAGGGGGCCATCATCAATTCCTGCCGTCTCCATCCAGGCTTTTATTGCTGTGGCAGTGCAGTGGGTGGTCAACATCTACTTGCTGGCATTGGGCGCTTTTGTATTGATCGGCGGCGCCAGTGGCGATTGGTTTGGATTGCGCCGCGTGTTTGTCCTCGGCTTGTTGGTGTTTGGTGCCGCCTCACTGGGCTGCGCTTTGGTGAACAGCCTGCCTTCGCTGTTACTGTGGCGCGGTTTGCAGGGCCTGGGGGCTGCCATGCTGGTGCCGGCTAGTCTGGCATTAATCAGCTATCATTTTGATAAGCAACAGCGCGGCCGTGCGTTCGGCATATGGGCTGGAGCGTCGGCGTTAACGACGGCGCTGGGTCCTATGGCGGGCGGCTGGCTGGTCGATAATTTCGGCTGGCCATCGGTATTTCTGGCGGTTCCGGTGTTGGCAGCTGCGACCCTTGGCCTGGCGCTTTGGCGAGTTCCCGTCGCGCCCGACCAGTCCGATCTGCCGTTGGACTATCGCGGTGCCGCACTACTGGCCACAGCGCTGGCATTGACCGCCTACGGTTTGATAAATGCGCAGTTGTCGGCGTTGACCGTGTGCTCGCTGATTAGCGCAGGTTTGTGCGCATTCCTGTTTGTTCGTCATGAAAGAAGCATAGATGCGCCCATGTTGCCGTTTGAGCTTTTCGAGTCCAGTGCTTTTACTGGTGCCAATAGCATGACCCTTGGGCTTTACTTTGCGCTGGGCGGCGCGCTGTTCTTCGTGCCTTTCAATTTGATTCAAATACAAGGTTACAGCGCATTGGCCGCCGGCGCTGCTTTTTTGTCGCTGACACTACTGTTGGGGCTGGGCTCGGCATTCGGCGGCGACCTGATTCGCCGCTACCTGGCACGGCAGGTACTCACCAGCGGCGCAGTGATCGCCGGCATCGGGTTTGCGGCATTGAGCGTACCCGGCGTGGAATCGCGTTATCTGCACCACTGGCTACCGGGCATTGTGCTGATCGGTCTGGGTATGACGCTATGCGTAGCACCGCTGACCACGGTCGTTATGAATTCCGTTGACGATGCCCAGGCGGGCGTTGCGTCAGGCGTCAACAATACAGCGGCGCGACTGGCAGGGGTGCTGGCCATCGCCGTTCTCACCGGCATCGCCGTGCAGCTATTCACATCCCGTTTGGACCAACAGCTTGTCGCCGTAGGGATATCAAGTGACATTCGCGTTGATCTTCTGGCGCATGCGGATCGTCTGGCCGAATTGCATCCGCCCGCTGACCTCTCCGCCGCAATCGCTGAGGATGTGAGCAGGCTTATCGATGAGAGTTACGTTTACGCGTTTCGCCGCTTGATGTTTATTTGCGCCGGCGCGGCATGGCTCAGTGCGCTGGTTGCATGGGTAACTTTGAGACTGCCAGAAGCACATAGTAATTAGATTAAGACGTGGCCGTCTGTGGATGTAACCGCCAGTTTATTTGCTTGATTTCGTACGAAAATTCCTTTCCCTCCGCTGATCCTCTCGAGTGTCATTCGCCTGCAAGCGAAGCGGTTGAATTCTGTCTTGCCGCGAACAATATGCCGGGCTTTTGTATTGTCTGATAGTGATGCAGCTAATCGAGCATTGCTTCGACTTTTCCATAAAAAGATTTTAAACGCAAAAATTCGCCCCCACCTTGCATTACATGAATGATTTAAATGTATGTACTATTGGTACGGAAGTGGAGGCAGCGCTGCCTGTGCTGCCGCTTAAAAAAGACCGTTATTTATCCCCAGCAAACCTCTGTTCTGACGGTGGGTCGTGCCTCCGCACTGGCGGCCATTAAAGCCGCGCCGGATGGCGATCAGCTTGTGATCGCCGTTGCGCAGCGATATCGCCATGACAGGCGAGCTGACCCTGACAGTTTTGGTGTTGCCGGTCGGAGGCATCAAAGAAAAAGTACTGGCCGCCCATCGCAACGGCATACGGCATATTATTCTGCCGGCTGACAATCAGGCGGATCTGTCCAGGCTGCCGGCAACAGTGCGTAACGATCTGGAGTTCACGCTGGCCGAGACGCTTAGGGACGTGCTTGCGGTAACGTTGCCGCACTTAGATGCAATGAGTGATGAAATCGCAGTGATTGGTTCAGAGGAAGAGGTACAGGAACGTATTCGTACTGATGCGCATACAGGCGTGCATACGCAGATTATTGCACCGATGTCGGCTACCACACAGGATACGCTGCGCACGCTTAATGCATTCACCGCAGCTAATTTCTCCTTCTAATGGGAGTTTCTCCCGCGTCGGGCGACAGCGAGTTTTACCATCGATAGGATGATGCAACAGAAGTTGCAGTTGAGGGCGGCCGGCGCTGGACAGCAGCAGTGTCGACCCACGAAATAGGTTTGGAATGCATCGCCGGTAGTGTTGCACTATTTGTGCAGCACTACCGGTGAAGTTTTTTTAACGACTCGATTTTACGAGTAAATAAAACTTACAAATACATCGAGTTCTTCGGTTGTGCAAAAACGCGCTCTACCATCGGTATAAATTCTTCAAGCGGCATCGTGGTGAACTCGGGGTCAAAGGCTTTCTGATCGTATTTGTGGCAGAACTCTGCAGTGTAATTAAAGTGCTCGTTGTCCTTGAATTGATCGCGCATGTTGCGGTCTTTGCCCAGATGATGGAAGAAATAGTAACCCTGGAATATGCCGTGGTGTTTGACCATCCAGTGGTTTTGCTCACTCACGAAGGGCTGCAGTATCGTCGCTGCAAGATCCGCGTGGTTCAGGGATCCCAGAGTGTCGCCAATATCGTGTAGCAGAGCGCAAACCACGTACTCTTCATCGCGCCCATCCTGATGCGCTAGGGTAGCAGTTTGTAGACTGTGTTGCAGGCGATCTACCGGGAAGCCACCAAAATCGCCGTCCAACAGACGCAGATGGTCGATTACCCGACCACCCAATCCGGCCCACAGCTCCATCGCATTTTCAGCGATAATGCCCCAATCTTCGGCGGTGCTTTCGGTCATTTCTTTAAACTTTGCTCTCGCTGGTGCGTGCATGTGTCTTTCCTCTATATATGATTAATCAAACATATCCGGCTGTTCGGCAGTAATTACGCTCAGCAATGGCTGATAGCTGAACCAGCCCGCTAGCTCGCTACCCACAGTTTTATGCGTGATGGCAGCATTTTCAGGGTCGATGAGCACCGGTGAGCCCGCAGCTTCAGCCATTAATTGTGCCTGACATGTTCTTTCCATGGTGATGTACCACCAGGCCGCCGCCTCTACACTGGCACCTACGGTTAACAGGCCGTGATTGCGTAAGATGGCCGCCTTATTGTTGCCCAGGGCTTCGGCAATGCGCTCGCCTTCACCCATTTCCAGAACGACACCCGTGTAATCGTCGAACAACACGTGGTCGTTAAAGAAAGCGCAGGAATCCTGGGTGATAGGGTCCAGGGTCTTGCCCATGGCCGACCATGCCTTGCCATACACCGAATGCGCATGAGCAGCGGCGGTTACCTGGGGGTGTTTGGCATGTATGGCTGAATGTATCGTGTAGGCGGCACCATTGAGCAGGCCATGTCCCTCGAGAACTTCGCCGTCGTGGCTGACGCGCAGCAAGTCAGAAACTTTGATTTGCTTGAATGATACGCCCATGGGGTTTACCCACAGCTGATCGCGAAACTCCGGGTCGCGAACGGTGATATGCCCGGCAACACCCTCGTCAAAGCCGAATTTGCCAAACAGGCGATAGGCCGATACCAGTTTGCGCTTGCGATCTTTTCGTTCAGCTTCCAGTGAGGCAAACTTGGGTGGAAACACCATTTCTTCAGTTTGGTTCATAACGATTGAATTTGCTGATGCGCTCATATTGTCTCCGGGACGTGTCCAAAATCTGCTTTATGTGTCTGTCAGGCTGTAAGATACCCTCAAAGGTAACAGAAAATCTGTCACCCAGATGACACTTCGCGTTTTAAACTCAAATAATACTGCGCTGGATCAAGCGCGACAGGGTGAATTATGACGACGCCATATAGCGGCAATAGCTTAATAGATTATATCAGGAATCTTTTGGGTGAACTGACCGACACCAATTTTGATAGGGGTATTATCCTGATTACTCATAGGTATGAATCACTATGTAGATACTGGTTTTTAGTTTTCCACACTAAGGTTACTCAATAAATCATAACCTTGAATGGGCAGACCGCGACTTCTACAGGTTTAATGCTTTGTCCAAGGCAGCTGCTTACCATTGATAAAAATCGAGACTTGCGGGGCAAATAGCTTGCGTATGTCGTCGAAGATAGCAATGAGTTTGGTGAGGGCTCACCAAAAGATATAAATTATCCGTAGAACACCAACTCGTAAAACGTACGAAAAGCTGAAACCTCATGTCTTTAGCGACACAGCGAATTCAGCTTAACGGGGAGTTTATATGAATCTATTAACCAATAAAAACTGGCTTTTTCTTTTCAAAAAAGGCGCCGACCGCGTTCATAGAGTCCACACTGGTTGAACAATTTACCTGCTGTCTTCACTCAAGATCAATCGTTTCCTCGACCGATGATGTAGGTACAGCGCGCATGATTTGCTTGCCATACATCTGCGCTAGTGGGGCACCTTCGGCAAGGGTCTGCGCCCAGGCTTGCGCTTCTTCGTCAAGTTTCGAAGCCTCTTCGACCTTGTTAACCAAGCCGTACTGCAAACAATCATCGGCCTTTACACGGGCTGCCTCAACAAAAGTTTGGTAGGCCTTCTTGTAGCCCATTGCCGATACCAGATAATGGGCCATGCCGCCATCAGGCACCAGAGAAAGGCCCGCAAATGCCAGGTAGAGAAAACCTTCATCCGACATAATCGCCAGATCACACGCCATTGCCAGGGACGCGCCAATACCGGCGCAAGCGCCGTTAATTGAAGCAATGTAAGGTTTTTTCGATTGAGCAATACTCATCAATACAGGCTTGTACTCTTGCTGAATCTGCTCGTCGATAGTGTCAAAACCTGCCAGACCTTCGGTCAAATCTGTACCCGATGAAAAGCCTCGACCTCCAGCACGAATAACGACAATGCGTACAACATCATCATTGGCTTCAAAAATATCAATAAGCTGTTTTAATTCCTTGCGCGTTGTCTGGCTCATCGCGTTCATCGCCTTTGGGCGATTCAGTCTGATAGTGGCAACGCACTTGTCTACTGCATAATTAATTGTTTCAAACGCACTAATTATTAACTCTCACTTAATCTACGTTAAAGCATCAGCATCAGCCAGCACGGTAATCTCATCCGCTGAGAAACCCCAATCGCTTAATACCGATTGTGTGTCTGCACCTTCTGCAGAAGGCGGGGCAGGGGTATCACATTGTGTTCGACTAAATTGCGGCGCAGGCGCGGGCTGAGTATTGCCATTTATTTCTATGTAAGTGCCACGCGCCTTATTGTGCTCATCATGAATGGCTTCTTCGTAATCCAGAATGCCCATTACACAAGCATCAGTGCCGTAAAAGATCGCGTCCCACTCATCTCGAGTTTTAGATTTAAAGGTTTCAGTAAAAACCTTCTTCATCTCGCCCCAAGCCTTGGGATTATTTTGGTCGGCGATAAAGCTCTCTGGCATGCCTGTTTTTTGAATCATCTCGGCAAAGAACTGTGGTTCAATGGGACCTACCGAAACATGCTTACCATCGGCCGTTTCATAGGCGGCGTAATAAGGCGTGCCACCGTCGAGGAAGTTACTCTCGCGTGATGTATTCCATCTGCCCACTTTACTCAAGGTATACAACACACTCATAAGGTGGGCAGAACCGTCAGTAATTGCAGCGTCGATGACTTGCCCTTCACCGGACTTTTGAACGTCTAGTAGCGCAGCCAGCAGACCAACCACTAAAAACATACTGCCTGCGGCAAAATCACCCACTAAATTCAGGGGTAGTGATGGCTTCTCCTTTGGCCCTATCGCCGCAGCAACTCCGGTCAAAGATATGTAGTTACAATCATGTCCCGCCGAATGTGATAAAGGCCCAGTTTGGCCCCAACCAGTCATACGACCATAAATAATTTTAGGATTACGCTGCATGCATACATCGGGTCCAAAACCTATGCGCTCGGCAACGCCTGGACGATTGCCTTCAAAGAGGACATCTGCGCTTTCAACGAGTTTCAGCAACGCTTCCAGACCCTCTGCTTTCCTAAGGTCCAGCGCAATACTTTTCTTACCTCGAGAATTCACGTCTACAGCAGAAGGTGGTGCAATTGAATTAGTTTTGGATGCACGCTCAACTACAATTATTTCCGCACCCAAATCTGCTAACACCTGGCCCGCATAAGGACCAGGGCCAATGCCTTTCATTTCAATGATTTTTATACCCGCCAGAGGTCCCATAGTCCCACCACTCTTCTTAATTGCAAAAAAGTATATTGAAACGAGTTCCCTGAATACATAAGGAGCCCAAGTTATTAAGTTTATTATTTAGGCTGCATACGGATGCCAGCATCAATACGAATACACTCAGCATTGGTGTAGTCGCTTTCAACAATAAACTGCGACAAGTGTGCAACTTCATCTGGACGCGCCAATCGCTTGGGGAAGAGTAGGCTGTTCGATAAGCTTTCAAAAGCGGCTTCAGGTAAGGCTTCAAACAGAGGCGTGTGCACCAGGCCTGGAACAATCGTGTTTACGCGAATCCCAAACTGAGACAAGTCGCGGGCGACAGGTACCGTCAAACCAACAATGCCTCCTTTGGATGCGCTGTAAGCCGCTTGACCTATTTGGCCTTCATAAGCAGCGATAGACGCGGTATTAATGAACACGCCACGACAACCACACTCGGTTACGGGCTCTTGCGTTGACATTTGAACGGCGATCAAACGCAGTACATTAAATGTGCCCACGAGATTTACATTGATAACGGTTTTGAAAGCATCGAGTGGGAAGGCGCCGTCTCTACCGACTGTTTTCTTTGAATCACCAATACCTGCATAATTATTACAAATATGAATTGTACCAAAATTGGCTACCGTAGCCGCAATTGCGGCTTCAACCGACGCCTCATTCGTAACGTTTACGTTTTGATAGATAACGGCGTCGCCTAATTCTTTAGCCAGCTGACTGCCACGTTCATCGTTCATATCAAAGATGGCAACTTTCGCACCCTGTTCAACATATAAGCGTACAATGGCCTCGCCCAAGCCCGATGCACCACCTGTAACGACGGCAACTTTACCCTGAATATCCATAACTCATCCTCAATTTTTGAATCTTAATCGGCTGCAATAGCCGCATAAAATTAAATTAGTCCAAAATGCTCGTATAGCTTTCATCAAAGACATCACGACCAATGATGTATTTCATGATCTCCGAGCTGCCCGCCAGAATGCGGCTGACCCTGGAATCGGTGAACATGCGACAGATTGGATACTCCTGCATGCGGCATTTGTCAAGACAGATAATTGGACTCCCCATCCTCTTAGCGATAACCTTTTTAAGTCGCCTTGTGGATAATAACTGGAGGCTATGATGAAAAATACTATCGTTGGTGTCGATTAAGACACAAACATTTTACCACCCGAGGGGCCCTCTTCATCTTCTTTTTTACAACTTAAGCACTATTTGTTACTGCGTTTGAACTCCGAAACTTGAGTTATAATACCTGGAATCACTTTGCCGACCGCCGCCACCGATACACCTGGGCGTTGGCTTAGACGTCTGCTCTATGTCCTCGACACGGATATCGCACAGCCAATAAGCAAAAAAAATTCAAGGTGTACGTAAAACGATCGCCGGCATCAAAACCGAACGTATCAATGAACACCTGGTGCGGGTTATGACTGAAGGCCATGCTGCCTTCGTAGGCGATGCCATAGTCTTCACCGTAGATATGGAAGGAGTGCAGATACTCATTGTCCCAACCCATGGCAATTTGAATGATATGGTGCAGCTCGGTCAATGAGGTATTTCCCTGCACCTGCAGTCGGCGCCAAATCATTGGGATGACGTCATGAAGGGCGACTTTGAGGGAATAGGTGTTCACTTGGTAGACAACCCTGCTTGCTCAAATTTGAGCAGCTGCCAGCGTGCACGCAATGGCAAGCAAAAATCAATGTGCCCCGGACATTTTGGAGCTCTCCTACTATAGCGCCGCTGGAAGCCGTTGTGGGTTCTGCGCCTACCGCGCAGGTTCAACAACGGCCTCCAGTGGCCAACAAGCGAAGCGCGTAAGCGTACTTCAACTGACACAGAGTTTTGCACGTCCGCCGGGGAACGCTGGTTCGAAAAGCGCGGTCAATGCTTGTGCGTCAACCATTGCACCCAGGCCGCGTGGCTGACACAACCCAGCCAACTCTGGCAGGGCTCCCGGTGATGGGATTGACGAACGCATTCCGGTGCGATAGGTGCTAGTCCTCTTCCTCCTCTGCCTCATTCCCCGTTACGGAAAACCATTTATCCTCGGAGCCGGACATTACGAATACAATTGGTGCCACGCACGGATTGGGGAGTTCAATGGTCGTTCTGATTCGAGCGTTTCCTCTGCGTGATGCCTGAAACGGCGCGGTAAACACATTACGCACCTTGACGCTGTCATCCTCTTCGACCAGGCAGCTTATTAGCCCTCGAAAGCTTTCTTCATCATTAATACCGCGTATATCGGCGGGAACCGATGGATCATCCTTGAAGACCAATCCGCGTACCCTGAGTGAAAGATGTCCATCTGAGTCAAGTGATCCTCTTGCCGAGGCAATAGACCAGGGCAACTCGTC
>JBBKXJ010000398.1:0-4859 GCA_037969395.1 Pseudomonadales bacterium
CCTCTCCGATGTTGTTATGGGAGACGGAGAGGTCGCGCTGCCAGCCGGCATTTCCGGGGTCGGCCTGGGCGAGGAGTTCTCAGATCACGAGGGACGTCTGGTAGGCGGTGAGCGCGTCGCTGAGGTTGCCGTGTGCGCCGAGCACGTCGCCGATCCTATCATGCGAGACGGAGAGGTCGTGCTGCCAACCGGCATTGCCGGGGTCGTCCTGGGCAAGGCGTTCTCTGATCGCGAGGGACGCCTGGTAGGCGGTGAGCGCGTCGCTGAGGTTGCCCTGTGCGCGGAGCACGTCGCCGATCTTGTTATGCGAGACGGAGAGGTCGTGCTGCCAGCCGGCATTGCCGGGGTCGGCCTGGGTAAAGCGTTCGCTGATCGCGAGGCAGCGCTCATAGAGAGGCAGAACGTCAGCCAGCGCTGCACGCTCCTCAAGGTATGTCGCGGCGGTACCAAGGAGCCAGACAAGCTGATGTGGAGCAGTTTCGGTAGACACGTGCGTTGACACCGCACGAACATGCGCAACGAGGCGCTCACACAGTGGCCATGTGTCGAATTGCGGTTCTGGGAATGCTGCAACTGTAACGCTAACTGCGTTCAAAGCCCATTCGTGTCGCTGCGTCGCCAATGCATCACGGGCGGCGGCCTGAACCAACCTGTGCACCCTAAATGTTCGCGTTTCAGGCGCGAATTCGACGAGAGAAAGCTTATCGAGCGCGCCAACGGCCTGCTCATACTGCAATGGGTTGGCGAGCACCTCGGCCAACGCGGCCGGGTAGTATTCAGGTGCTTGCGTGAACAGTTCCTCCGGGATCTCGTCAGGTGCATAGAAGGCAGCGAGCGATAACACCGCGCCTGCGCCCGGCGCACGCACTTCTGCCTGTTCGACCTGCTGCATGAACGTGGCGTACACCGCGCGGTCATACGCCACGTCTGCTGGCGCTTCACGCAGGTGCGCCGCAATGGCGGCGAGATAGCTTTTAGCTGACGCGGGCTTATTGTCGCGCAGATACGCTGCCGCGTGCGACAGCGCGAGCGGCAGACAGCCTAACGCTTCGGCAATCGCCTGCGCGTCGTCTTCTACCAGATCGGGTCGCGCGCATTTGCATTCGTCCAGCAGGTACTGCACCGCATCTGCCATGGGCCATTCTCTGATCTCGATCGGTGCCACACCGCGGCCCCAGCCACCCAGCCGACTGGTGATCAGTGTCTTAACGTTGCCGCGCGGGCGCCATGTGTCTAACACACGGGGGTCATCGACGTTGTCGAAAATGAGCAACCACGGCTTGGCAAACCCGCCATCCGCCAGAAAACCCAGCGTGTGGCGCGCGGCTTTCTCACGATCCTGCGCGCGGGCAAGGCCGGGCATGTAGTGATCGCCGAGCTCGACTAAGCCGTGTTCGACTCCCTCCCAGACCTCGGCGTCCTCGATACGCTCCGCGTTGAGCCACCACACGCCTGCGTAGTCTTCCTGAGCCTGCCATGCGTACTCGCGCGCAAGTGTCGACTTGCCGATGCCGCCGAGGCCAGTGACAGCAGCCGGCTGCGTGATGGCTACCGCACTTTCCTTGTCGGTGCTGAGCGCATTGCCGATCTGCTGCAGCGCAGTCTCGCGACCGGTGAAGCTTGGCGTCTGCTTGATGGTGTCGTGGATCAGCGGTCGCGCCTGCCGCCAATGTGCGTCTACTGTGCCGACCTGCCGCCGCTCGGCATCCGGCATGATCGCGGCGTTGACAATGTCGGCCAGCAGATCCTCCCGGTCCCGCACCGACACGAGGTCCCAATAGGCGATGGTTCGAAGCAAGCCACGCGGCGCGCACTCGGCGCAACGAAAGACGATGAGCCGCGCCATCTTGTTCAGCGGGTCGCCATGCAGCGCGTGCATCCATTCGACGGCACAATAATCGGTTGCCAGATACTCAGGCGTCAGAATCGCGATGACCCGAGCGCCTGACGCCAGCGCAGCGTCCATCCGTTCCATGAAATTGCGGTTAGCAAAGTCCCACTGCTGGAGAGTGACACGATGCCCAGCCTTTTCGAGTATCTGGCCAATCTTGCTTGCAATCGCCACGTCAGCGGGATGCTTGCCTGCTCTGCTGATAAAGAAGTGCGGGTGTTCGGGTGCGCTGTCGTCCATGCCAATTCTCCCTATTGCATCACAACTCAGTCTTCACCTGGCGCATTATTTCGGGACGCAGTATAGCCAACGAACGGCGGTCGAATTAACACCAGCAAACAGCAGCGAGCTTATAATTCCGTTGAATTATTTTATTGAGCGGACTCTTTTTTAAAGTATATGTTCCGCCCAACATCTTCAGCCTGCTTGCGTTGAATAATATGCTCTCTTTCGAGTTTTTCGCCAAACTTTGCAACCTTTTGAACATAACAACCAACGTCATCAGCTACTTGTCTGGCTAATAATTTATCTTCTTCTTGCGAAGAACGTATTGCACCAATTATTTTCATTTCCTCTTCAGTAAAATTGTTGCTACTAGCATCTTCGGTAACTATTTCCTGAAGATCCGAGCGGTCATTTGGGCAGAAAGTCAATAACTGCCCAGCAACGTAAAGATCAGTTTCTTTATATACATTTGAGCAAGAGGTGCACTGGAACTTTTTATCTATTGATTTCGTGAAATATACATCAAACTCAGTTAATGAGTCGTCAAACGCAAACCGCTGTTGACGAATTGTATTCTTATCAGTCCCATATCCGAAATTGTTTTCAAGGCAAACACCATAGTCGAATGCATATAAGCTGCGTGAGAGTTTTTCTTTTTTTGTTGTTCTACCTTTTGTTATTAGATGAACAAGAAAAAACATATTCAGATAGCGTAGTTTCTCTTCATTTCGTGGCAACACCATAAAATGGCTACAGGAAGAATCCACCTTAGAACGCTCCTCAATAGCCCTGTCCACAAGAGCATTCCAAATTCCTTCAGAGTAGGTGGGTATGGCTACGCCAGATGCACCCAAAAACTGGTCAAGATACGCTTTTGTAGCATATTTTAAGCCATACTCGACATCGCCTAATCGAATTTTCGGCTTATTTGACTGCAAGCATCTGTAGAAAGCTTGTTTTAAGGCGATTCCAATTGTTCTTGGAACGCCCATGGCAGACCGGCTTAATTCAGACCATGTTTCTTCCGCATTCTCAAATAGTTCATGGGGCGTTCGTTCCGTATACTCTTTGATTCGTTCGGTAACCAGATCACGGGTCAATTCACGTAGACCATCCATCGCATTATTTAGGCTTCCGCTTCTTTCCACGAAAGAATCAAGATCCAGTGATAGTTGAAAAATGTCTCGTTGGAGAATGATAGAGCTGCCCAAGCTGTAGTTATCAGTTATAGCGCAGACTTTTAGATATACACCAGAATGATTGCCCAAAACTTTGCGCAGGAGAGTAGAAAATCTACGTTGCAAATCCGAAGATAAAGCGGAGAATTCGTCGACTAGAATGACTATATGACTCATCTTACATGCTTCTCTCAGCTCTCCAAGAACACGTAAGATGTCAGCGATTGTAAGTCTATGTAGAGTTGATTTTGTAATTTCTGTTTCATCCTCGTTGCTGACACATACTGTTTTGGATAGCTCACTATCTAGACCAAAACCTTTATCCGAAAAATTGCCACCAACTTTTGATGCTTGTGAGGTATTTGCTGCGTCTTTCCGTCTAATTTTTCTAGGAGCTACTTCTTCTTCCTCCCGAGGGATGCCAGATAAAACTATTGATGAAAGTTTTCGTAGGGCATCGGATGATTCAGACTTCCGCTTGGACTCTTTACGAAAAAATATTTTTTTGAACAGACCTTGTTCCGCCTCCAATTCTGGCCAATTTCGAATAAGTTCTTCTCGGATTGAGTCAACAAGTTCGGATACAAATACATGCTCAAACCTAATAAAATCGCTTGCGCTTGTATCTGAAAGCGTTTGGCAATTACTAAGATCGAGATATATGGCAAGCGTTCTTGGTTTCGCGCGCGACTGGCTGGCGGGGTCCCACGAGTGTATGCACTCGATAAGCCCTCTATAAAGCAGGGTTGTTTTACCTGTGCCACGTCGCCCGACTATCAATTGATCCGATTCGCCAACGATTTGACGCAAGTATCCAAAATAGTCTACGTAATAGCGTGATAGTCTTTGTAGCTTCGATGTGTCACGGAGTGGTATATAGTCTGTACGTAACATGGAGTTAAAGGCATCTTCAATATTACTCTCAAGGTTACTATCCATCGATACTATTCCTATGCCTAACGTTCAATATAAGCCGCCCAACAGGCCAAATGGAAAGGCATTGAACAGCCTGTAGATTATAGCCGAAGCGAACGACGTTGTTGCGGTGGCAGGCATTGTGGAAATTATTAGACGACAATTAACCTAGCCGATCGTATTGCCAAGTCGCGTGTCTTTCGCTGTTTGAGAGTGAGTAGCGCGCTACCGGCTATTAAGATACTGCGTAGCTGCTTCTATAGCTCCTGTATTCCATGGCTTATAGGGGTGTTTGGTCGACCGTTAGTATGCGCATCACTGGCAAAAACACGCTGCGTGTCCACTGTTGACTCCGCCCTATTCAGTCCTGTCGACCAAAAACAGGGCGACTAGCGATCCTTTTTCGTCTGGTGCGCGCCGCACCGTTTTAGCTGATCCGGAGCCTCGATCCGGCGCCGAAAATAATCGCAATGCACCGCATACCAGCAGTGCTCCCCGGTCACCGCGTGCTGGGGTGGCGATTCGCCGAAAACCGCGCTCTGTGCCGGGCGCTCCCAAATCAACAAACGCAGCGCCGTGCAGTCGCCACAATGCAGCGATTTTTTCAGTTGTGTCTCCAGCCTTTGCAGCGTAGGATTATCCATAATTAT
>JBBKXJ010000399.1:0-3156 GCA_037969395.1 Pseudomonadales bacterium
GGATAGCAGAAATTCTATAAACGCCGAGCATGCCAAGTGTTTATCCGCCTCACTGAGCAATGCATAGTAGTGCTCTTGCCGTTGCTTGATTACCGTCTCCGCCGGCAGATAAGCCAATAGAGGTTGCCAACGGCTGAGAATCAGCGTTCGCCATAAACGCCCGATGCGGCCGTTGCCGTCGCTAAACGGGTGGATGAATTCAAATTCATAATGAAATGCTGCGGAAGCGATAAGCGGGTGGGCATCCGTGCTCTGCAGCCAAGCCAGCAAGTCGCTCATCAGACGCTGCAGTTGACTTGGTGGTGGTGCCATATGCACTAGTTGTTCACCCCGACAAATGCCCGCTCCACCGCTGCGCAAGCGGCCGGCATCGTCTACTAAACCATGCAGCAATAAACCGTGAGCGTTGAGTAAATCCTTAAGCCGGTGTGGCCGCCACGTTGCCATGGCCTTATAGGCTTTAAATGCGTTGAGTACTTCCTGGATATCGTGCTCAGGGCCGTCATCGAAGCTGGTGCGTTTAGCAGCAACTGCTAAGGCTATAAGTTATATCTCCCGAAACGTTGCGCTTAATGAAGCGAATAGAAATCGTGTTTTTAGTGGTAGCAAGGGGTGCGTTACATAGTCCCGCACTATTCTTCACGTAATCGGTAGTGCGTGTTCAATCATACTCGAACGCACATTACACGCGAAGGTCAAACCCCGAACTCGCTTGCCATTGACAGCGCCAGGCTTTTGATTTCTGTTTTTACTGCTTTGGTAGCCGCCAGCCTTATGTAATTCTAACGATTACTAACAACGCTCATATTAGCTCACGGTCACTCCGATGAAAGCAAAACCGTTAGATTACCTGACCTCACGCGGCCTCAGTCACTCGACTCCCGAGGCGCTTAATGATGCACTACGCGTTGTGCTAAACAGTATGGAAGCAATAGCATTTGGCGATGCAAACACGGGGTTAACGGCTGCTGAACAGACAGTTCTTCGCGAGGGAGGACTGACGCTGGAACCAACCGGCGGGCCGGATCCACTGGCACAGACTGCGGTAAAATATGCCGCAGTTCTCAAGCGCAGCCTGTCTACGAAGCAAGTCAGCGAAC
This sequence comes from Pseudomonadales bacterium, assembly GCA_037969395.1. Taxonomy (GTDB): domain Bacteria; phylum Pseudomonadota; class Gammaproteobacteria; order Pseudomonadales; family JAUIET01; genus JBBKXJ01. Next base: position 1,101 of record JBBKXJ010000399.1, read on the forward strand.
GTCTTGGCTTGGCGGCTAGTCGAATTCGGCAGATGATTGCTGACCGATCGCTGCACAGCTTTCTTATTGATGGCAGTCGCTATATTCCTGAATTTCAGTTCGAGTCAGATGGCCGTTTGATTCCGAATATCACGCTTCTGAATAAGGCGTTAAATCCTCGAATGTTGCCCGTTGAAGTTTACAACTGGCTTCACCTTGCAAACGTTGATCTGTTTCTCGATGACGACACGGGCAACATCGCGAGCCCTCTTGAGTGGCTTAAAGGTGGCCAGGATTTGGACCAGTTATTGTTGCTGGCGAGCCGACTGTAGAGGCAGTGGTAAAACTTCTAAATGCGCCAAACCTTGAGCGTCTCAATGAGCTGTCGCCTAGCCTGACTTCGGTCCCTGCCGGTACATTACTGCATCGAATTTACCGACGCGGCGGCGATCATCCGTCACTTTGGAATCAGCTGCGTTATTTTGGTCCCACGGCAGCACGTTTTGATCACCACCTTTGTGATAATACCGGCATTGCTCGGGTGCTAGATCGTGGCATTCTCTATGCAGCAACCGACATCGTCACAGCGCTCGCCGAAGTTTTCCAACAAAAACGCACTGTCAATCGACGCGTTGATCAACCATGGTTAGTATCGTATGCGTTAAACCGCGAGTTAACCCTACTGGATTTGACCGGCACATTCCCTGTGAAAGCGGGTGGGTCAATGGAACTTACAAGTGGCCCAACGCTCTACTCACAGAATTGGTCGCGGGCGTTCTACAAGTTTTACGCCGATATTCACGGCATCTATTTTCCGTCGTCGCTGACCAATCGCCCGGTGATGGCGCTGTGTGAACGTGAGCTGCAATGTAAACCTTTCCCGGAAGCGCCGCTTTTTCATCGCGCCTTGGGCGACGCTTTGCTGCTGGAGCCGATCAGGAACGCGTGCACGGAGACTGGCCATGATTTGGCGTGACAATTGCCTAGCAGCTTCTCTACTTGTTTGTTCAGAGACACTTTTGTCTGAGTTACGCCGCTAGAGCTTGACTCTCCTCTATTGTAAGCAGCCTGCTGTGCCCAACCTCAAGTCCCTCCAGGCAAATATGCCCGACAGAAACTCGATGTAGTGCCAACACTTCATTTTGGAAAAAACCAAACATTCGCTTAATTTGATGATACTTGCCTTCAATCAGTGAGAGCCTGGCGGTGTACTCGGAGAGTATCTCTAAAAATGCGGGCTTAGTTGTTATATGTTCATAGGCAAAATAGATGCCCTCCCGAAATACAGCAACATACTCATCACTTAACGGCTTAGACAAGGTAACGTCATACATCTTTTCGAGCTTTGTCTCGGGTAGACTTATTTTGCGCGACCATGCCCCGTCGTTGGTCAACAACACCAGTCCCGTTGTATTAAAGTCCAGGCGTCCAACAATGTGTAGTTTGTGCTTCTGAGGGTGCTGAATAAGGTCCAAAACGGTAGAGTGTTTAAGGTCTTTAGTCGCGCTTACAACCCCTCGGGGTTTATTCAGCATGATATACACGGGATTGTTATTTTGTAGGCAGTTACCATCCAATACGACATGAGTGAATTCCGTCACTTTCTGTTGAATTGAATGCGCCACACGTCCATCCAAAAGAATCCGTTTTCGAGCAATTAGAAGACGCGTATCTGAAAGCGAAAAAACACTATTCTGGCGTATAAAGCGATCGAGTCGGTTGGTCTTAGACTTCATTAAGTAGTGCAATCACGGTATGACACAAGATTCACCGATAGATTGGAGGAGACGGCGCTGCTTTGCAAAAAATTGTTTCAACCGAATGCTACAGCGACAGTTTACTTTGGAGAGAATAAATGGGTTTTAGTCGAAAAACCGGAAGGGGCGCGTGCTGCCTGTCGAGATACTAGCGATCTATGGACAGGAATAACGCGAAAGCCGACTTTGAGATTTGATTTATATGGTGCCCGGGGCCGGACTTGAACCGGCACGGTGTTGCCACCGAGGGATTTTAAGTCCCTTGCGTCTACCAATTTCGCCACCCGGGCATAAAACTAGGTGGGCTTGTACCTTAACTT
>JBBKXJ010000400.1:0-6467 GCA_037969395.1 Pseudomonadales bacterium
AACCACGAGACATCAGTCTCTTAACAACAGACCCAAGAATCATAACGCGAGAGGTGTGGCTCGATGAATTTTAAAAAGAATGTGCTTTCCAGCAGTGTAGCAGCAGCGTTGATGGGCACCGCTGTGCCAACCCTGGCGCAAGAAGAACCGATCCTCGAAGAGGTAGTAGTGACCGGTATTCGCGCCAGCATGATGCGCGCGATGGACCTCAAGCGTGATTCCAAAGGCGTGGTTGAGGGAATTTCGGCGGAAGACATCGGTAAGTTTCCCGATACCAACTTGGCCGAGTCATTGCAACGTATCTCCGGCGTATCGATAGACCGCTCCAATAACGAAGGCTCCAAAGTGACGGTGCGTGGTTTTGGCCCGGAATTTAACCTGGTGACGCTCAACGGCCGGCAAATGCCGACCTCACAAACCGGTGACGACCAGGACCAGGCAACACGCTCCTTCGACTTTGCCAACCTGGCATCGGAAAGTGTCAGCGGCGTTGAAGTCTCCAAAACGGCTAACGCTATGTTACCCAGTGGCGGCATTGGCTCCACCATCAATATCATGACCGCGCGCCCGTTGAGTTCGCCGGGGCTTAACAGCTCGTTCGGTATTAAAGGCGTGATGGACACTACCAATGAAAAAGGCGATGACATCACGCCGGAAATCTCTGGTTTGTTTAGCAATACCTTCGTCGACGACACCATCGGTATCGGTATCTCGTTTTCCCGTCAAGATCGCGATAGCCGGGAAGAGTTGGCGGATACAGCGAATTGGCTACCCAACCCGGAAGGCGTGCCGTTTACGGGTACCAATAATAATCCGGACGGTAATGTGTGGTATCCGCAAAATATTGGTTACAACATCAAGGATATCGAGCGTACTCGAACGAATGGCCAGGTGGTATTTCAGTGGGCGGCAACCGATACCCTGGAAGCTACGCTGGACTATACCTACTCGGAAGTGGAAAGTGAGAGTAATGCCACGGGTTTTGGCATTTGGTTTACGCCGGGCGGCAATACCACCGCAGCGGAAGTCGATGGCAATGGCACCACCGTGTTTACCAACGAGACCGGCGCCGACTTTTCATCGACGAAAACTATCAGCCAGACAAGGAGTGAAAATAACTCTTTAGGATTGAACCTGGATTGGCAAGCGACCGATTCGCTGAATTTGGAGTTCGATTTTCACGACTCCGACGCGGAATCGGGAAATTTCGGCAACGACAACGGCTTCCTTATTTTGGCGGCCAACGCCATTGATAACAAAACCTATGATAACCGGGGCGGTGCGGACATCCCTACGCAATTGATTACATTCGATCCTACTGCAAGAGGCATTGTCAACGGCGAGGCCACGGCCGATGCTTATGACTCCTTGTTTGGCAGTGCGAACAATAATATTAATACGTCTGATATCACTCAGTTCCAGTTTAATGGTACCTTTGACACCGACGCAGGTAGCGGCTTAACCAGCATCAACTTTGGTTTGGCGCGCACGGAATTTACGTCTCGTGTCAAGTCCTTCCGCTCCGAGAACCTGCAAGCGGGCTGGTATGGCGGCAACCAGGATCTCTACGACAATGCGTTATTTGAGAGAGTGGACGTTTCGGATATTCTCGATGAATTTTCCGGCGGTGGCGGCGATATCGCCGTTCCGTACTACTGGGATTGGGAGTTTTCACCCAATGTACGCGCGGCCGAACAGGCTTTCGGTTGGACATTCGACCCGCTGATTGGAGACAACGGCAGCGGTGGTCTGAAAGATGACCATGAAATTGAAGAGACGACCGATGCAGCGTATGTGGCATTTTCTTTTGAAGATGAGATCAACGACATGCCGTTTACGCTGTATGCAGGCCTGCGCTATGAAACCACCGATGTGACGGCCGGCAGTCTTCAGCGCACGGCACAAAGTGTTACCTGGCAAGGTCCCACCGAGTGGGTGACAAACTTTTCTGACAGCCAGGTAACTTCCGATGTGGGCGGTGACTATTCCGTGTGGCTGCCGAATCTGGATATTAGCCTTGAATTTGTCGAAAACGTTATCGGACGCTTTTCCTACGGCAGAAGTATCACCCGACCCAACCTGTTCGATTTGCGCGGTACCTTTTCGGTGCGAGGTAATCCACAGTTAAATCAGCGCACGGTAGCGTCGGGAAACCCGGAGTTGGTGCCATTTCAATCGGATAACTTTGATTTATCGGTGGAGTGGTATTACGGCGAAGCCAGCTATGCGTCAGTCGGTTACTTTCGCAAGCAAGTCGAGAACTTTATTGTCACCGAAGTTGACCAGCAACAGATCGATGGGTTAAGAGATGTATTCCTGGGGCCACGTGCCGACCAGGCCCGAGCGGATTTGACCGCAGCGGCTCAACCGCTGACGGTTGAAAATATTCATGACCAGATTAATCTGAATGTGGGTAATCCGGTGGGCACAGCGATAGATCAGGCTGCCGACGACCCGTTAATAGACTGGGATGTGTCCACCCCAAGAAATTTTGAAACAGCCGAGCTTTACGGATGGGAATTCGCGGTTCAGCATATTTTTGGAGAGTCGGGGTTTGGCGTTATGGCTAACCTGACCCTGGTCGATGGTGACCTGGACGTTGACAACGGTATTTCCGGTTTTCAATTTGTGCTGCCCGGTTTAAGTGATTCGGCCAACCTGGTCGGCTTCTACGACAAGCATGGCCTGCAGGTGCGTCTCGCCTATAACTGGCGCGATGAATTCCTGTCAGGGACCAACACACCGGACAACGCGCCTGTGTATACCGAGGCATTCGCTCAGTTAGACGCCAATATCAGCTATGATTTACCGTGGGTAGAGGGCTTGACGGTGTTTGCCGAGGCGATCAATTTGACCGATGAATCGCAGCGCAAGTATCAGCGCTATGACAATCAATTCAAATCAGCCAGTCAGTTTGGTGCGCGATACAATCTTGGAGTGCGGATGACGTTCTAATATCGCGTTGATTTGAGTTGTTCGACCTAGCCGAGTAAGCCGCTGATATACTATCGGCGGCTTACTCGTTTTATACAGGCAAAATAAGATGGCAGAGTCCATAAAGCGCATCGTTATCGTCGGTGGTGGCACCGCGGGGTGGCTAACGGCAGGTTTGATCGCCGCCGAGCACGGGTCAACCGATGGTTCCGGTGTGGCCGTCACGCTTATCGAATCCCCCGATGTTAAGCCCATCGGCGTGGGCGAGGGCACCTGGCCAACGATGCGCGCGACATTGCGCAAAATGGGCATTGCCGAAACCGACTTTCTTCGCGAATGCGACGCCTCGTTCAAGCAGGGAACAAAATTTTGCGGTTGGGTCACTGGGAAAGACGACGACAGCTATTATCATCCGTTTTCCCTGCCGCATGGCTTTCCACAAACCAACCTGGCGATTCACTGGCAAGCACATCAAGACCGGGTAGCCTTCGCCGACGCCGCGTGCTTTCAAGGAGCGCTATGCGACAAGGGGCTGGCGCCAAAGCAGATTACCACGCCCGAGTATGCCGCCGTTGCAAACTACGCCTATCACCTGGATGCCGGCAAGGTGTCCCAATTTCTGCAAAAGCACTGCACCACGGCGTTAGGAGTCGAACACGTACTCGACCATGTTGTTCAAGTTAATTCTGACCCGGGCGGCGATATTGCGTCACTCAAGTGCGAAAAACGCGGCGATATAGCGGCCGAGCTGTTTATTGATTGCAGCGGGTTCGCGTCGCTACTGTTAGGCCAGCATTATGAAATACCTTTCATTAGCCGGCATGACAGCCTGTTTGTCGATCGCGCCCTGGCCGTGCAGGTTCCTTATGCCGAGGAAGATAGCCCGATTGCCTCTTGCACTATCTCAACGGCGCAGCAGGCGGGCTGGGTTTGGGACATAGGCCTACCCTCAAGGCGTGGAGTGGGTTATGTTTACTCTAGCGCGCATAGCACTGACGACAGCGCCGAACAACAACTACGCGCTTACTTAAAGCCCAGCCTGGGTAACGCCGCCGAGTCGGCAAGTTTGAGGAAAATTTCATTCAATCCCGGCCACAGAAAGGAATTCTGGCATCGCAACTGCGTGGCAGTTGGCTTGTCTGCCGGATTCCTCGAACCGCTGGAAGCATCGGCCCTGGTGTTGGTGGAGTTGTCCGCCGACATGATCAGCGAGCAACTGCCGGCTAATCGCGCCACAATGGATATTGTCGCTAAGCGCTTTAACGAAAAATTCCTTTACCGTTGGGACCGCGTGATAGATTTCCTGAAACTGCATTATGTGCTGAATCGAAGAGCCGATTCCGACTTCTGGCAGGACAACCGCCGCGACGCTTCAATTCCCGATAGTTTGCAGGAGTTAATGATGCTATGGCGCCACCATTTTCCATCAAACGCTGATTTTACCCAGGTAGATGAAATCTTCCCCTCCGCGAGTTATCAGTATGTGCTCTATGGTATGGGATTTGAGACCGAAGCAAAGGGGAGTGCCCGGCAAACGCAGAATAGTGATCACGGCAATAAACTTTTTCGGGAAAACGCCGAGAAAACTGCTAAATTGGTGGCAGCGTTGCCAACCAATCGCGAACTGATCAATAAGCTCAGGCAATATGGTTTCAGCAAGGTGTAAACTTATAGCGCCTCTCCGTCACTGAGAAAAGATATGCCAAATCACGTGCTGCTTGACAATATAAGCCACAAAGATCTTCGAATTATCACCAAAAGATCAGACGAATATGGTGACAATGTCACCTGCACCGGTGTATTTCTTGCGGAATATCGCCAGGTTCAGGCCGAGTACCCTATCGTTTTTCGCAAAAACACCGAGACTGGCGCCTATGAATCGCTTGCTTTATTCGGGCTGGCTGATAGCGAGAATCTGTTTCTGGGCGACGACGGTTGGAACGCGAGCTATATTCCCCTAACCATTCAACGCCAGCCATTTCTCATAGGCTTTCAGAACCAAACAGTGGATGGTATCCCTACCGAGAACCCGGTAATACATATCGACATAGACAGCTCCAGAGTCAGCCGCACCGAGGGTGAAGCGCTTTATCTCGAACATGGAGGAACCAGCCCCTACCTCGAACATATCAGCTCCGTACTGCGCACCATTCTGGAAGGTCACACGGCTATGAAAGGGTTTGCCGATGCGCTTGATGAACTGCAGTTATTGGAACCGTTTACGCTCGAGGTGGAGTTAAACGATCACAGCAAGCACAAGCTGTCTGGCTTTTACACGATCAATGAAGAGCGGCTGCAAAAGCTCAATGCGAAAGATCTGGAGAAACTGCACAGCAGGGGATTCCTGGAACATATCTACATGGCGCTGGCCTCGGTAATGAACATTAGAACGTTAATTGAACTGAAAAACAAACAGATTGCGACTGTGGGATAACGTTGAATATTAGTTCGTTGGTTAAAGAGTTAGACGATTGCAAACCTGATCATATTTCAGAGCGGGTACGCCAATCTGAAACCCCTCTGATTCTGAGGGGTCTGGTTTCCGATTGGCCCATAGTCCAGGCGGCCAGGCAATCGCCTGCCGAGTTGTTTGACTACCTGCGCAGGTTTTACCAGGGTGTTCCTGTGACGGCTTCTATCGGCCCGCCGGAGATACAGGGCCGTATATTCTATAACGAAGATATGTCGGGTTTTAATTTTCAGCCCGAGAGAGTTCAACTCGATGCGGTGCTGGAAAAATTGTTAGCGTATCAGAATGATGCCTCGCCCCCGGTCTGCTATGTTGGATCAACATCGGTAGACCACTGTTTGCCGGGGTTCCGAGCCGAGAACGACCTTATATTTGAGGATAGCCAGCCTATGGTCAGGCTGTGGATCGGCAATCAAAGCCGCATCGCCGCCCATTACGATATCCCCGATAATATTGCCTGCGTGGTCGCTGGCAGAAGACGAGTCACTTTGTTTCCACCCGAACAATTGCAGAACTTGTATGTGGGTCCACTCGACTTCGCACCCGCCGGGCAAGCCATCAGTCTGGTTGATATGCACAAGCCGGACTTCGACCAATACCCCCGCTTTCGCGAAGCACTAAAACATGCACAGTTAGCGGAACTCGGCCCCGGCGATGCCATTTTTATCCCCAGTATGTGGTGGCACCACGTAGAAGGCTTGGAGAGTTTAAATATGCTGGTGAATTATTGGTGGCGCGAATCACCGGCTTTTATGGGCTCGCCGTTGGACGTGTTGAATCATGCGCTGTTGAGTATTCGTGACTTACCCGACGCGCAGCGTAAGGCATGGCGCAATCTGTTTGACTATTATATTTTTCAGGAAGATGCGGATGCGGCAAGCCATATACCGGAGGCCAGTCGTGGCGTACTTTCCCCCATAGATGAGACAAAGGCACGAAAACTACGGGCGCAATTGCTGAATCAGCTAAACCGGTAAGCGGGTTTTATAAGAGGGGGTTTCGATTTGAGCGGCAACAATATAAGCAAAGTGGTCATCGTTGGTGGCGGCACTGCCGGTTGGAT